>DAIUKO010000067.1:0-26834 GCA_036848175.1 Vicinamibacterales bacterium | reverse complement strand
TCCGCCGAACTGGAGCACGCGCGCGCCGCTCGCGCCGGTGATCCGGCCGAAGTCGGCGTTGTTGATGCGCAGCTCGGGATTGTCGTAGTTCGCGCGGTTCAAGATGTTGAAGCACTCCGCACGGACCTGCAGGCGCTGGCTCGCGCCGAGCGGAAAGGCCTTGGCCACCGTCATGTGCATGCTCAGCGCGGACGGCCCGCGCGCCATATCGAGCTGATAGGTTCCGGGCCGAAGCGTCGCGTTGGTGACGGGGCTCACCGGCACTCTGGCGAACGCCGCCGAGTTCAATATGATGCAGCCTCGCGCGTCGCAGCGATCGCGCCAGTCGGAGAACACAGGGTCCACACCGGGCACGATGTCGGGCCGGCTGCGATCGATCCCCGAAGGCTGCTGAACCCGCAGCGCCTGTCCCGTGCGAAACTGCGTGATGCCGGACAACTGCCAGCCGCCGAGCACGGCATTGAGCGCGCCGTGGCCGTCGTTGATTCCCGGCAGCTCGTAGATGAACGAGCCGTTGATACGATGACGGACATCGTTGCTGGCCGGTCCGCGATCGAACTCCGGATCCCAGAAGTCCTGGTTGTTCTCGAAGCTGGCGATGTAGTACGCGGAGAGATCGCCGCCCTGCGTCGCGATGCTCTTGCCCAGCGTGTAGTTGACGTCCCACGAGTAGCGCTTCGAGAAACGCTTGCGCAGCGAGGTCTGCAGTCCGTTGTATTCCATCGTCTGGCTGCTGTCGACGTAGTAGCCGCCTGGCGCGCCGAGTGAAGGGTTCGGTCGCGCGCCGGTCTGCCGGTCGAAGGCCTGCGTGAGCTGCCGCTGCAGCGGGAAGTCGCGGCCATCGGTGCGCAGGTAGCTGACCTCGGCAGCCATCGTCTGTCCGAACGAGTGCTGCACGCTGGCCATCGACTGAATCGTGTACGGCACCTGGATGTTCGGATCGAACAGCGAGAACACGCTTCTCCTGCCGCCGGCGTCGGCCAGCGCGTAAACGCTCGACTGGTCGGTGTAGATCGGCCACGTGATTCCACGCGACGCAATCTCTGTCCGGTTATAGGTGATGCGGAACGGAATAAAGGGGTTCGCCGCGCTCTGGCGAACCGTCGCAACCAGATGCGGACTGAACAGATAGCCGGCGCCACCGCGAATGACCGTTCGCTCGTGCTGATCGACGGTCCACGCGAACCCGAGGCGCGGCGCGAAGTTATTGCCATCCGGTTCGTAGGGCCGCAGCGGATCGCGCAGCGGTCCGAAATCCATCTTCCGCAGATCGGTCGGCGCCTCGTAGTTGACGATTTCCACCGCGACGTCGGTCGTCGGTCTGACCCGGACCTGCCCGTAGTAGTCGTAGCGGAGGCCGAGATTCAGCGTCAGACGATTCCCGACACGCCAATCGTCCTGAAGGAACCCGCCGTACTGGTCCAGCTTCGAGTCGTGCGGCGGTGCCCCGAACGACGTGGCGAGCGACGTCGGAATGTTTGCGAGCAAATCGGCATAGGTCTGATAGGTGAAGGATGGGTTTTCCGGATTCATCCGCCCGCCGCCGTCGCGCTGGAAGCGGAACCCCGCCTTGAGCAGATGCCGCTGATAGCCGCGACTGAGCTTCTGCTCGAAGCTGTAAGTCTTGCCCGACATGTCCCAGATTTCGGATCGCGGCGTCGCGAAGAGATTGGTCACGGAGAATGCCGGCATGCGGCGGCCGTACGGCAGAATCTCGGGCGGCGCGTTCGGCTGCATCACACTCAGGAATCCGTCGAGGCGCGCCAGATACGTCCGGTTCCATCCAAAGCGGCTCTCCGAGACCCACGCGCCGCGCGTCATCACCATCTGCGCGGCGACGCGGTCCTGCTCGTTCGGATACTCGCGATCGTTGGCATTGTTCTCGACGAGTCTCGGCTCCAGCGTGAAAGGCCGCAGGCGCGTGTAGGTGACGGCGAGGTTGGCTCCGTTCATGACCGCGACATCGCCCTTGCCAACGACATGGTTCTCCGTGCGGCGGCGCGTGCCGAGACCGCGCGCCCGTCCGATGCGCGGATCGACGACGCCACTCGTGGACACGATGGGTTCGGTCGGCATCTTGAGGACGCCGAGCACGATCGACGTCTCGGGGAACGGCAGCGCGCGCAGA
Organism: Vicinamibacterales bacterium; assembly: GCA_036848175.1. Lineage (GTDB taxonomy): Bacteria > Acidobacteriota > Vicinamibacteria > Vicinamibacterales > CAVVIG01 > QHWF01. Next base: position 24,706 of record DAIUKO010000067.1, on the reverse strand, counting down.
ATCTCGTCGCGGACCGCCTGATACGGCACCACCTGGTTGAGATTCACTTGCACTTCTTCACGGTAGCCTTCGTAGGTGCCGAAGAAGAACGCCTTGTTGTGGATCACCGGCCCGCCGAGCGTACCGCCGTACTGATTGAACGTGCCGACGGGCTTCGCCGGCGCGAAGAAGGGGCGCGCGTTGAATTTTTCGTTCTGTCCGCCGTAGAACGCCGACCCGTGGAACGTGTTCGTGCCGGATCGGCTGATCACATTGATCTGCCCGCCGGCGACACCGCCGTACTCCGCCGGCAGCACACCCTTGACGATCTGAACCTCGGCAATCGAGTCGAGGCTCATCACCGAGATCTGATTCTGTGCGCCGTACTGCGCGAGCGATCGCGCTTCGGGATTCGAGTTCGCTTCGGTGCCATCCACGGTGACGCCGGTGCCTCCGGCGGCGACGCCGTTCATCTGCACATCCCCTGCGGCCGTGCCACCACTGGTGCTCACACCCGGCGTCAGGCTCATCAGGTTCGCGAGGTTGCGGCGGTTGACCGGCAGCTCGCGGACCTCCTGCGATCCGAGGCTATCAGCCTGCAGCGACGACGAGGTCTCAATGAGCGGTGATTGTCCGGCGACTGTGACCGTTTCTTCCAGGGCGCCCACTTGGAGCGTGTACGTCTGACGAACCGTTTGACCGGCACCGAGTTGGATACCCTGGTTGTGCATCGTCTTGAATCCGGTCAACTCGATTTTCAATGTATAAGGCCCGTTCGGCAGCGCCGAGAGAACGAACTCGCCGTTGGCGTCAGTCACAGCCTCGCGCGAGACTCCGGTCCCTTCATGCGTGGCGACGACAGTCGCGCCGGGAATGACTGCTCCCGAGCTGTCGCGTACTTGCCCGACCAGCGTGGCTGTTGTGACCTGCGCGTTGGAAGGCGACGCCGGGATCAAAAGCGCCGCTGCGACGACGAACCAGACGAACCGCAAGAAGCACCGCATAGCACCTCTCCAGGGAAAAACCGACGCTCGACGGTTCTCACGAAAAACTCACACGATGTAAAGGAATGGCGATGTAACACGTGCCGCGAGCGGTTGTCAACGGAAAGGCGGGCCCTCAGGCTTTGCGACCGCTCGTAATAAAAAAATAAACAGACCAGGAGAATCTGTCGCTGGCGGCAACTTCGTCGTAAAGAATCTCCCAGCGCTGGGCTTCGGCCTCGCTCATGATTCCGCGCGCCATTGCCGTGCGCGCCCAGGATCGAAGACCCATCACATGGTCGAGCGACGCCGGATCGCGCACGATCAGTTGTCGCTCCTCGACCGACACCTCTTCCAGGCTCGCGTCGAGGAACCACTGCCTCATCCGGTGCGCCAGCGTCCCGTTTCGCAGGAGATGATGCGCGCGAAACTCGAAGACCTTCTCCGCAAGAGTTCGATCGGGAAACTCCATGGCCTGCGTGCCGTAGTCAGGATCGACGACCACGATCCTGGCGCCACGCTTCATGACTCGAATCATTTCGCCGAGCGCCCGCCGCGGATTCGCGAGGTGCTGGAACGTCCTGTCCGACCAGCAGCCGTCGACGAGCTCGTCTGCGAGGGGCAGCGCTTCCGCGTCGCCGACAATCGCTGTGTCGAGACCGCGTGCACGAGCCTCGCGGCACATGGTGATCGATCGATCGACGCCGATCGCAGTGGCGCCTAACGCCAGCGCATCAGTTCCGGCGCCGGAACCAACCTCGAGATAGAGTCCCGTTGGGTGAGGGGACACGATCGTACGCAGTCGTGCCTTGTAATCGCGGTAGAAGGGTTCACGCTGCAGCGTGTCCAGGCACCTGATCCAGTCACCCGGCGAGGCCTCGTCATCAACGCGCGTGAAGCCGTGTCGTCGTTCGTGGATCATTCCGCTCGCAACGCGATGGCCGGGTCGACACGGGTCGCACGCCAGGCGGGACCGATCATCGCGAGCAGCGCCGTCAGCGCCAGCACGATCGTCGCGGATGCGAACGTCACGAGATCCAACGGCTGCACGCCGAACAGCATGCTGGACAGGAGTCGAGTGAGCATCGAAGCGAGAATCAGGCCGATCAGCGTTCCTGCGCCAATCACGCGGACGGCGCTGCCGATCGCAAGACGGAGGATATCGGCGCTGCCGGCGCCGAGCGCCCGGCGTACGCTGAAGTCACGCAGGCGCAGCTGTACCGAATAGCCGAGGATCCCGAACACGCCGACGATGGCCAGCAGCAACGCGAGCGCGGCAAAGGCGATCACCATCACGGCGCGGAATCGCTGCCGCGACGTCGCGTTCCACGCGACGTCCTCGAGGGTCAGCACATCGCGGACGCTCACCAACTGCTCCTTGTCGACGTGTGCGATTGCCGCACGAACCGATGGCGCCAGCGCATCTGCATGTCCGCGTTCGGCTGACGATCGAACCGCGATATAGATGTCGTCCCTGGGATCCTGAGCCATCGGCACGTAGATCTGCAGCCGATCGACGAGCTCGTCCGGCCGGCCCTTCACCTGCCGCGCGACGCCGACAATCTCTCTGACAATCGGCTGTGCCTGCGGAGACCCGGCCGGCCGGATCGCGACGCGCATTCCGATCGGCGACCGGCCCTGGAAATAGCCGCGGACGAGTGCTTCGTTCACGATGCAGGCGGCGACGTTCTCGTATCGATCGCGGTCGTCGAACGCCCGCCCGGCGACGATCGGCAGATCGAGAGTCCGGAAGTACGAAGGGCTCACGATCTGGTAGTCGGCAATCGGACGCTGGCTGTCGACCGATGGCGCACCGACAATCTCGAACGAACGCCCGCCTTGACCGGCCGGACCGAGCGGCAGGCCCGTGGTCCACGCGACGTCTCGAACGCCGGGAAGCGCCCTGACTTCGCGCTCGATGTCGTCGAAGAACTGCAGCAGAGAGGCTCGCGTCGGATAGCGCGACCCCAGCGGATCCACCATCATCGTCAGCACGCGATCCGCGCGATAGCCGCGATCGACGCCGTCCACGGCCAGCAGCGTGCGCAACAGCAGGCCCGCGCCGACGAGCAGCATGACGGCGGTCGCGATCTCGCCGACGACGAGCCAGGCTCGGATTCGTCCGCTGCCGCCCGCGACCGTCCGCGTCCCGGCGGCCACGACCGGCGCCGACGACAACTCGGCGGCTTGCCACGCCGGAGCGAGGCCGAAGATCACGCCGACCAGAATCGCGGCGATGGCGCCGAACGCCGCCACGCGCACGTCGAAGGCGAGTGCGATCGCGCCGGGCAGCAGCCGTTCCGGAATCACCGATGGCGCGAGGCTCAGGATCGCCGCGCCGAGGCCGATTCCCAGGACGCCGCTCACCACTGAGAGCACGAGGCTCTCGGTCACCAGCTGCCGGATGATGCGCGCGCGGCTCGCGCCGAGCGCCGACCGGATTGCGAACTCGCGCGTCCGCGCCGTTGCGCGCGTCAGCAGCAGATTCGCGACGTTCGCGCAGCAGATCGCCAGCACGAAGCCGACGACGCCCAGAAACAGGATCGACGTCGTGCGCAGGTCGCCGCCGACGAGCGCATCGTGCATCGGCTCGACCGTGATCCCGCGTCCTTTGTTGGTGTTCGGAAATTCCAGCGCCAGTCCGTCGGCGATCGTCGCCATCTCGGCGCGCGCGGCCTCGATGGTCATGCCGCGCTTCATGCGTCCGATGGCGCTGAGCAGGTGCGCGCCGCGCAGCTCCGGCCGACGATCGAAGGGGATCATCGCCCACATGCTCGTCCGCTCGAAGAACTGAAAGTCTTTCGGGACGATGCCGACCACCGTGAACGGCACGCCGTCCAGGCGGAGGTCTCGGCCGACGATGGCGGGATCGCGATCGAAGCGCGTCTGCCAGAGCGCCTCGCTCAGGACCACGACGTTCGATCGCGCGTCGTTGTCGGAGGAACGAAAGGTTCGGCCGGCGATCGCCGTGACGCCGAGCACGTCGAAGAATCCGGCGCTGACCCACTGCCGCGTGATCGTTTCGGCGGTGCCGTCCCTGCCGTTCATGACCATGCCGCCGATGTTCGGAATGAAGCCGGCAATCAGATCGAAGGCGTGGCTCCGATCGTTCCAGTCGGTCATGTTGAGCGGCGCGACGGCGCTCCGCGCCGAGCGCTCGGTCCGCTCCCAGATCATCACCAGGCGATCGGGCTGGGGAAACGGCAGCGGACGGACGAGCACCGCGTCGACCAGCGCGAAGATCGCGCAGTTGGCGCCGATGCCGAGCGCCAGCGTGAAGGCGGCGATGGAGGTGAACGCCGGCGAGCGCCTCAGCTGCCGCAGCGCGAAGGCCAGATCGTGCCAGTATTCGTCGAGACGATGGGTTGTGCGCATATGTGCGACGAACGCAGCATAGTGCTACGGACGTAGCATGTCAAACGGGTCGACGATCGACCGGCGCTGTCGCCGGGGGCGAGCAAGTGGCATACTGCGCCGACTGAAACGGGAGTGAGCGAATCGATGGCGCCGTTATTCAGCTGGGTGCATCTCTCGGACATCCACTTCGGCCACGGCACGCCGATGCAGGTCTGGGATCAACGCGCGATCGTCTTGGCCATGCGCGCCGACATCGCGAAAGTCGCCGGCTCGAGCTATCCCAGGCCCGACGCGCTGCTGGTGACCGGCGATATCGCGTTCAGCGGCGGCAGCGTGACCCGTCCCGGTCCGAGCTCGCTGCCCGAATACGAGGAGGCCCGGCAATGGCTGACGAAGCTGCTCGCCGATCTGGCGCTGCCCCCGGAACGGGCTTTCTGCATTCCCGGCAACCACGACGTGCAGCGCGCCGTCGATCAAGCCGATCGCAACGTGAAGCGTCTCGTCGACGCGCTGCGATCCGGCCTCGATCGGATCGACAGCGTGTGGGCATACCCGGATGACGAAGTGCTGCTGCGCAAGCGCCAGGCGAACTACCTGGCGTTCGCGAAGGGGTTCGGCGTCCAGACCTCCGATCTGTTCTGGAGCCACACGTTGAAGGCCGCCGCCGGTCTCGACGTGCGCCTGATCGGGCTGAACACGAGCCTGTTGTGCGCCGACGACGCCGACTCGGGACATCTCGAGATCGGCAACCAGCAGCTGACCAACTGCCTGATCACCGAGCGCCGTCCCAACGAGCTCGTCATCGTGCTCTCGCATCATCCGTTCGACTGGCTGCGCGATGCCGATGGCGTCCGCCAGGTCGTACGCCGGCACGCGCATGTCCACCTCTCGGGTCACGTCCACGATGCGAGCTCTTCGCTGGTGCAGTTTGGCGGCGGCCAACAACTGATCCAGATCGTGTCCGGCGCCTCGCATGACATCGCGACCCCAGGCAGCGCGCCGCTGCGCTACGGGTACAGCTTCGGATCGGTTCACGCCGAAGGCGGAACCACGTCGGTGCGGGTGTGGCCGCGCGCCTGGTCCGCCAAGCAGCATGCCTTCCGCGTCGACGTCGACACCCTCGAGGACGACCGCACATTCCAGGAGTATCAGCTTCGGCTCGACCTCGGACGCAGGCCGGATTCCATGGCCGGAGCCGAACCCCGCCGCGCGATAGCCGATCGGCCGTCGACGAACAGCACCGTGCATGCCGCGGTGTTCGCCTCTCGCCGCATCTCCAATCCTGCCGATCGGGCGAGGTTCCTCCGTCAGTACGCCGACAGCATCGGCAGCGAACAGGCGACCGAGATTCTCGTCGCCTCGCTCGAGTCCGCGAACGAGATTGCCGATCCATTGGAGCGCGCCACGGAGCTGTCGGCGGTGGCGGTCGCGTTCGGAAGGCTCGGCGATACCGATCGCGCGCGCGTCGTCGTGAGCTCGGCGAACACGGTCGCGCAGTCCACCGACGACCCGGCAATCAAGCTCGAAATTTCCCGTTCGCTCGTCGCCTCGGTCGACAACCTGAACCTGGCGGCCGCGGCCGCGACGAGGGCCCTGCCGGCGCCGCCGGCGCCCAGCCAGCCATCGAAGCGTCCCGGCTCGGTCGCCCTCGAGTCGATGCCCGCGCCCGCCCCTGTCGATGCCGCCGAACGGCGCATCCGGATTCTCGTGTCGTCGCCGTCGGACGTGAGCCGCGAACGGGCGGCTGCCGGAAGCGTCGTGGCGGAGCTGAATCGAACGATCGCCCCGGAGCTCAAGATCGTCCTCGAGCTCATCGCGTGGGAGACGCATGTCTATCCCGGCGCCGGCCGGGCGCAGCAACTGATCAACGAGCAACTGGGCGACTACGACATCTTCGTCGGGATCATGGGCCGCCGCTTCGGCACGCCGACCGGGCGCGCCGGCAGCGGCACGGAAGAGGAATTCAACATCGCGCTCGAGCACGGCGCGAAGACCGGGACGCCGCACGTGCTCTTCTACTTCTCCGACGAAGCGGCGCCGTTTCCCGACTCGCGCCAGGCGATCGATCAGCTCGCGCAGGTCCAGGCGTTCCGCGAGCGCGTGCAGCGCGCCGCGCTGGTGTGGCGGTACTCCAGCGCGTCCGAGTTCGCCAACATCTTCCGCCCGCATCTCACACAGCTGCTCTACCGTGAGTTCGCACAGAGAGCGGCATCGATCGCACCACCGCCATCGGCCGCCGCGGCGGACACGCCGCGACAGCTGTCCGATCTCGCCAAGGAATACGATCTGATTCGCGAACTGATGCCCGCGGGCACGCCGCGCACGATGCGCATGGAGAACCTGGTGACGCGGCTGCGCGCGATCGCGGCGGAGGCGAGAGCGTGGCTGCCGCACCTTCAAGCGAGCGCCTCCGCCGGGGAACGGCTCGCCGCGATCGCCGTCCTGCAGGCGTTCCCCTCCTGCAGTAGCCTGTCGTGGCTTCTGCAGCGGTTCGAACGCGCGCCGGGATCGGAAGATCAGATCGAGATGCCGTTCATCGTCTACCACGCAGCCGTGGCGCTGCGCGAGGCGGCCAACGGCCTTCGACCGGAATGTTCGGCGCAGGTCGCCGACACGCTTGGCGCGGCGATCGGTAAGATGGGCAAGGCGGCCAAGGGATCCGACCGCGAGCATGTGCTCCTCGCGGCGCTCGCCTCGCTCAAAGACGCGTCGGCGTTGCCAGGATTACCGTCGACCTGACCCCTGCGGCTTCACGGCTTCCCCGACGCTGAGGGCGCGCCGTAGGGAATGTCAATCCAGTACGGCTCGTGATGAACGGAGAACGCGACGCGCACGATCGTCGCCGGCGTGATGTCGGCCGCGCGGCCGCTGCCGACCCAGCTCTCGCCGAACTCGTCGATCGTCATCGCGATGGGTTCGTCGGGCGCGTTCGGCCGGCGAATCGTGAGCGCGACGTCGGTGGCGATCGAGGCCGGCAGGTCTTCCCGGATGGCGTCGGTGAAGAAGAGTCGATGCGATCGACCGGTGCGATCGAGCACGACCTCGTAGTGGAGATCCCCTTTCATCGACACGACGCCGCCGTGATGCGGGTTGTGATCGCCGTGCGGGACGGTCGCCGCCGTGGTCTGCGGAACCGCCGTCGCGGGCGCCGCGTTCGGCGAATCGGCCGGCGCTTTGCGGCAACCGGCGGTGGCGAGCGACGCCGCGATCGCCACGGCGTACGCGCCGCGTGCCGCGTCACTCCGCGCGAAGCGCATCAATCGGATCCAGCCGTGCGGCGCGACGGGCCGGGTAGAAGCCAAACAGCACGCCGACGGCCGCCGCCATCCCGAACGCCAGGAGAATCGCGCCCGCCGAGACGCGCGTCGACCATTCGAGCAGCGCCGTCAGGCCGGTCGAAACAGCGAGGCCGAGCGCCACGCCGACGATTCCGCCAAACGCGCTGAGCGTCACCGCCTCGACGAGAAACTGGAGCAGCACGTCACGGCGTCGAGCGCCCACGGCGCGGCGCACGCCGATTTCGCGCGTCCGCTCGGTCACCGCGATGAGCATGATGTTCATGATGCCGACGCCGCCGACGATGAGCGAGATCGCCGCGATGCCGGCGAGCAGCGCGGTCATCGTCGTGTTCGCCCGCTGCAGCGTCGCGTCCATCTCCGCCAGATTGACCTCGTCCAGCTTGGGCATGTTCGCGAGGATGAACGCCGCCACCGAGGTGTAAAGGCCTTTGGTCAGCGCTTCGCTGGCTTCCGTCTTGACGGTGAAATCGTCGGGCGCGCCGCCGGTGCCGCTCGTCGGCATCTGATTGCCGGCGAGCCCGCCCTGGCGCAAGCGCTGCATCTGCGCGGTGATGTGGCCGGCGTGCCGATCGCGAAGCAGCGCCGTGACGTCGGCCGCGATGCGCGACGCGTCGCCCGCCTGCGCCGCTTCGATGGTGATCGTGTGCAGGTAGGAGATGCCGAGGGCGTCCTGCATCGCCGTGTACGGCGTGAACGCCATCTCGGTTTGATCGGGATCGGTCGTGGCGGTCACGCCGATCACCGCAAACCGGACTCCGTGGATCGTGACCTCGGCGTCCGCGACGCTGGCGCCGGCGCCAACGATTTGATCGCGAACGGTTCGACCGAGCACCACGACCGGGCGGCGCGCGGCGACGTCCGCGGCGGTGAAGAAGCGGCCGGTCTCGACGCGCCATGCGTAGGTCGACGCGATCGACGCATCGGTGCCGAGGATCGGCCCGTAGAACCGCCGCCCCCCGGACGCGATCCAGCCGCGCAACTTCACGCCCGGCGCCACGCTCTTGATCCCGGCAACCGATCCGCCGATCGCCGCCGCATCGTCGGTGGTCAGCGTCGTCGCCGATCCGAGACCCGAGGCGATGTTCGATTCTTCGCCGCCGCGCGTGTAGTTGCCGGCGTTGACGTGAATCAGCCTCGTTCCCGCGGAGCGCACGTCCTGCGCGACGTTCTGCTGCGCGCCGTTGCCGAGCGCCACCATCGTGAGGAGCGCCGCGACGCCGATGATGATCCCGAGCATCGTCAGCAGCGTGCGCAGCTTGTTGCGGCGCAGCCCCCGAAGCGCGAGACGGACGCTGGTCATCAACACACACATCTCGTAAGGGTGACGGCTCTGGACATCGCTCGTCCTGAGCCTGTCGAAGGACGAGCGTGTCGCTCGTGGTTCGACAGGCTCACCACGAGCGGTGAGTGGATTCCTGTGTGGTCCACTCTACTCACGCCGCAATGACTGGATAGGGTCGAGCGCCGCCGCGCGCTTGGCAGGGAACCAGCCGAAGAAAATTCCGACCGCCGCGGCAACGCCCACCGACAGCACCACGGCAGCCGGCGACACGGTCGTGGACCACTTCAAGTAGCGCGACAGTCCGGCGGCGGCGGCGAGACCGAGTGACACGCCCATGATGCCGCCGGCGATGCTGAGCGCCATCGCCTCGAGAACGAACTGCGATCGGACGTCGCGCGCGCGTGCGCCGACGGCGCGGCGGATTCCGATCTCCCGCGTGCGATCGGTAATCGACAGCAGCATCACGTTCATGATGCCGATGCCGCCGACCAGCAGCGACACACCGGCGATGGCGGCGAGCAGCAGCGCCATCGTGCCGGTCGCGCGATCGAGCGTTCGGCCGAGCTGCTCGAGCGTCACCTTTTCCAGTCCCGCGACGTTGCCGACCACCGCCCGCGCGACGTCGGGCCGGAGTCCGCCGCGCGCGAGCGCCTGCCGCGCCTGCGTCGTGACGGTGAAATCGTCCGCCGCGTGCTCGGCGATCTTGTGACGCGTGCGCAGCAGCGTCGTGACGTCGGTCATGATCCGCGTCACCTCGCCGGTCGACGCGGCCGTGATCGTGATGTCGTTCAGCTTGGTCAGGTTGAGCAGCCGGTGCATCGTGCTGAACGGAATGTAGACGGCGTCGAATTGATCGTCGCCGGCGGCCGGCGCGATCATCCAGCTCGTCGTCGTCACGACGCCGACGACGCGGAACGGCTGGTTCCAGATCGTGACGTCGCGTCCGATTGGATCCTCCGTGCCGAACAAGCGCTCCGCGGCGACGCTGCCGAGCACGATCACCTGGTCGGTCTTCGCCTGCTCGCGGGCGCTGAAGAAACGGCCGCGCGAGAATACCCACGCGCGCCTGATGATCGGCAGCTGTTGGTCGGTGCCATGGAGCCGCGTGAACCAGCGCTTCGCGCCGTTCTTCGCGTGCACGTTCTGATGGATCCCTTCGGCGACGTACTGGACGCCGCGAATCTGCCGGATGGCGTCGGCGTCCGAGGACTGAAGCGTCGCCGCGGAACCGAGACCCGCTTCGCTGTCGCCGAGACGCTGCTTCGCGGTCGGGTGATCGTGCTTCTCCATCGGATCGTCTTCGGGGTGCGCGAGGAGCGTCGGCTCGACGAGCTCCCAGACGGATCGTGGGGCGCTCGCTCCCGCTCGTGGTGAGCTCGTCGAACCACGAGCAGAGGCGAACACCTCCCAGACGGATCGTGGGGCGCTCGCTCCCGCTCGTGGTGAGCTTGTCGAACCACGAGCAGAGGCGAACACCTCCCAGACGGATCGTGGGGCGCTCGCTCCCGCTCGTGGTGAGCTTGTCGAACCACGAGCGGTACGCCGAGTCACGAGCTGCCCTCCTGGCGGTTCGTTCTGCTGAAGCAGTTCGGCCGACGGCTCGACGGCGCCGCCGCCGAAGTCGTCGGTCGTCTTCACCTTGTAGTTGCCGGCCGTGACGACGATGAGATTCATGCCGGCGGCGCGGATTTGATCTTCGATCGCGGTCCGCGCGCCGGTGCCGATCGCGATCATCGCCAGCACTGCCGCCACGCCGATCGTCATACCGACGATCGTCAGCGCGGTCTGCAGTCGGTTGCGGCGCAGGGCACGCAGCGCGCTGGTCACGCTGGACGGCACGTAGATCTCACGGACCCTCATGAATTCACCGCCCGTGAGCCGAGCCGCTCTTCGCCGCCGGCCGTCCGCGCCGGCGCGTGACGCTGGTCCGAGACGACGCGGCCGTCCTTGAAGCGGACGATGCGCGAGGCGTACTCGGCGATCTGCGGCTCGTGCGTGATCAGCACGATCGTCAGGCCGCGCTCCTCATTCAGGCGCTGAAAGATGTCCATCACCTCGACGCTCGTCTCGCTGTCGAGATTCCCCGTCGGTTCGTCGGCGAGGAGAATCGACGGATCGTTGAGCAGCGCCCGCGCGATCGCCACGCGCTGCTGCTGGCCGCCCGACAACTGATTCGGATGATGATCCGCACGATCGCCGAGCCCCACGGCGGCGAGCGCACGCGCCGCACGCCGCCGGCGCTCGGCGGGCGAGACACGCGAGTCCGGCACGTAGAGCAGCGGCAGCTCGACGTTCTCGAGCGCGGAGGTCCGCGGCAGCAGGTTGAAGCCCTGGAACACGAATCCGATCTGCCGATTGCGAATCGCCGACAGCTCGTCGTCTGGCAGCCGCGACACATCGCGTCCCTCGAGCAGGTAGCGGCCGCTGGTCGGCTGATCGAGGCAGCCGAGGATGTGCATGAACGTCGACTTGCCGGAACCCGACGGTCCGATCACCGACACGAATTCGCCGCGGCGGATCTCGAGCGTCACCTCGCGGAGGGCGTGCACCGGCGCGCCCTCCATGGCGTAGGTCTTCGTCAGATCGTGGACGGCGATGACGGGGTCGTCGGTCATTGGTCGTCAGTCGTTGGTCTTCCGCGGCGCGGCCTTCGCTTCCGCCGCCAGCCTGGCGAAGTTGTAGATGATCGCGGCCTGCGCCTTTTCGGCGCCAGCGATGCCGTAGACCTTGCCGGCGCCCTCGAGGACGAAGAACTCGTTGGCCGCGTGCGCGCCGCCGCCGTGCCCCGCGCCGCCCATGCCGATCGGCATCGACACCGGCGCGACCCGCTGGCCGACTTCCTGATTCGAGAACAGATACGCGGGCCAGTAGCCGCCGAGGATGGTCGGCGTGTCCGACGGCTTGCCGTGCGCGATGTTGAACTGGTCGTACATCTGGGTCATCGCCCGGGCGATGTCGGTGTCGTATGACATCTTCGACCACGGCACGTCGCCGATGATCTTCATCTCGACGTCCTTGTAGCCGTTGCGATCGAGCTGCTCGCGGATGCGCTTCACCATCTCGAGGCCGTTCATCTTCGGGATGTAGCGCATGTTGTGCTTCGACGTGATCTTGTTGGGCAGAATCGCGCCCGCGCCACCCGCGTACATGTTGCCGCTCCAGATGCCGTCCATGTTGAACGAGGTGCCGTAGCGCGCCATCTTCAGCATCGTGAACGGATCTTCTGAAATGAAGCGCGCGACGCCGATGTTCTCGGCGGCGACCTTCATGTCAGTCTTCGAGGCGGCGGTCTTCAGCTGCTCGGTCTCGCTCGCCGACAGCGGTTCGGCGCCCTCGAGGAATCCCTTGATCAGGGGGGTGTTGCCGTCGGCGGAGATGAGCGACGAGAGCATCTTGATGTGCCGCCACGCCGGGCTGTCCACCGATCGCTTGTTCGAGCCATGGATGTCGGACTGCACCGGGCCCCGGCCCCACGACTTCCCGCTCGTCGTCAGCTCGATGTAGACGCAGCCCTCGGATCCGCCGCCGACGCTGCCGCCGCCGCTCGCCGACTGCTGCCCCGACTCGCCGATGAGCGCGTCGATGTTCTGGAAGAAATCGGGATGATCCTTGACGAACTTGCGCAGACCGACGTCCATGCGCTCTTCGTCGCCTTCCGCCACGAAGACGATGTTCACCGGCAGCTTGCCGGTCACCGCCTTGATCGACATCAGCGCGTTCCACTGGGCCATCTCGGGCCCCTTGGAGTTGGTCGCGCCGCGGCCGATCAGCACCTTCTTATAAGGCGGCTGCTCGACGATCCGCGCTTCGAACGGCGGCGCCTTCCACGCATCGGGCTGCGTGACCGGCATCGTGTCGTACTGCCAGTAGATGGCGATCGTGTGCGGCGCCCCTTCGTCGCAGCGCGCGTACACGACGGGGTTGCCTGGCGCGCCCCACTCGGTGATGCCGACGTCGTAGACGCGCGACTCCTGGCAGCCGAGCTGCTCGAAGAAGCCCTTCACCATCTCGGCGCTTTCGGGAATCCCCTCGCCGCTGTTCGAGATGCTCGGTTGACGGATCCACTTCTGCACGTTCACCACGTGGTCGTCGACGTGTTCATCGATGTACTTGAAGACCTTCTTCAGATCTTCGTTCTCGATTTTCGACAGGTCCGGCTGGATCTCCGTGTCGCCGTTCGGCCGGATGCCGAGTTTCGGCGCCGCCGGCGCCGGGGCCGGAGCCGCTGATGCCGACGTCGATGGACCGCGCGAGCATCCCACGGTCAACAGCACGCCCACGACGAGGAACCAAGTGCGCATAGTGGTCTCCTTGTTGGCCGATATTCTATCGGTCCGAGGGCAGCGCCTGCGCCGGATTCGACACGAGGTCGACGTAGGCGCGCCAGCGGCCGTCGAGGTCGTCTTCGTTTGTCACTCTCAGCGCCTGCCAGAACCGGTCGCGGCCGATCGTATACGTCGCCGCATAGGTGCGGAAGCGATTCAGAAACTTCAGCGTGAGATCCGCCGACGGCATCAACGCCTCGCGTTCGAGCGCGATCGATGCGCGTGGAAAGTCGAGCTCACCGTCGAGATACCTACGCGCGATTTCGGCCTCGACGCCGTGGAGTTGATCCACGAGCCGCGAGACGCGTACGTGGTGCTCGGCCTCGGTCGTATCCAGCGCCGCCAGCGGAAACAGCACGTCGCGCTCGAACGTCACCCGTTCCGCCTCACTGAACGCGAGCGTGCCGGCCGACGATGAGGCGCTTTCGTGGAGCAGCGTTTGAGGACTGAAGGCGGGTTGCACCAAAAGCTCGACCTGCCCCGGCAGACGCGACTCGATCAGCATGCCAATCGTATGGTGGCCGGGATAGGCCTCGTGACACGCGAGGTCGACCGCGCGATCCACGGTCAGCGGCAGCGCCGCGTTGACTTGAATCGTGCTGTGCGCGTGGCCCTCATACCGCGTGTAGGCGCTCCATGGAGAATCGCGTACGTAGGTGACGTCAACGCGTTCACCTGGCGGCAGCGGGATGTGCGTCGCCGTCGCCGCGCGACAGCCCTCGATCGCGCGGGCCATGACGGCCGGCAGGCGATCGCCGGGAATCAGGAACCGCCGCTCGAACGCGAAGAGCCGCTCGGTCGTCGATCCTTTGCCCGGCAGCTCACGATCGACGGCGGCACGAATCGTTGGCGCGTCGATAGCGGACGCGCTCGTCGTGGTTTCCAATCCGAAAAGACGACGTGCCTCCTCCGCGAACGCGGGCCGCGCGCCGCCGAGAATATCGATTCGTACGACCACGGCGCGCAGTTGCCGAATCAGAAACGCTTGCCGAACTTCGTCGTCTTTTTTCTGAAACGTCGTGGACGCCAGCGAGTCAGCCAGCGCACGCGCGTCCCGTTGAACGTCCGCGAGCGTGGCATGCCGCGCACGCGCGTCCGCCATCCATGCCGGCGGTCCGTGGTAGCTGTCCAGCGAATCGGAGTCACGGTCACCGAGCGCGAGTACGAGGCGGACGTACGACTCGGCGGCTGCCGCGAGATCGGGAGACTGGGTCGCCGAGCCGGGTCGACCGCAGCCGGTCAAGGCGAACAATCCGGCGATCAGGACGATGGCCCGCAGCATCTTCGACCCACGAGACGAACAGAACTGTATGTGATCCGCCGTTTCATGCCGAGCTCGAGCAGTTGACCGCCGCCTGCTTTTGTTCGGCCGATCACAAGAACGGCATCGGCGTGCAACGGGTCGGTGACGCACGCGACAGTCGCGCCATGACTGCTTGGCATTCGCGAGCATCGTATGCGACTGCCGTCCGCTGGTACTCGCGTTGCTGCCGGGATGTCGATCCCAATAACCCTGTCGCGCCGCGAAATTGGGCGGCGCCGTAGTGAATCTGAAGGGATACTCATATGCCGTCCGATGTATCCATCGTTGTCGCCGACAACAGCAACCTGGCTGTGATTCGCGACACCGCGTCGCTGCCCGGCCGCGTCATGCCCTTCGCCACGACCGCGCTCGCCTCGGCGATCGCCAGCATCCAGGCTTACCGGCCTAAAACCATCGCGATCGACGCGATCTTCGCTGACACGGCGCCTGGCATCGCGTTCATCGGTCAGGTCGAGCCGCTGATGCGCGGGGGCGGGTCCACCATCCTGTTGCTGGTCGAGGACGATGGACGATGGGGCACCGTGCCGCGCGGCAGCGCTCGGGCCCGGAGCCAATCGCCGCGCGTCGTGATCGCGGAGCCCCGGATCGAGAAGCCGTCAGCGCAGGCCGTGGCCGCCATATCCACCCCGGCCGCCGCGGTCGCGGCCGAGATCGTCAGCACGCGCCGCGCGCCGCGATTTCTCGTCAAGGATCCGATCGATGTGATGGTGGAAAGCGGTCCCGCAAGCCTGGTGGACATGTCCGTCCTCGGCGCCCAGATCGTGTCGGGGCCGGTGCTGCGGCCGAAGCAGAAGATCAAGGTGGACTTGACCGATGCCGACAAGACGTTGAGCGTCATCGCGCACGTCGCATGGTCCATGTTCGAGAAGCCGCCATCGCAGCCGGAACCACACTATCGCGTCGGGCTCGAATTCACCGGCGCCGCGCAGCAGGCGCTCGAGAAATACCGCCAGCGCCACTGCACCGCTCAGCCGATCCCGATTCGCACCCGTTGACGCCGTACGACACGGTGTGAAAAGCGTCAGGCCACCACTCGACTAACGCTGGCAAATCGGGCAATAGAAGGTCGAACGTCCCGCCTGTGAAATCCGGCGAATCGCGCCAGGGCATCCACGCGTCCTGCACGGTTCGCCTTCGTGGTCGTAGACTCGAAAGCGGTCCGCCTCAGGGCGCCGGTTCCTTCCGGCGATGGCACCACGCAAGACGCTCTTGATCGCCGCCGCGAGACCGACCGCGTGAGGACGCGGCTTCCCCGTCGCGGTCGCCAGCGTCGACGATCGCCGCAGCGGCGACAGATGTGCCACGTGCAGCGCCTCGCTTGCGTAGATATTGCCCAGACCCGCCACGACACGTTGATCGACCAGAGCGACTTTCAGCGCGACGCGCCGGCCGGCGCAGGCGGCCGCGAGCGTCGCCGCATCGAATGCCGCGGAGAGCGGCTCAGGGCCCAGCGCCTCGAACCCCGGCTCCCCGCCGGAACGGCCGCGGCGAATCAAGTCCATGGCGCCGAAACGCCGCGGGTCGTTGAATGTCACGACGACGCCGTTCGAGAGCGTGAAGATGACGTGATCGTGCCGATCGATTGCAGCAGTGTCTCTCCTTCGCCTGCCCCGCGTCGCGCGATCGACGCGAAACGATCCCGACATACCGAGGTGCATCAGCAGGACATCGCCCGAGTCGAGCTCGACGAGCAGATATTTGCCGCGGCGATCGACCGAGCGAATCCGGCGGCCCTCGAGGCCGATGGCAAAGCCGGCAGGAAACGGCCGCCGCAGATCCTTGCGTCGCAGCACCACGCGAACGATCCGCGCGCCGCGCATGACCGGCTCCAGCGTGCGCCGCACGGCTTCGACTTCAGGAAGCTCTGGCATCGTCGGATCATCGCAGAACCTTGCGCCTGCGATGATATGGGTCCGAGTGTGAACGGCGAACTAGGTCGGAATGCGCAGCAGCCTGTGGGCATTGCCCCACACGATTTTCTGCAAGACGACGGGTGACGTTGACCGCTTCAGCACAGTCAACGTCTCGCGTGCGACACACTTGCCTGCCATTCGTGGGGCCGCCGGATTGTTGTACCCCGTCCCATGGCCGTCGCTGCAGCTGCAGTCGCTGCCGAAGAGCAGCTTGTCCTGATGCCGCTTCAGGAAGTCGGCGGTGAACTCCGGATCGCGTGACAGGGCGTTGCTGCCGGACACGGCGGACATGTCCGCGAAGAGATTGGCGTAGTCGCCCAGCCATCTGTCCGTCACTCCGCCGCGCTTGATCGGGCCGGTCGGATAGACCGCTTCGTTGTGATAGTCGGCGCTGACGTTCGCCCAGAATGCATCTGCATGGCCGATGAACGTCGTCCTGGGATATGCCTTGAGGACCGACTCGAACGTTTTTGCATACCCTGTGGCCCACGTCCCTTCGTTCGCGACGTGATCCACTTCCTGGAAGTGAATCAGAATCGGCACCTGCAGGTCGGCGGCGAGCGCATACATGCGGCGCAGCTCAGGACCGTCGGCGGCGACGTGGAATTTCATCTCGCCGAAGCCCTGTGCGCCATTCTTCACGGCCTGCTTCAGCACTGGTTCGGCGTCGGCACTGGTCACGTCGTAGCTGCTGAACCACGTGAACCGGCCTGGCGCCGCGGCTAGAACCGCCTTTACCTGCTCGAGGGCGCCAGCGCGCGTGAGCAAGTTGGCTTTTGTCACGCCAGCGCCATCCAGATGCGCGAGGTTGCTGGCCGGCTGCGGTCGAAGATGGAAGTGAAGATCGAACACACGCGAGCCCCATTCGTTCGCGGCGTCCTGGCGGCCGAGCGTTGGCGCCAGCGCGGCGGCGGCGAACGTTTCGAGGAATTCACGGCGGTCCATCACAAGTCCTCCTTGGGGCGCGCCCTCGGGACAAATCGCGGCATAGACGAACTCACGCCACCGCGCCTGGCCGCTCCTGCGGAAAACGCTGGGCACTCGATGCCGCGGCGCCTCTATCTCACGCCTGCGACGATCAACCAGAAGCCTCCGGCGACGCTCGTGAACGTGATGAAGGCGTCGTCGCGCTCGATGATCTCGAATCCCGCCGAGCGCAACTCTTCATCGACAATGCCGGGTTCGATGTCGTGATTCGCGACTTGCCTGTCGCGCGGCAGTCCTCTGCTCGAATCGTGCAGCGGTTCGACGACGACGAAATGGCCACTCGGCTTGAGCGCCTCACGGACGTGCCTGAGCATCGCCTCATGCTCGGTCATCTCGTGATACGCGTTGTGAATCAGGACGCCATCGAACTGGCCGGCGGGAAGATGGGGATCGTCAGCGGCGCCGGCGACGACATCGACATTCCCGACCTTCTCGCGGGACATGCGATCGCGCAGCTTGTTCAGCGCGGCCTCGCTGATGTCCACGGCGATCACGCGACCACTCGGTGCGACGGCGCGCGCAATTGGAACCGTGAAGGCCCCGTCTCCGGCGCCGACGTCCGCGATAAGAGCACCGGGTCCGGCACCCAGCAGCCTGACCAGGTCGGCGACGCGGTTCTGCCGCTCGAACTCCGGACCGGTGTCCTGAGCCGATGTGAGGCGAGCGCCGACCGCATTGATCAGCACGACGAGACAGACGACACCGAGTCGGACGCGCGGCTTCATGCGATCTCCACACGGCCAGCGAGGCGCCCGAGCATCACGTCCGTCACGGCGGGCTGACTGTAAAACGCCGCCGTCTGATTCGTCCAATGAAATGATTGAATCGGTGTATCTCTCGTGGACGGCTCGCAGGCGTTAACGGATTCGCGCGTGAATCCCGAGGCCGGGTAGAATGCTCGGAGGAGAGGAGCGATCTCGATGAAGCCTCTGACGTTCATTCTTCCCGCGGTGTTTCTCTTGATACCGTTGGCTCCTTCGATCTCCGTGGGCGAACCCTTCCAAGTCACGATCGTTGACCAGGCCGGCCGGCCAGTTCCGCACGTTCGACTCACGACCGACAATGGCATCGTGTGTTACACGAGGCGGGACGGCACCGTGAACTGGACGGAATCGTCGCTGATGAATCGCGACGTCTATTTCAAGATTGACAGTCTCGACTCTCGCTCCGGCAAGAGCGGCACGACGCTTCGCGTCACACATGGCGGCCGGTCGCAGCTCACAATCTTGCGGTAACTCTCCCGCGCGCTATCAACCCTTCGGCTTCCGTGGAACCGCGTCGCTCGAAACGTTCGGACGCGGCGCGTTGATCAGACCAGCCGATTGCGCAGCGCTTTCACCACCGCCTCTGATTTGGAATGGACCTGCAGCTTCTCGTAAATGCTGCGGAGGTGAAAGCTGATCGTGTGAACGGTGACGCCGAGTTCGGCGGCGGCGGTCTTGTAATTGTGCCCTTCGACGAACAGCCGAAGCAGTCGTATTTCGTGCGGTGTCAGCTCACAGGTCGTGTTGTCGGGCGGACGAAACGTCCGAAACAAGGCGACCACGCGGCGCGCAACCTCAGGCGACATCGGCGCGCCACCCGCCACCGCCTCGCGTAGCAGCTCGAGAAGGCGAGCGGGCGGCGTCTTCTTCAACAGATACCCCGACGCTCCCGCGCACAGCGCCTCGAAAATGCGATCGTCATCGTCGTAAATCGTCAGCATCAGGACGAGCAGAGCGGGATGACGTTGCTTCAGGATCCGGATACCGTCGATGCCGCTCATGCCGGGGAGACCGATGTCGTTGAGGACGACGTCCGGGAGGTTGCCGTCTATGCTCTCGAGGGCTTCTTCCATCGAACGGTAGGCGCCGGTACAGCGAAATCCCGGTGTGCCGCTGATGATCGTGGCGAGGCCGTCGCGGATTTCCCGGCGGTCTTCCACAATCGCCACGCGAATCGTCCTCTCGCTCTCCGTGCTCATCGATGTCCACGCAGTTTAGGACGTCACAGCCCGAGGAGCAATGTTGCGTGATGTCCTGAGGCCGCTGCCGGTGCAGATCCAGAGCAGGCCGCGCGAATCGAGGACGATGCGAGTGACGCGGTTGTCGGCCAGTCCGTCTGCAGAGGTGAAGGAGCGAATAGGCAATTCACGTGCGGCGACACGCGTCGATGCCATGGCCAGAACCATCGCCATTGTCAACGGGAGCCAACACTTCATGGTGTCACTGCGAGTGAATGCGACCGGTGAGGCGCGGGTCTCTGTCCTTCCCTATGACTTCCTTCTTCCAATCCCGAACTGATCGCCGACGCGGATCGCCTTCGGTCCGTCGAACACGATCTCCAGCAGCTTCTCGCTCCCCACCTGCCGGCCTTCTTCATCCTGAAGCGACGCGATCAGCTTGGTCGACTTCGTGTCGAACACCTCTCCCGTTGACGGGTAGGCGTGCGCGCCGTCGATGCTGAACGTGATCCAGCCGGGTTGATCGCGTACTGCGATCGACGCCTTCTGCTTTGGTGGCATCGCTGTATTGTCGAAGACGTGCATCATCTTGTTGTGACCGTCGCTCACCCAGAGCTCGGTCTCATCGGGCGTGAGCCCGATCCCATGGCTCGGGCAGCCGTGCCGATCGACCGGCCCCTGATGGTAGCCCTCGACCTCGACGTGATGCAGCATCTTGCCTGTCTGAATGTCGCCGACCTCGAACCCCAGCAACCTGTCGCAGTTGACGTAGCACAACGTCTGCTTCGCGTTGATGGTGAACGGCCGAACGTTGTCGATGAACGGACCGACCGTCTTGACCACGGTGTGGGTCTTGGCATCGGCGACATGCAGATCGCGCGAGGTGAGGCCTTCGAGATAGACATACCGGCCGTCGGGTCCGAACAGTGTGTTATGGGCACGATTGTTCATGACGAGCTTCTTGATCGTGTCGCCGGTGATCGCATCGATGACGTTCCAGTGCGGCCCCTCGAAAGACGGCGTGTAGAGGATCTTCGAATCCGGCGAGATCGACGGACGGTCGCACCCGCCGTCCGGCGCCTTGTCCCAGAGGATCTTGTCGGTGGCCAAATCGAGGCAGAGCAGACGGCGAATCGTGCTCACATACAGGCGTCCGGTGATCGCGCTCGCGCATACGCCCTTCACGTTCTCGGGCGGCTGGCCCGAGGGCACCGTCCATGTCGGAATGCGGCGGACGAACTTGTAGTTGTTGTCGATGTCGTAAACCAGGACGCCGACGCCGCCGTACTGCACGTAGTTCCGGATGCCCGGCGCGGCGATGTACAGGAACCGGCGCTCGTTGCCCGCAGCGGCGGCCGACCCGATCTTGGACAGCGGCAGCGTGAGCGCCGCAGCTGACGCGGCGAGAAAGTCTCGACGATTCATGCGGACCTCCATCAGACCTTGCGAACCGTCCGTGCGATGGGCCGAGTATACGAAACGTTCCCAGCCGCGCGTGGCGGTGTCGTCAACGGCCGTGATTATACGGACGGAACGGTCCGACTCGAGCGCTGATGAGTGCTCCTTGCATGAGCAGGCCCTGAAGAGGAGAGACGAGGGTAGACTCCACTCGATGAATGTTCGTCTGGCATCGGCCGTCGTACTCGTGTTGATCGTCGGTTGCAATGACGCACACGCGTGGGGATGCGAGGGCCACCGCGCGGTGGTGTTCATCGCCGAACGGCTGCTCTCGCCTGCGACCGTCGCGAAGGTGAAAGCAACCCTGGCCGCCGCACCGATCGATCCCCAGTTGCGGCGATTTTGCGATCCGGTACCGGATGATTCGATCGCCGACAGCGCCACGTGGGCCGACGACTATCGCGACGTCGACGCGACGACGTTCGGCTGGCACTTCATCAACGTCCCGCGAACCGTCGCGCTGACGGCGTCGAACGAGCACCAATATTGTCCCAACCGCGCCTGCGTCGTCGGCGCCATCGCCGTGCAGTTTCAGGTGCTGACGACGTCGGCCGATCCGATGCTGAAAGGAAAGGCGCTTCGCTTTCTGCTCCACTTCCTCGGCGATCTGCACCAGCCGCTGCACACGACCACCAACGGCGATCGCGGCGGGAATTGCGTGCCGGTCACGTACCACGACCGTGCGCCGGAACAGAATGAAAGGGGCGATTGGTCTCCCAACCTGCACGCGGTCTGGGACTCGAACATGATTCGAACGTTCATGTCGGCACGACGCCTGAGCGACGCGCGTGCGCTCGCGAGCCACATCGCCGCCACGCGTCCGCTGCCGATGTCTGTTGCCAAGGTGACGCCGACGAAAGACGCGGTCGTCCGCTGGGCACAACAGGCGCACGCGATCGGCCAGACAGCCGTGTACGGGCGGCTTCCGAGACCCGTGCCGTCGGAGCCTGCATCGGCGGCCATCCTCTCCTCGTGCGCCGACAATCACGACGTCGCCGGCCGAATGCTCGCGAAACGCGAAGCGATCGACGCACGGTACGAGGATGCGAGCATTCCGGTCATCCTCGCGCAGCTTCGATCGGCGGGCGTTCGGCTGGCGGCGGTACTGAAGGCCGCGTTTCCGTGACCTGCTTCACCGGGCGGGATGGCGTCGGGAAGGCCATGGAATTTTCGCGACCTTTTGCTTGATGTTCTCCGCGGCGGTATGCTGGCGCCCGCTGTGATGACGCCGTTGCGCGCGATGTCATGCTGTCTGGGATTAATCGTGGCGGCAAGCTCGTGGACCGCGGCGCAGGTCACCGTGCCGATGTCGCAGTATGACTACGGGCGTACGGGCGCCAACCTTCAGGAGTGGGTGCTCAACCCGTCTAATGTGGACGCGACCGACTTCGGCAAGCTGTTTTCGAGGAGCGTCGACGACAGCATCTACGCTCTTCCGTTGATCGTTCCCAACCTCGACATCGCCGGCCAACGCCACAATGTCATGTTCGTCGCGACGATGGGAAACACGGTGTATGCCTTTGACGCCGACGATCCCGCGCAAGCGGAGCCGCTCTGGTCGCGCAATCTCGGCGCTCCCGCGCCCGGCGACAGCTGGATCGGGCCGACGCATCACGGCATTCTCGGGACGCCGTTCATCGACGTGCCAACGGGCACTCTGTACGTCGTCGCGATGGTGTCGAAGGGCGACGAGTACAACCTCTGGGTGAATGCGCTGGACATCTACAACGGCCGTCCAAAGTACAACTCACCACAGCTCGTTTCTTTCCCTTTCGCCGGACCCGAGGGGACGCTCACGAACGTCAAGGGCGCGCTCCAACGAGCCGGGCTGCTGGTAGTCGACAACGTGCTCTACATCGCCTTCGCCAACATCGTCCCCGATCCAAACGACCAGCACTGGTCGCAGGAAGGCTTTCTCCAGACATTCAACGCGCGCGATCTGAAACAACGGTTCGCCGTGTTCCAGACGACGCCGAGCGGCCGGAAAGGTGGAATCTGGCTGGGCGGGCGCGGGATCGCGACTGATGGTCAGGGCAACATCTATGTTTCCACTGCCGGCGGCAGCTATGACGGCGTCACCAACTTCGGAAGCAGCGCGCTGAAATTCGCCGGCCGCAGTCTGAAGCTGGCCGACTGGTTCACGCCACGCAATCACGAGTATCTGTTCCTCGAGAACATCGATTTGAGCGCCGGTGGCGTGACGTTGATCCCCGATTCCGAGCTCATGTTCGTCGGCGGCAAGGAGGGCGTCATCTTTCTTCTCAATCGGCATGACATGGGCGAGCTGGAACGCGCGGACAAAGGGCCGCTGCAGCGGTTTCAGGCGGGCAGCGGCTGCGGTCAGAAGGACTGCGCGCAGACTCTCGGCACGGCGTTCTGGAGCCGCAAGCGCGACGGTGTCCTGTACGTCTGGGACCGAAGCGATGTCCTCAGAGCCTATAACTTCGTCAACAAACGCTTCGTCACCACGCCGGCCGCTGTCGGGACGGTGAAGCCAGGTATGACCGGTGGTCCCACCGTTTCGGCGAACGGCTCCGACGAGGGGAGCGGCATCGTGTGGGCGATCACGACTGAGTCCAGCCAGAGCGGCGGACTGTCTCCCGCGACGCTGCGCGCCTTTCGCGCGTCAGATGTGCACAAGGAGATTTACAACAGCGACATGAACAACGCGCGGGACGCGCCCGGCGCGTTCACCAAGTTTGCGCCGCCGGTGGTCGCGAATGGAAGGGTCTACGTCCCGACGCAGACAAACGCCGTCAGCGTCTACGGTCTTCTCTGTGCCAGCGATGTGTCATCGTTCGTGAGCGTGAACAGTGGACCGCCGGCGGGCCGGTCGACTAATTCGTATACACAGTCGATCACCGTCACCAACACGTCTTCACACGCTCTCGGGTCG
The DNA here is from genome assembly GCA_036848175.1 of Vicinamibacterales bacterium. GTDB lineage: Bacteria > Acidobacteriota > Vicinamibacteria > Vicinamibacterales > CAVVIG01 > QHWF01. The sequence goes on along the minus strand of DAIUKO010000067.1, from coordinate 961 downwards.
CCATTCGATATCGCGTTGGATGATCTGACGTCCGCCGTCACGGTGACCAACCGAACCGGCGCGACCTCGTGCGCCTCGCCGGTCGGCAGTCCGTTCGTCCGTTCGCCCGACGCCCCGCTCTGGCTCGCGCCCGGCGCTTCCTTTACTACGACGCTCACGTTCACGGCGCCTTCGAATGCGATTCGCTTCCACGCTCGCGTTCTCAGCGGCTCCGGCGGCCGTTAGGCACACAAAATTCCTGACACTCCCCGACATTCCCCCACTCGACCGCCCTTTTTGGTTCAGACTTTCCGTACGAATCGGCGTCACCGGCCGGTGGCCATGGAGCCCGCGAACCCGTCAGAGTACGGCGTTGAGACCGGGAGCAACTTTGCGGAGGACAGGCTGGTCGTGACCGGGCGTGATGACTTGATGACGATTTGAAACTGCCGGTCGTGCAGGTACAGCAAGCGGAGGCGCTCGACGCCGCGCAGGCGATGAGCGACGTCGCGAACCGAGCGGATGAGCGCCATCAAGACCTGCAGACCCGATTGCCGGTTGTGGCTGAATCGATCGGACACTGCGACGTGCAGGATGAGGATCTCTTCAATCGAAATCCGAAGGTAGACGATCATTCCAGCGATCGGCAGGCCGCGCGTCGGGGCGAGGGCGAAGAGGCACTGCACATCATTCCGCTGCTCGACGACGACGTGGAGGCCGGCGGCATCGGCCACGATGGCTGGCGCTCCGTACTGATCGATGACTCGAGTAATCCCGCTCTCAGCCTCGCGCTGTCTGGAATTGAAGAACACCAGGCGTTCCAGGCTGTCACGGTACGTCTCGTCGAGCGATGAAAGAAACACGAACCCTGTCACGACACATCTCCCAGAGATCGCGGATTGACGACGAAAGTCTGCCGCGCGAGCGTCTTCTAGCTATGCACGTGAGGACGTAAGCCGAGTTGGAGACACCTCAAGCAAGC
>DAIUKO010000066.1:0-27257 GCA_036848175.1 Vicinamibacterales bacterium | reverse complement strand
GGAATCTTCGCGACGTCCTTCACCACCTTCGCGACGATCGACACGAGCTCCTTGTCCTTGCCGACGTTCGAACCCATGTCGGGGCGATCCATGTGCGGGCACGACAGGTTCAGCTCGAGCGCGTCGCACTTCTGCTCCTGACACGCGATCGCAAGCTCCTGCCAGCGGCGGAGCTCGGTATCGTTGCCCGAGCCGGCCATGATCGATGCCACGAGCACGTGATTCGGGAAGGCCTGCTTGATCCGGCCGAGCCGCGGCACCCACCAGTCGAGCGTCTTGTCCGAGATCAGCTCCCAGTTCCACGACGAGTGCAGCGCTGCGCCGGGCCGCTTCTTCATCGACAGGCGCGCGGAGTCGGCGTCGGCGCGCAGAAATTTCGTCTTCGGCCCGACGACGTTGACGACCGGATGCAGGCCGATCGTCTTGGTCACCACGCCTCCCCACCCGGCCTCGAACGCGCGCAGGATGTTCGACTCCGACTCGGTCGGCGGCGCGGACGAAAGCAGAAACGGGTTCTGAAAGCGGAGTCCTGTGAACGTGGTTGAGAGATTCATGGTGCTTGATCCTTGGTGCTTGGTCTGGGGTCGTTGGTCTGTGGTCGTGGGTCCTTGGTCCTCGAAATCGTGGCTTCGATCAGGCCGTACGGTTGATCGGTCGCGACGAAGACTTCGTTCGGGTTGTCGAGGCCGAATGGCTGCAGATCGACGAGCAGATGATGCCGATTCGGCAGCGTCAGCGTGATCTCGGTGATGTCAGCGCAGACGGCGAGCGCTGCCTGACCCATCGCGTAAAGCGTGTGCTGCACCGACAGGCTCGTGTGCGATGCGAAGGTGTCGATGAGCGCCGCGCGGACCGCATCACGGACGGAGAAGTCGGTTGTGCCGGGGCGGTACGTCCACGACGCCGTCATCGAGGTCGCCAGAATCCGATCGTCAGTATCGAGCAGCGTCGTGTACGGGTCGCGCGGGAATCCGGAGAACGCCGAGTCGGCGGTCTTCAGCACGACCAGATTCGTGACGCCCGACACGACCGATGCGCCGGCGGCGTCGCGCGTGACCGACGCCGTCCAGTCGCCCGCGCCGCTCTGAACGAACGCATGTGGATGCGTCTCCCCATTCACGGCGACCTGAGACCACGGATGCTCGACGGCGCTGATCAGCACCCGCGAGACCGATGGCTTGGCGATGAAATGGTCGGCGAGGCGCAGACCGAAGGCTTCGACGTGGTCGATGGGATCGCGACGCGCCAGCGCGTAGACCGTGTTCTTCATCGTATCGGTCGCCAGGCACGATCGATTGTCGCCGTCGATGTAGACGGCATCGAACGCGCCCTCCAGTTGGACGTCGAGCGTCAGGTCGACGATCGCGTGTCGGTCACCAGCCCGCCGAACCTTGACGAGACGGATCCGCGACTTGCCGTAACGGTTCCACGCCAGGTGATTAGCTGCCACGATAGGTCGAGTATCCGAATGGACTGAGGACGAGCGGCACGTGGTAATGCTCGTCGGTGTCGCGGACGTTGAACGTAATCTTCGCCTCGGGGAAGAACGGCGTGGTGAACCCCTGATTGCGATGATACGTCCCGATGTCGAACGCGAGACGGTACGTGCCCGGCACGATCGTGAAATTGTCGGTCAACGTGGCGAGGCGTCCGTTCTCGTCGGTCACGCCGCGGCCGACCGGAGCCCACTCGCTCTGCTGGCGAAGTTCGAGAATCACGGTGATGCCGGACGCCGGCGCGCCGAGCCCGAGATCCAGCACGTGCGTCGTAATCATGTCAGTAGCTTCGCCAGACGAAGCTGCGTGATCTTTCGCTGCTCTTCCGCCGCAATGTGCAGCTCTTCGTCCGGGTCGTTGGTGAGGCGCCCCTCGAGGGCCGCCAGCATCGCCTCGGCGGTCTGCCCCGTCGCGCACACGATGAAAATGTAGCCGAACCGCGCCTCGTAGTCGCGATTACTTGCAGCAAGCCGGCGGCGCACCTCGTCCGGCGCGGTGCCGGCGCCCGCCTGCTCGGCGGCGGCCCAGGACGAGGCGGCGCGATCGCCGATGCGCGGATGTGCGGCAAACGCTTCGAGCCAGTCCGCGCGGTCGAGCGACGACCAGATCGCGTCGCTGGTTTCGGCCATCGCCTCGGCGCTGTCGAACGGCCGCGACGCCGCCATCTCGCGCGCCCACTGCACGGATCCGCAGCAGCGCAGGAACTCGCGTTCCGCGGCAGCCGCGTCGAGCTCGTTCAGATCTTCAAGTCGCATACGATCGGCGGCCGCGAAGGGGCCGACGTTCATCATTTCGGCCGGCCATACACGCGCAGGCGACCCACTCCACCGTCGGGAAAAATATTGAAGCGCACGTACGTGACGTCACCGAGCGGACGAACCTGATCCTCGAAGGTGTGCCTGGCGTGCGGCCGGAGCGGCGTCTTGGCGACGAGCTCGCGCCAGTCGTTGCCGTCTACGCTCGCGTCGAGGCTGCACGCGCCCGGCGCGTTGCCCTTGAAGTGCCGCGTGTCGACGTCGATGCGCCGAACCGTACCGGTCGTGCCGAGACGGACGATCGTCCAGTCGTACCCGGGACCGCGCCGGCGTTTCGTCTCCCAGCCGTCGCCCATGTGGGTGGCGTCGCCCGGCATGATCAGGTTGTGGCGCGAGCCGAAGAACATGTCGCTGCACGCGACGACGAGTCCGCCATGTTCGACGGCCGCGAGATCCACGTCGCCGCGCAAACGGAGGTTGTCCCAGTCGGCAACCACGTCGCCGTGCACGCGAAGGCGGGCGACGCCGCCGTCAGGAAAGATCCGCAGCCGAAGATGCGTGGCCGGCGGCGCCGTTTCGATCGGAAAGAGGTTGTGCGAGTCGCCCTTGAGCGGCGACCGCGCGAGCACCTCGCGCCACGCCGACGGCTCGTTCTCGTCGTCGCTGAGAACGCCGACGTCGATCGCGCACGATTCGGGGTAGTTGCCTTTGAAGAACGCCGTGTCGACGTCGACACCGCGGACGATGCCGCGGACGCCGAGACGGACGATGCACCAGTCGTGATCGCCATCGTCACGGCGGCGGCGCGTTTCCCAGCCGTCCATCCACTTGCCGCGCTCGGTGTACTCACCTTCCTTCCAGATCGCGGGCTCCTGCTTGATCAGGTTCTCCTTCGGCGCAAAGAACTCGTCGTTGACTTCGACGACAGCGGCGCCGAGACGCTCCGAGGCGAGATCGACGAGATCGAGGAACGTCGTGGTCATTGGTCGTTGGTCACAGCAGGCGGCCTGCAGATTCCGCGATCAACCGATCGCCGTCCCAGACACGTTCGCCGCGCAGGATCGTCGTGCGCACGACGCCGCGGAGCGTGCGGCCGGCGTACGGTGTGATCGGGTGGCGCTGATGCAGCCGCGAGGCATCGACGGTAAATTCGGCGTCAGGATCCCAGATCACGAGGTCAGCGTCATAGCCGGCGGCAATCCGGCCTTTGCGATCGGCGAGGCCGCACAGCATTGCCGGCGCGGCGCTCATCCACCGGGCGAGCGCGGTGTATTCAATCTCGTGGGGGCGGACCCGTGTGTCCGCCCCGAGGCCGACACGCGGGTCGGCCCCTACGTGAGACATCACACCGGACCACACCGCCGCCAACGACAGCTCGAGCGACGCGATGCCGCCCCAGGCGCGCATGAAATCGCCAGGACATTTCATCGCCGGCGGTGCGGGTGAATGATCGGTCGCCACGAGATCGAGGACGCCTTGCTGCAGCGCCCGCCACAACGCGTCGCGATGACGCGCCTCACGGATCGGCGGCGCGCACTTGAACTCGGTCGCGCCGTCACGAATCTCGTCGGCCGCGAACGTCAGGTAATGCGGACACGTCTCGGCAGTGATCGGCACTCCCTCCGCCTTCGCCCGCGCGATCTCGTCCGCGGCTTCCGCGCACGCCACATGGACGATGTGCACGCGCGCGTTGAACTCGCGCGCGAGCCGGATCATCATGCGGACCGCGTCCACCTCGGCTTCAGGCGGCCGGGTGGCAAGATACAGCGTGTATTGCGGATTGAGGATTGCGGATTGCGGCTTTATTGACGATTCAATCGACAATAAATCCGCAATCCGCAATCCGCAATCCTCAATGACGAGGGGCGACTCAGCGTGGACCAGCAACGGCACTCGTCGCCTCGCGGTGATCGGCAGCGCTTCGCGCAGATCGGCTTCGTCGACATGTCGAAACTCGTCGACGCCGGACGGCACCAGAAAACATTTGAAGCCGCGAACTCCCTCGTCGACGAGCGCGTCGAGCTCACCTGAATTGCCGGGGACGACGCCGCCCCAGAACCCGACGTCGACGTGCACGCGTCCGCGCGCCGCCGACCGCTTCGCCTCCAGCGCCTCGACCGTCGTCGTCGCCGGCACACTGTTGAGGGGCATGTCGATGATGGTCGTCACGCCGCCCGCGGCTGCCGCGCGCGTCGCCGTGTCGAAGCCCTCCCACTCCGCCCGTCCCGGCTCGTTGACGTGGACGTGGGTGTCGACGAGGCCCGGCGAGATGACGAGATCGCCGAAATCGAGGCCCTCGTCGCCGCGTGGGCCGACCCGTTCGATGCGCCCGTCCTGAATGTGAATGGATGCCGGGGCGGTGCCCTCGGGTAAAACGACGCGAGTGCTGCGAACGATCAACTGCGCGTCGCGCGTTTGAGGAACGATCCCGCACCCGCGCGCCCGACGAATTTCCCGTTCTCGATGACCAGCCGGCCGCGCGAGAGCACGGTATCGGTCGCGCCCGTCACCTGCCGACCCTCGTACGGGTTGTAGTCGACCCTCATGTGCAGCGTCTTCGCCGACAGCGTGAACGTCCGATTGGGATCGAACACGACGATGTCCGCGTCCGAGCCGGGCGCGATCGTGCCCTTGCGCGGGAACAGTCCGAAGATTTTCGCGGGCGAGGTCGAGGTCAGCTCGACAAAGCGGTTCAACGTGATTCGGCCTTCGCGCACGCCGCCGTCGTAAACGAGGCTCATACGCGTTTCGATGCCGGGCGCGCCGTTGGGGATCTTCGAGAAGTCGGTGCGGCCCAGCTCTTTCTGCTCTTTCATGCAGAACGGGCAGTGATCGGTCGACACGCACTGCAGATCGTTGAACGCGAGCCCGCGCCACAACTCCTTCTGCTTCGCCTTCTCACGCAGCGGCGGGCTCATCACGTACTTGGCGCCGTCGAAGCCGGGCTCCTCGTAGTTGTCGTAGGACAGAAACAGATACTGCGGGCACGTTTCGGCGAAGGCCGGCAGGCCGCGATCGCGCGCTTCGGTGACCATCTCCAGCGCCTCGGCCGCGGACAAGTGGACGATGTAGATCGGCACGTCGGCGATTTCCGACATGGCGATCGCGCGATGCGTGGCCTCGGCTTCCGCTCGCGCCGGACGCGTCAGCGCGTGATACTTGGGGGCCGTCTTGCCTTCGGCAAGCGCCCGCTGCACGAGCACGTCGATGACGCCGCCGTTCTCGGCGTGCATGCAGATCGTCCCGCCGTTCTTCCCGGTTCGCAGCAGCGCCTTGAAAATACTCGCATCGTCGAGCATGAACACGCCCGGATAGGCCATGAACAACTTGAACGACGTGATCCCCTGGCGGACGAGCGCGTCCATTTCGCCTTCCACCTGATCGGTCAGCTCGGTGATGATCATGTGGAAGCCGTAGTCGATGACCGCCTTGCCTTCGGCCTTCCTGGCCCACGTTTCCATCGCGTGGTGCAGCGTCTGCCCGCGGTATTGAATGGCGAAATCGACGATCGAGGTCGTTCCGCCGAACGCCGCCGCGGTCGTTCCCGTCTCGAAGTCATCGGCGGAGGTGGTACCGCCGAACGGCATGTCGAGATGCGTGTGCACGTCGATGCCGCCCGGCAGGACGTACTTGCCGCTCGCGTCGATCGTCTTGTCCGCCTGCACGTCGATGGCGGTACCGATCGACGCGATCTTCTCGTCCTCGATCAGCACGTCACCCTTGTAGTGGTCGACTGCGGTGATGACCGTGCCGTTCTTGACCAGTGTGCGCATCGTCAGAACCAGCGCGAGATGGTGACCTTCTTGTCCGTGTAGAAGTCGAACCCGTCGCGGCCGTGCGCTTTGAGGTCGCCGAAGAAGCTGTCCTTCGCGCCGCCGAACGGGAAGTACGCCATCGGCGCGGCGACGCCGATGTTGACGCCGACCATCGAGGCGGTGGCGTGCTTCGAGAACTCCCGCGCCGCCTTGCCGCTTCTCGTGAAGATCGACGTCGCGTTCGCGTTCGGATGCGAGTGCATCAGCGCAATCGCTTCGTCGAGCGTCCGCACCGGACAGATCGACGCTACCGGTCCGAAGATTTCTTCGTGGCCAATCGCCATCTTCGCCGATACCTCGTCGAACACGGTGGGGCCGACGAAGTAGCCGTTCGGCCGGTCGGACACCCGCGTCTGCCGGCCGTCGACGAGCAGCTTCGCGCCCTCCGCGACGCCTCTCTCGATGTAGCCGACCACACGCTCGCGATGCCTGGCGCTGATCACCGGGCCCATCGTCACCCCTGGCTGCGTGCCGTCGCCGACCTTCAGCGACTTGGCCGCCTCCACCATCCGATCGCGCGCCTCTTCGTGCACGCTGCCAATCGGCACGAGCATGCTGCCGGCCAGACACCGTTCGCCGGCGCAGCCGTAGAACGATTCGCTGATCACGCCGATCGATCGCTCGAGATCCGCGTCCGGCATCACGACGACGAAATTCTTCGCGCCGCCGAGCGCCTGCACGCGCTTGCCGGCGTTCGTGCCGCGCTGATAAACGTGCTTCGCCACCGGCGTCGATCCGACGAACGACACGGCGCGAATGCCGGGGTGATCGCAGATTGCGTTGACGACCGCACTGCCGCCGTTGACGAGGTTCACGACACCCGGCGGCAGATCGGCTTTCTGCAGGAACTCCATCATCCGGCGCTGCGAGAGCGGGACCTGCTCCGACGGCTTCAGGACGAACGTGTTGCCGGTCACGATCGCGAACGGCAGAAACCACATCGGCACCATCGCCGGAAAGTTGAACGGGGCGATGGCCGCGGTCACGCCGAGCGGTTGGCGGACGACGTGGCAGTCGATGCCGGCGGCAATGTCCTCGAGCGCGAAGCCCTGCATCAGCGACGGGGCGCCGGCCGCCACCTCGACGCATTCGATGCCGCGCCGCACGCTGCCGCGCGCCTCGTCGAGCGTCTTGCCGTGCTCGGTCGTGACGATCCGCGCCATCTCCTCGAAGTGCTGCTCCATGAGCTGCTTCAGTTTGTAGAGGACCTGCGCGCGCGCGTTCACCGGCGTATCGCGCCATGCCGGGAACGCCTTCGCCGCGGCTTGAACCGCCGCGTCGACGTCGGCCGCAGTCGAGAGCGGCGTGCGGCCGATCACTTCGCCGACCGCCGGATTGTGGACGTCGAAGAACTCGGAGGTCCGCGCTTTCACCCACTGACCACCGATGAAATTGTCGAGTATGTGAACGTCAGTTGCCGTGGCGGCGTGTGATGACATAGCCGTTTCCTCGTGGCACTCAACGGAAAAGGACATTATAGGTTGCTGCGCACGATGCCAGGCACGTGCGAGGCGCTTGCGAGGCACGAGGGCTGCCTCGGCGCGTCAGGTCGTCGCGGGTCCGCTGAACAGCACCGGCCGCGCTTCTTTGGTCCAGCCTTCTTCCCAGGTGGGCCGCGCCGAACGCCGCGCGCCCGCGCGCAGCCGCGCCAGCAGCGACGGCTCGTCCGGATAGGTTTCGAACAAGTCGAACAGAAGATCGGAGAGCTGACGCGCCGTCGAGAACAGCAATCCGTTGTCGCCGTGCCTGACGCGTTCGGCGAGCGACGCGCCGTAGTCGAGCGCGCAGACCGGCACGCCGGCTCCAAACAGATCGGCAACCTTCATCGGAATGTCGAGACCCGACGACGACCGGTGGAGGCAGAGACCGAGGTCGGCGGACCCGACGATGCGCGGGTAATCGTCGGGCTCGAGCCAGCGCGTCCGGAGTTGCACGCGCCGCGCCGGCAGGCCCGCGAAGCGCCGCTCGAATTCGGCGCGCCGCTGACCGTCGCCGGTCACGAGCATCACCAGATCGGCGAACCGGCGTCCCGCCTCCCCGGCCTCCCAACCGCGAATCCGATCCTCGATGTAGCGCACCGCGTCGATGACGACGTCGAAGTCTTCGTCGGCGGTCCAGCTCGTCGGGCTGACGATGAATCCCACCCGGCCGGTACCGCGCACGCCGAGCCGCGCGAACAGCGACTGCCGGACGCGCTCGCGCTCGACGCGCTCGATCGGCACGAACACCGCCGCCGGCCGATCGTAGAGAACGTTCACCCCGTTGACGCCGAATCGATCGTGCAGGAATTTCGCGAAGCCGCGCGAGACGCAGAGATGCGCATCAGCGAGCCGGCCGAAGGCGCGCTCGAGCCATCGCGCGAGCCTGACCGCCGGATGCCATTGTCCCAGCCGCAGCGTGAGCAGCGTGTAGCCGAGGTTGTGCCAATCGACGATGAGGCGCGCGTTGCGCAGCCGCGCGAACGCCCACGCGACGGCAATCGTCGGCATCGACGGCGGATTCTGGACGAGAACGATATCGGGACGCGGAATCTTCAGCAGGGTCCGCCACAGCAGGTAGGACGAACGCGCGCCATCGACAATCGCATACAACGCGTACAGCGTGATCGACGCCCCGGCCCGCCGCCGCAGCCGCGGCTCAGCGAGCCGATGCACCGTGATCCGAGGCTGCCCGGTAATCGATCGCGGCAGCGCCGCGCCCTCGTAGCCGATGAGATCGACCGACGTGTCGTTGGCGGCGAGCGCCTGCGCATGGTACTGCATTCGGGGACTTCGCCCGAGATCCCCGACGACGACGACAGCAGCATGCATCAGTGAATCGTGTATTGCGGATTGAGGATTGCGGATTGCGGATTTATCGTAGATTGAAAGGCGATTGGTTCACAATACATCCGTCTTCGTCATCGACGCTCGAGCTCGAAACTCCACCAATCTCCAATCAATCCACAATCCCCAAATCCCCAATCTCCAATAAATCCGCAATCCGCAATCCTCAATCCGCAATGATTCGCGTCAGCAGCTTGACCGCGACCCGCCGCCGGTAGTCCGCGGTGGAGCGGATGTCGTCGATCGGCGCGAGCTCCTCGAGAAGGATCCGTTGCGCCGCTTCGATCGAGTCGCCGCGCGCCAGCGCGGCTTCCGTGCGGCGCGCGCGGATCACGGTGGGCGCGACGCTCCCGAAGGCCAGCCGCCACCCGTCATTTTTGACAGCGGCCACGACGACCTTCGAGATCGCCTGCGCCGCGCGCGTGCCGACTTTCCGGAACCACTGACGGCCGCTGAGCCGCGGGATTTCGAAGCCGGCAATCAACTCGTCGCCGCCGCGGACGGTCTGGCGGTATCCCGTGTAGAACGCATCGAACGGCACGCGCCGCGGACCGCTCGCGCTCTGCAGCACGACCACCGCGTCCGCGGCCGCCAGGACTGGCAGCGTATCACCCGCCGGCGATCCGTTGGCGACGTTGCCGCCGATCGTCCCGCGATTCTGAATCTGCACGCCGCCGATCTCACGCGCGGCCGCAACCAGCATCGGCAGACGTTTCTGTACCGGTTTCGAGCGAATCAGGTCGGTGAACGTCGCCAGCGCGCCGATGCGTAGAACATCCTTCCGCACGTCGATCGTCCGAAGCGCGTCCAGGCCCCACAGATTCAGGAAGCGTGTCTCCTTCAACGTTCCGAAGTTCAGCGCGACGTACAAGTCGGTGCATCCGGCGAGCGGCGTCAGCGGCCCCTCGTCGCGGAGCATCTTCAAGGCGTCGGCGAGCGACTTCGGTTGCAGCAGGGAACGACTGACGATGGATCCGGGCATCACGCCTTCTGAATCGATCGATAGATCGCCAAATAGCCGGTGCAGCGGCACAGATTGCCGGCGAGTCCGATTTTGATGGCGTCGAGCGACGGCTTTCGTCCGAGCGCGACCGCGGCCATGATCATGCCCGGCGTGCAGATGCCGCACTGGGCGCCGCCGTGTTCGACGAAGGCGCGCTGCAGCGGATGGCGGCCGCCGAGTCCCTCGATGGTCGTCACGCGCGCGCCGTCGACGTGAGCGGCCGGCACGAGACACGAATTCACCGGCGCGCCGTTCACCAGCACCGTGCAGGCCCCGCACTCGCCTTCGCCGCATCCTTCCTTGGTGCCGGTGAGGCGGCAGTCCTCGCGCAGTACGTCGAGCAGGCGCTTCAGCGGATGCACATCGACGCGCGCGCGTGTCCCGTTCAGCGTCAGTCGCATGTCACGCCGGCGAGGCGCCCATGATCTTTTCCGGGGTGGCGGGAATCTCACGCAGATCGAAGCCGGCGTGCCGCAGCGCGTTGATCACCGCCGGCGCCGGGCCGTCGATCGGCATCTCGCCGACGCCTTTGGCGCCGAACGGCCCATGCGCGTACGGATTCTCGAGAATCACCACGTCCATCTTCGGCGTGTCGAGCGTCGTCGGGATGATGTAGTTGGTCAACGACGCGTTTGCCATCCGGCCGTCGCGCATGACGACCTCCTCGAGGAGCGCGTAGCCCAGCCCTTGTGCACTGCCGCCCTCGATCTGGCCGACGGCGAGGATCGGGTGGATCGCCTTGCCGATTTCGTGGACGGTCGTGAACGCGATCGGCTTCACCTCGCACGTGTCCCGATCCACTTCGACCTCGACGACGTCGCAGGCCCAGCCATAGGTTCCATAGGCGTCCCCGCGATAACTGGTGTCGTCCCACGCCATCGCCGTGGGGCGCTCGTACTGTTTCGTGATCACGAGCGGTCCGTGCTTCCGCAGGTACTCTTTCGGCGTCAGCGTGCCGAGTCGGGCGCGCATCTCCTCGGCGCATCGCTGCAGGATGCGGCCGACGATCATGCACGTGCGCGACGCGACGGTCGGTCCGCTGTCGGGCACGACGCCGGTGTCGGCGGCGTTGTTCTCGACGGCGTCGTAGGGCAGGCCGAGGGTGTCCGCGACGATCTGTGCGTGCATCGTCCGCGTGCCCTGGCCGATCTCGGTGCTCGCGACGAGAATCCTGACGCCGCGCTCGGTGAGCGCGAGCGACGCCTTCGACGCGAGCTTCACTTCGCCGCCGCCGGTGAAGCCGGAACCGTGGAAAAACAGTGATAAGCCGAGTCCTCGTACAACGGCCCGGCGAGGGCCGTCGTCTCGCGATACGGCGTTCTCGCGCGCGATCGCTCGACGCCGTCGCCGGAAGTCGGTCCGCTTCACCGCCTCGCGCAGCACCTGCAACGCACTCGTGTCGCGGCCGAGCCGCTGACCCGTGGCGGTCGTATCGCCGGGCCGCAGCGCGTTGATCTCGCGAAGCCGCACCGGATCGATCCCCATCCGTTCCGCGATCCGATCCATGTGCACTTCGGCGGCGAACTGTGTCTGCGGGGCGCCGAAGCCGCGGAATGCGCCGTTGGGCGGCGTGTTGGTCATCGTCGCGCGGCCGCGAATGCGGACGTGATCGCAGCGATAGGGTCCGCTGGCGTGAATGACGCCGCGCGAGAGCACGACGGCGCTGAGCGTCGCGTAGGCGCCGCCGTCGATGACGGCGCCGATGTCGATGGCGGTCAAGCGTCCATCGCGGGCGACGCCGGTCCGGTGACGCACGATCGCCGGATGCCGCTTCGTCGTGGCGATCATGTCCTCGACGCGGTCGTAGATCAATTTCACCGGACGCTTCGCCTTCAGGGCGACGAGCGCGGCGTGGCCGGCGATCATCGACGGATACTCTTCCTTGCCGCCGAATCCGCCCCCCGTCTCCGTCTGGATGACGCGGACCTTTTCGTCGGGCAAGCCGAGCAGCACCTTCAGCGCGCGGTGCACGTAGTACGGACACTGCATCGACCCGTACACGGTGATGCCGCCATCTGGACCTGGCACGGCAATCACGCCGTTGGTTTCGATGTAGAGCTGTTCCTGGTGACCCATCCGGTACTCGCCCTCGACGACGACGGCGGCGGCGGCGAACCCGTGTTCGAGGTGGCCCTTCTCGATCGTGATCTGCTTGAAGGTGATCGGTGAGGCCTCGGGATCGTAGTTCGGCGTGGTCTCGCGATAGACGATCTCGACCTGCGCGGCACGCAGCGCATCGCGGTCCTCGTGCGCGAGGAGCAGGATCGGTTCGGCGACGTGCCGGATGCTCTTCTCGACGAGCGCGGGCTGATCCTCGTCGATGAGCGCGACGATGTTACGGCCGGGGATGTCGCGATGGGTGACGACGGTGAACGCCTTCGGATCGAGCTGATAGCGGACGTCGAGGATCTCGCCGGACGGAATCGTCGAGCGGATGGTTCGGGCGTGAAGCAGGTGGGGGAAGCCGATGTCGTCGATATAGCGCGCGGCGCCGGTGACTTTCTCGGCGCCTTCTTTCCGAAGGACGTTGCGTCCGACCGCACGCTTCATCGATGGAGCGATTATGCCGTCTTTCTCAACCTCCGCTCAATGATCCCGATGACCGCGACCTCTTCGGCGTTGAGACCTCGGCTGCGCGACATCCTCGACAGGTTCGACGCGCGCGCCTTCAGCGTGTCGATCGTGGCGCCGTCCAGATACGCGTCGAGAATTGCCGGATGGATGTAGCACTTCCGGCAGACCGCTTTGGTGTTGCCCAGACGCTTGGCCACCGATTCGACCGCGGCGTTGATCTTCCGCTTCGCATCGGCGTTCGAGGTGAAGGTCGCGACATCGGCGAGGGCTTTGGCGGCGAGGACGGTTCCGGTCCACGTCCGGAAATCCTTCGCGGTGAAGTCTTCGCCGCTCGTCTCGCGAAGGTACGCGTTCACGTCCGCGGAATCGATCACCTGCCGCTTCCCGTCGTCGTCGCGGTACTGAAACAGCTCGTAGCCGGGAAGCTCGCGGCAGGTCTTGATGATCTTCGCGAGTCGCGCATCACGGAGATCGACGGCGTGCTCGATGCCGCTCTTGCCGCGGAACTCGAAGCGGACGGTCGTGCCGCGGACCTTCGCGTGATGGTCGCGCATCGTCGTCAGGCCGATCGATCCGTTCTCGCGCGCGTACTCTTCGTTGCCGACGCGAATCAGCGTCTTCTCGAGCAGCTGGACGACGGCGGCGAGCACCTTTTCGCGCGGGAGTCCGCTCTTGCGAACGTCGGCGTCGGCGCGAGAGCGGATGCGCGGCAGCGCCTGCGCAAAGGCGATGAGGCGTCCGTACTTGACCTCATCACGTACTTCGTGCCAACGCGGATGATAGCGGTACTGTTTGCGGCCGCGCGCATCGCGACCGGTTGCCTGCAGGTGGCCGCGAGGGTCGGGGCAGATCCAGACGTCGGTCCATGCCGGAGGAATCACCAGCGCTTTGATCCGTTGCAGCTCGGCGCGGTCGCCAATCGTGCGGCCATGCGCATCGACGTAGCGGAATCGTTTCAGCCTGCCGATGCGGCGGATCCCCGGCGTACGTTCGTCGTTTACGTAGCGCAGGCCGGCGATCTTCGCCGATTCCGGCGGCGGCAACGGTTTCTTGATCCGTGCGAGCGCGCGGATGCGGCCGGTTTGCCGCGTCGATCGCTGTTCGACCGTCCGCAAGTGACGCCATGCGCTCGGTAACACCCGTTTCATCCGCCCGGGCTTCAGCAAGATTGCTGCCGTGCCATCGCGCACGCGACGACACACCTCTTCACAGGGCCGGTGTTCAGCGTTGTGCACGTCGTACCAAACCCGGCACAACGCTGACACGGGAACATCGCTCGGGCCGCAGGCGATGTCGGAGGGAGTTCCAGTGAACGTTTAGACGCTATCTCTTATGTTTTCGGTTTGATCTCCAGCGCATTGGCCATGTCCTTGACGCCAGGCGCTTCGCGCACGAGCTCGGTGACCCGTGTCTTCTCACCCGCCGTTCGCACCTCGCCTTTCACCGTCACCACGCCGTTGACGACGTCGAAGCTGATGTCGCGATCGCGAAGCGTCGGATCCGCATCGATCATTTTCTTCAGATTGTTTTTGATCGTGCCGTCGAGGTCGCCGGCAGACGAGTCGGTGACGCCGCGAATGGTTACTTCGTTCAGCACGCGACCGGAAGTGCCGACGGCGGCGGTGGCGACATCGTTCGCGCGTTGTTTGTCTGTCGGTGAATCGACGGTGCCCTTGAGGTGCGCGATGTGCGCCTCCTTGTCCCAGTCGACGTTGACGGTGTCGAGCTTCGCATCCTTGAGCGCGCGGTTGACCTCGTCCGCCGGATTGGGTCCCCGATTACACGCCGCCCCGCCGAGAGCCACGCTCAGGACCGCGGCGAGTCCAACACGTCCCATGAGCTCCATAAGTTGATACCTCCACTCCGGTCCTAGCAAAACGAATGCTGGGCCGACCACAGCTACAATGAAGGCAATGACGCGCGAGCGAGAACCGGCACGACGCCGCTCGATGAGCATTCGGCGTTTCTCGTCGTCGGCCGAGGCTGACCGGCACGACGCCGAGTTCTGGCGCCTTATTCCCGAAGCGGAACGCGTCCTTCAGGCCTGGCGCCTGAGCCGGGAGGTCTGGCAGCTACGCGGCGACTCGCCTTTCGATCACGACCGCCACGGCTTCTCGCTCGTGATCAGTCTGACGCGGCGCTGAAACGTCACATACGCCCACGCCCACTCGCCCATCACCGCAATGCGGTTGCGGAAGCCGATCAGCCAGAAGATGTGGAGGAACAGCCAGAAGAACCACGCGAAGACGCCGGAGATCCGCAAGCCGAAGACGTCACCGACCGCGGCGCCGCGGCCGATCGTCGCGAGGATGCCGTAGTCGCGATAGTGAAACGGCTCGAGCGGCTTGCCGTCGATCGCGCGCACGATGTTGCGCGCCGCGTGCGCGCCCTGCTGCATCGCCACCTGCGCCACGCCGGGAAGCGGCCTGCCGTTGTCGACGAACGCGCACAGGTCGCCGATCACGAAGATCCGCGGGTGGCCCGGCACCGCCAGCGTCGGTTCGGTGGCAATTCGTCCGGCGCGATCGACCGGGACGCCGAGCGACTTCGCGAGCGGCGACGCCGCCACGCCGGCCGCCCAGAGGATCGTATGCGCCGCGATGTGGACGCGGTCTGGATCTTTTCCGATCGTCACGCCTTCTTCGTCGACGCTCGTCACGATCGCGTTGGTGCGGACCTCGACGCCTAACCGCTCGAGCGATCGCCGCGCGGCGCCGCGCAGCGGCTCGGGAAACGTGCCGAGCACGTGCGGGCTGCCTTCGAGCAGGATGATGCGCGCCGACTCCGGGTGAATCCGCCGGAAGTCCGCGCGCAGCGACTGCCGCGCGATCTCTGCCAGCGCCCCCGCCATCTCCACGCCGGTCGGCCCGCCGCCGATGATGACGAAGGTGAGCAGCCGCCGCTGGCGGTCGGCGTCGATCGTCCGCTCGGCTGCCTCGAATGCCATCAGGATCCGCTGGCGGATGCCGAGCGCGTCGTCGAGCGTCTTCAAGCCCGGCGCGTACGGGGCCCACTCGTCGTGCCCGAAGTACGAGTGCGTCGCGCCGCTCGCGAGGATCAGGTAGTCGAAGGCGATCGGCTCGTCGTGATCGACGAGGAGGCGCTGCCCAACCGGATCGATGGCCTCCACCTCGGCGAGAAGGACCTCGACGTTCTTCTGGCCGCGCAGAATCCAGCGGATCGGCGACGCGATGTCGGCCGGCGACAGCGATGCGGTCGCGACCTGATACAGCAGCGGTTGGAAGAGATGGTAGTTGTGGCGGTCGAGCAGCGTAACCTGAACCGGCGCGCCCTCGAAGGCGCGTGCGGCGAACAATCCGCCAAAGCCGCCGCCGACGACCACGACTCTCGGATCTTGTGAGTTCGTCATCTGGTGTTGGTCATCTAATTTACGTCCACCCGTTCTCTTGCATCGTCTCAAGTCTCATGAGATGTGCAGCCGTCGCCGTCGTGATGTCGGGCGTGGTCGTGCTGGTTGGCCATGCGCAACCACCCGGCGTCACCGGCCGCGTCGTTGCCGACTCGACGGGTGAGCCGATCGCCAACGCGCGCGTGACGCTGACGACACCGGCGGCGTCTGCGACCTTGGGCACGCCGGTGGTCCTCACCGACGCCGATGGGCGATTTGCGATTGCGGTTGAAGACAGCGCTCAACGCACCGGCGGCCCTGAAACGGCCGCCCGACGAGAAATCGTCGCGAGCAAATCCGGCTATGCGCGCAGCCAGCCGATATCGGGGACCGCGGGACAACCGATCGAAATCCGCCTGCGGCGAGGCGCGACGATCTCCGGCCGCGTCGTGGATCGATTCGGCGATCCCGTTGCCGGAGCGCGCATCGCCGTCCAGGCGGCGGCCACACAGGAGAATCCTCCGTCGATCGCCGTCGCCGAGTCCGACGATCGCGGTGAATACCGACTTGCCGGTCTTCCCGCGGGAAACTTCATCGTCGTCGTCAACACGATGAGGATGACGACCACACCGCAGATCATCGCCAACCGTCAAGTTCTCATCAGCCGCCCCGAGGTTCAGCGAGCGTACTATCCGGGGGCGACGACGCCTGCGGAGGCCCAGACGTTCACGCTGCAGTTCGGCGACGAGCGACCGGGCATCGATTTCGTCGTCCCCACGAGCGACGCCATCGGCAATCCGTTCAGCGTGATGCGGCTGACCTTCGGTCCGTTGCCACCACCCATGAACGCGGGCGTCCGGACAACCGGCGTCATTCGCGGCCGCATCCTCAGCACAGACGGCCGCGCCCTGGCGCACGCACAGGTCAGGTTGATGCAGGCGAGCGCCGGCGTCCGGGCGTCGACGAGCGCGGACGAAGAAGGCCGGTTCGAGTTCACAGACCTGCCGCCTGGAAAGTTCGGAGTCGTCGCATCGAAGATGGGCTATTCGCCGATCGGACAGGATGACTCACCGCTTGCGGCGCTGCTGAATTCAGGACCGACTTTCGATCTCGCCGAGGGTGAAACCCGCGAGAAAGTCGACGTCAGGCTGCGGCGGTGGGGCACGCTCGAAGGGCGCGTGTTCGACGAACTGGGCGAGCCGATTCTGGGCGCAAGCATTCAGCTCCTGCACATCCGCTACGAGAACGGACGGCGTCGGCTCGTTGCCGCCGGCGGCGCGGCGCACGCCACCGACGATCTGGGCCGCTACCGAATCTACGCCGTCGCGCCCGGCCGTTACGTCGTCAGCGCGACGGTCAGCGACGCGGCCGATCTGCCCGGCTACGCGCGCTCGTACTATCCCGGCACGCCGAACGCCGGCGAGGCGCAGTTCGTGTCGATGGGAGTCTCGCAGGACCTGGTCGGCATCGATTTCTCGATGTCACGGACCAGGACGGCGCGCATCTCTGGAAGGATGATCGACGCGGCCGGCCAGCCGACCACCGGCGGCACCGTTCAACTGCTGCCGAGCGCGCGCTCGTCATCGGCGACGAGCGTCCCGATTGGCGCGCGCATTCTCCCGGACGGCCAGTTCGAGTTCGCGAACGTGCCGCCGGGGCCATACGTGATCCAGACGTATCGCGGGCGTCAGAACCGGTGGATTGAGGGTGAATTCGCGTCGATGCCGGTCAACGTCAACGGGACCGACATCAAAGATCTGATTCTTCAGTCGTCGTCCGGATCGTCGATCAAAGGCCGTGTCGAGTTCGACACCTACAACGATTCGAAGACACCTGCACCCTCGACCATCGAGTTGTCGCCGATTCCAGTCGACTTCGACCTCTCGCCGCAGAACAACGTGGCTATCGCGGAGATCCACGACGACTGGAGCTTCGACATCAAAGGTGTCAACGGTCCGCGCCGGCTGCAGCTCACGCGGGTTCCGTCGGGATGGAGTCTGAAAGAGATTCTCGTACATCGGCTCGACGCGACCGATCGGCCGCTTCCATTCGGGCGGCAGGATCAGTCGCTGGACGACGTCGAGGTCGTGCTCACCGATCGCATGACGGAATTGAGTGGGACGATTGCCGACGACCGCGCCACGCCGGCAGCGGGCGCGAGCCTCATCGTTTTTCCGGTGAATCGCGATCGCTGGTATCCCTCGTCGCGGTACCTGCGCACGATCACCGCAGGCACGGACGGCGCGTTCACGCTCTCCGGACTGCCGATGGGCACCTACTATGCCGCCGCGGTGGCGCGGCTGCCGGCCGAAGGAGAGGACGCCTGGCAGGATCCGGCGTTTCTCGAATCACTGGTGTCGCGCGCATCGACGGTCACGCTCAGCGATGCACAGAAGATCTCGCTGAATCTGCGGCTGACGTCCCGATAATCTCGCTCCTGCCGGCCAATCTCGATTGGATCGTGTCGGCGCGCGCCCGCTGATGGTATCTTCGGGTCATGCCCAGTCGCGCAGAGCCCTCACTCGGCGGACCCGCGTCCATCGTCGAAACCGCCTGTCCGCTCGATTGTCCCGACGCCTGCAGCCTCGCCGTCACGGTTCAACACGGCAAGCTGATTCAGATCGACGGGTCGCAGAGGAACCCGGTCACTGAGGGCTACATCTGCGCGAAGGTGCGCAAGTTCGGCGAGCGCGTCTACGGACCCGATCGAGTGCTGCGTCCTGGCGTTCGCAAGGGACGCAAAGGCGAGGGCAAGTTCAAACGCGCCACCTGGGACGAAGCGCTCGAGCTCATCGTCGATCGATTCGAGCAGGCCAGGCGCGACGCCGGTGCGGAATCGATCCTCCCCTACTCCTATGGCGGATCGAACGGTCTGCTCACGCAGGACAATCTCGACGCGACGTTGTGGCGCCGCTTCGGCACGTCGCGGCTCGCGCGCACGGTGTGCGCGGCGCCGACCGGCGCGGCCAACATGGCGTTGTACGGAAAAATGCCGTCGGTCGTGTATCAGGACTACCCCGAAGCCAGGCTGATCATCTTGTGGGGGGTGAACCCGTCCGCGTCGGGCATCCATCTGATTCCGTTCGTCCGCGAAGCGCAGACGCGCGGCGCGAAGCTGGTCGTCATCGATCCGCGATCGACGCCGCTCGCGCGCACGGCCGATCTCCATCTGCCGGTCAAACCCGGAACGGACGTCGTCGTCGCGCTCGCGATCCATCGGTATCTGTTCGCGAACGGATACGCGGACGAAACGTTCCTGCGCGAGCACACGACCGGCGGCGATCAACTCCGCGAACGGGCCGAGCCGTGGACCATCGAGCGGGCAGCCGAAGTCGCCGGCGTCGACGCGTCGGTGCTGCGGCAGATCGCGGAGCTGTACGCGACGAGCCAGCCGGCGCTCGTCCGCTGCGGCTGGGGCCTCGAACGCAACCGCAACGGCGGCCACGCCGTGATGGCCGTGCTCGCGCTGCCGGCGGTTGCCGGCAAGTTCGGCGTGCGCGGCGGCGGCTACTCGATGAGCAACTCCGCGTCGTGGAACATCGAGCGGCCGTGGATCGGCGCGCCCGAACCCGAGACCCGGATCGTCAACATGAACCATCTGGGGCGCGCGCTGACCGATTACGACGATCCACCGGTCAAGGTCCTCTTCGTCTACAACTGCAATCCGGCGGTAACCGTTCCCGATCAGCAGCACATCCTTCGCGGCCTCGCCCGCGAGGATCTGTTCACGGTCGTCTTCGATCAGGTGATGACCGACACGGCGCTCTATGCGGACGTGATCCTGCCAAACACGACGTTCCTCGAGGGCTACGACTTCGCGAAGGCCTATGGACCGATCCATCTCGATCTCGGACGGCCGGTCATCGACGCCGTCGGCGAGGCGCGATCGAATGCCGACGTCTTCGGTGAGTTGTGCGCGCGGCTGGGGTTGCTGAACGACAACGAGGCGAGCGGTGAGCTCGACCTGATGGTGCACGTGCTCGATCACCTGCCCGGCACGATCGGCGCAGACCTGCGCGCCGGCGAGCTGCCGGCGCCGCCGTACGGCAACGCCCCGATTCAGTTCGTCGACGTCTTTCCGAACACCCCCGACCGCAAAGTGAATCTCTTCTCCGCGGCGCTCGACGCGAGCGCGCCGATCGGCCTCTATCGATTCCAGCCCGATCCGGCGACGGACCGTTACCCGCTGGCGCTCATCTCGCCGGCGAGCGAGCGGACGATCAGCTCCACGCTCGGTGAGCTGCCGCGTCCCGACGTCAAGCTGTTGATGAATCTCGACGATGCCCGCGAGCGAGGGGTGGCGGACGGCGATCTGGTGAGGATGTTCAACGACCTCGGCGAAGTGCACTGCACGCTGCACGTCGCACCGACGATCCGCCGCGGGACGGTGAGCCTGCCGAAAGGAATCTGGCGGCGCAGCACGCCCAACAACACCAGCGGCACGACGCTCGTCTCCGACGCGCTCACCGATCTCGGGGGAGGCGCGTGCTTCAACGACGCGCGGGTGCAAGTCGCGTCGCTTGCGACCGCCTAACCGCGAACGCACGAAACCGCGAAACGAGGAAACCACGAAACCACGAAGAAAGAAAAATCTGAGCGTTTCGATTTCGTGGTTTCGTGGTTTCGCGGTTTCGTGGTTTCGTGGTTTCGTGGTTTCGTGGTTGTTTTCGTGGTTCGCGAACGTCAGTAGCTGAAGAAGAACAACAGATCGGCGCCGCTGGCCTGCATCCGCTGGAAGACGTTCTGCTGCGTGCTCGCGCCCTGCAGCACGTTGGTCTGCAGCCGGAGCCACTTCGTGAGCTCGTACTCGAGGATGAAGTTCGTCGTGCTCTGTTCGCCGATGCCCTCCTGCACCTTGACGTACAGGTTCTGCCCGACCTGCTGCCCCACGGTCAGCGTCGCATAGCTGCCGGCGATCTCCGGCGCGGTGCTGATCTCGAAGGTGTCCACGCCGAGCGCATCGCCGATTTCCTTGGCCAGACCGCTCGCCAGCGCACCGGTGGCGAGCGCCTGCGCGCGCTGTGCCAGCGAGATCTGCTGCCCTTCACCGAGGTTGTTCAGGTTCGTGTTGAACACGATCAGCGACAGAATATCCGCCTGCGGAAGCGGCGGGACGCTGCTCAGGACGATCTCCGGCTTGGTCAACGTCCCGCGGACGTCGACGTGCGCCGTCACCGCCTGGATGAGGCGTTCGGTGCGGATGTCGAGCGCCGGATTCAGATCGTCGGTCCCTTCGAAGCGGACCGTGCCGTCGCGGAGAATCGTGAAGCGCCGCCCCTGGAAATCGTAGGTCCCGCGCACGGTGTTGACGCTGCCGTACAGCCGCAGCTGATCGTAGGGGACCTTGTTCGCCCACAGACTGCCGCCGAGCGTGATGTTCAGCGCGCCGAGACCGATGGGCGAGCCCGGCGCCTGCAGATCGCTCGCCTTGATGACGAGATCGTTCGGCACGGTGACACGGACGTCGAGCTGCAGCGCCTCGAACGCAGTCGGCTGACGCTGCGCCTCGGTCGCCTTCGTCAGGTACTGGGTCTCTTCCGTCGCGTAGGCGGACTCGCCGAACTGCGAGAGGATCCGATCCAGGTCGACGACGCCGGTCGACAGGCCGAGCGAACCCTCGACGCGCGGTGCGGTCAGCTCGCCGGCGATGCGCAGGTCGCTGTTGATCCGCACGTTGCCCATCTTGTTGTCGATGACCTTGAAGTCATCGGACTTGATCGCGATCGCGACGCCGCCGACCTCTCGCTCGTGAACGGCGAGGTCGCCGGTCACATTGAGCGGCTGCTGATGGTTGTCCAGCACGCGCATCCGGTCGATGTGGACCTTGTCGTCCTGCAGATCGATCTTCGCGTCGAGATTGGTGTAGGGAACGTCCGTATAAGCCACGGTGAAGGCGCCGTTCTGGATCGTGATCTCGCCGTTGGGATGCGGATCGTCGGCGGCGCCGGTCACGTCGACGTTGGCCTGCAGCGTGCCGGAGACGTTGGTCAGCTCCGGCGTGAAGCCCTGCACCAGTCCCAGATCGATCGGGCTGCTGTCGATGTGAAGATCGAACCGATCCTCGCGGGGCACCCCCTCGCGATGCACGTGGCCGGCGTCGGTCCCCGATTTGAACGCCGCCGTCGGCACGTAGCCCTTCGCCTCGATCCACGTCGTCGCGTTCTGCTGCAGCCGGGCGTCGACCTCGATGCCCGGGCCGCCGTAATTCACTGTGCCGCCGAAGGTCTCGTACTTGAACTGACGGAAGCCGCCCTGTTCGATCTTGAACTCGGCCTTCACCTCCGGCGCGTCCTTCGTTCCGCTCACGGTGCTCGTCGCGTTGAGCCGCCCGGACAGCTGCGGCTCGCGCATCATCAACGCGTCGACGGTCGCGACGTCGATGTTCCGCGCGGTGACGTGGAGCGCGTCGCCGGGACGGCCGAACGAGCCTTCGGCGTCGATCGCCTGATCGCCGTTCACCAGCTTCAGGTTTTCGACCGCGACGGAGTCGTTCGCGTAGTTGATCGTGGCTTCGGCGTTTGGCGCCATCTGCCAACGGACGCTCTGCGACGTCAGATCCAGGTTGCGGAGATGAATCTCCTGATGTTCAGGGTGCAGCAGAACCGATCCAGCCGCGGTGAGCGAGCGCTGCGGCTGTTTCGCCGTGGCGTCGAACTCCACCTGCTTCTGCTGATAGGTGGTTTTGGCGTCGAGCTCGTTGATGTTCTGGCCGCCGATCGTGACGAACGTCGCGTGCGTCGTCGCCGTGACGCTGGCGTCGGCCATTTCGAGATTGGGGATCGTGGCGGTGAAGTCCGACGAGGCGGTGAGTGCGCCGTTCTCGTCGTACTTGAACCCGTCGCCCGTCACGTTGCCTGTCGCCCGAAGCTCGCGCTTGTTGCCGGTGATGGTCGCGTCCACCTTGCCGATGCCGGCGATCGGTTGATTGACCAGCTTGCCGATCGCGTCGAGGCTCGGGCTGTCCGCGTGCAGCTTCAAGTTCGACTGCCCGGTGTCGTTCAGCGCGATCGTCCCGTTCGCCTGGACGTTGACGTCACGCCCGACGACCTCGAGCGTCCGGATATCGCCGGTCGAATCGTGGTAGTCGCCGTCGATCGTCGCGCGGGTGATGTCCAGACCGTCGACGTTGGACGGATCGAGGTGCGCGTTGATTCGCGCCTGTACGCGGTCGGGCGTCACTCCAGTCGAGACGTTCGCGATCGTCGCATCCACGTCGAGCGTGCCGCCGACGGAGCCTTTCAGATCGGGCCTTTCCGCAATCACGGCCGGGTCGAATCCGGTGAACGCGCCGTCGGCTTTCACGTGCGCCGTGTCGTTCGCCATCGCGGCGTCAAACGTCAGCTGCGGGATCTTGCCGCCGAGGATTGACGTGTCAGTGAGCGTGCCTTTCGCCGTCACGTCGATCGTCTCCGGCGTCGTGCCGCGGCCGTTCGCGATCACGTGACCGTTGATCGCGCTCTGGTAGCGATCGGCCTCGAGCGCGGGCACGTCGAAATCCCTGCCGATGCGCTGCAGATCGAGATTCGAGACGGTCGCATCGGCCGAATAGCCGATGTCCGGACCGTTCACGCTGAAGCTCGCGGTGCTCCCCTGCGCGATCTCCGCGCCCGCGACCGAGGACGCTTCAAACCGCAGATCGCCGCGTATGTTGGCCGTGGCCTGCGATGCGGGGCGTGTCTGCCCCGATCCCGGCGTAACGGTGCCGGCCACGTGGTAATCGGCGTTGACGTTCGTTTCGGCCGGCGGCACCTTCAAGTCGCGCGGCAGTCGCCGCAAGTCGACATGCCGCGCCCGCCCGCGCAGATCGAACGCGATCGGCTGCGCTGTCGACGTCTTCGCCGTGTCGGGCAGGATGACGCGACCAGTGGCGATCGCGCTGGCGCCGTACGCGCCCACGCGCGCGTCGAGGCCGACGCGCCGTCCGTCGATCCGCGCCTTCGCGTCCACCGGACCGGCGGCGTAGCCCGCCGCAGTCAGGTGCGGCGAGTGGAGGTTGAGCGTGCCGCGCAGCGAGTCGAGGTCCGAGAAGGACTCCGCCCGCAGATCGAATTTCGCATCGGCGCTGATATCGCTCTTCTGCGCCGGGTTGTTGAGAATCGGGGACAGATCCAGATGTTTGACTGATAGATGGCCCGACGCCGACTGCCCCGGCGTCATGACATCGGCCGTCAGCCTCCCCCACGCCTCGCCCGCCGACGACTGCACGTTCATCTCGATGCCGAGCCGGTCGAGCGGTCCCTCCGCCTTCACCTCGAACTTCGGCTGGAGCTTGATCCCCGCAAGCGCCGGCACCAGGCGGGCGACCTCGGGCAGCGAGAGTTTGTCGGAACTGATGTGCAGGTTGAAGACGGGCTTCTGCAGATAATCCTGCACCGCGCCGTCGAAGGACAACGACGACTCCGCGGTCCGGAGCGCGAGCTTGTCCACGAAGACCGTGTCGTCTCTCACCGCCACGCCGCCCGACAGCGCGTTGAGCGCAATCGCCGGCTCGGATCCGCGAAACGACACCTGGGTGATCTCGATCGAGTAATGCACCGGTGCGTACTTGAACGAGAGCTTCGCGTCGAGATGATCGAACCGCTTCGGCACGGCGACGCCAGACGTCCCGACCGCCCCGTCGACGATCAACGAGCCGCCAGTGATGTCGATCGCATCGATCGAGATCGGCCGCTCCGGGCCTTTTCGATCAGCTTCCTGTTCCTGCTTCTTGACCAGCTTGCTCAGCGACCAGGTGTCGCCTTCGCGCCGGAGATAGATGACCGGGTGATCGAGACGGATGTTGTCAACCGACAGACCGCGCGCGACCAGCTCGAACACGTTGTAATCGAGCCCGACGTCCTTGACCGCAACGACCTCGCTGCCGTCCATCGAGACGCCGATGTTCTCCATCTCGATGCCGAAGAACAGATTGCCGCCGAGCCGCTCGATCGTCAGCGTCCCGTTCAAGTACTGATTGGCCTCCGCGACGATGTAGCCGCGCAGCCAGTTCTTGAACCACGCCGTCTGCGACACGATGACTGCCGCGGCCGCGGCGCCGATGACGAGCGTGAGGACGAGGACCAGCGCATGAACGAGACGCTTGACAATAACCATGGGGAAGAACCCTAGAAGGCCTGACCGATGCTGAAGTGAATGCGCCAGTGGCGGTTGCTCGGTTCGCCGTTCACGAGAAGGCCCGGAATCGGATTGAGCTGGTAGCCGAAGTCGAAGCGGAACGGGCCGACCGGCGTCTGATAGCGGAGCCCCGGTCCAATCGCGTAGCGAAGATCGTTGAGCTTGATGCCGAACGAATCCTCCCAGACGTTGCCGGCATCCAGGAAGAAGACGGCGCCGAGATTTCCTCGCACCGTCGCGCGCAGCTCTTCGCTGAACAGGAACATGCTGTCGCCGCCGATCGGCAGACCCGATCCGCTGAGCGGGCTGACTTCGTAGCGTCCCCAGCCGCGAATCGACGTGGCACCGCCGAGGAAGTACTTCTTCGAGAAGGGCACGTTGACTTGATCGAGGCCGACCGGATGGATGGTGCCCAGTTGCATGCGGCTGGCGAGCACGAAGCTGTCGCTGAACGGCAGGTAGTGGCGGGCATCCCCCGTCATGGCGTAGTAGTTGTACGTGCCGCGCACGATTCGTCCTGCCTGCTCCGCATGGAACGCGAGCTGAAAGCCACGTTTGGCGTTCAGCAGGTTGTCGGCCGTCGAATAGTGCGTGTCGAAGCCGAGCGCGTTCAGGACGCCATTCTGCTGGCCCGTCCGCGGATCGAGGCCGAGCGCAATCAGATCCGATCGCAGCGTCAAGTCGGTGAGCACGTCGTTCGCGATCGAGCTGCTGTCGTGCTCGCTCGTCATCGACACGGCCCATGACATCCGCTCGTTGGCGCGATGCGTGACGGTCGCCTTGACGCCGGACACGATCGATTCATAGGCCGGCGTGAACGTCCACCACCGCTGTCCCTCGGCGCTCAGCGAGAAGTGTGGCCGGAAGAAGTACGGTTGATTGAAGTCGACGCGGGCGCCGCGATCGAGCCTCGACCAGCGCGTGTGGATGCCCGCCGACCGTGCATCGCCGAGGAAGTTCAGGTGGTGATACTCGGCGTCGACGCGCGCCTTCTCTTCGGTGCCGTAGCCGATGCCGAAGTTCACGCGCTGATGTTTGCCTTCGGCCACGGTGACGCGAAGCGGCACGTCGTCGGGTTCGGTCTCGGTGTTCAGCGGCTCGACGTTCGCGAACTGGAAGAGCTCGAGGCCGTAGAGCCGCCGCTGCGACTCCTGGATGACGCTGCGGCGATAGAGATCGCCGGGCTTGAACGTCAGCTCCCGGCGAATGACGTTGTCGCCGACGCTCTTGTTGCCGGCGATCTCAATCGATCCAACATGGGCGATTTTCGACGGCTCGGCCGTGAACGTCAGATGCGCGTCCTTGCCGCCCGGCCCGTCGTCTTCGTCGATCGAGACCTTCGCGTACGGGTAGCCGTGGTCGCGCAGCTCGTTCACCGCCATTTCGTGCGTGGTGACGACCAGTTGGCGATCGCGAGGGTCACCAGTCTTGAGCGGAAGCCGTTTCTTCATCGCGGCGAGATGATCGGGTGGAATGACGTCGAAGCCGGTGAAATCGATCGCTTCGATCCGGACTGGCTCTCCTTCCTCGATCGTCACGAAGATGTCGACGTGATCCTGCTTGTCATTGAGTTTGACGTCGAACCCGGTGACGCGCGCATCCGGGTAGCCGCGGTCCGCGTAGAACGCTTTCATCCGCTTCAAGTCGGCGTCGAATCGCGAGCGATCGAAGAAATGCTTCTTGCCCCAGGGAATCCAGGAGCTCTCCTTCGTGGCGAGCGCGTTCTTGAGCCGGCTTTCGTCGACCGCTTTGACTCCCTGGAATTTCAGGCTGTGGACCTGGATGGTGCCTTCGTCTTTACAGGCGGCCGAAGCGCCTGCAACGAGCGCGAGGCTGAGCAGGGACATACAGAAACGCATGGCTGACACGAGCGGAACCATATTGCGTGCCACAGCGGCGGGAATTGGGCGGGGATCGGCAGGATAGGCGGAATGAGCAGGATACGCGCAATCGGTGGAACGGAATTTCCGATCCCGCCCTATCCTGCCCTTCCTGCCTGCCAGATTATTCGCGCGTAATCGTTGTGGGTCGAACCGACGTGACGGCGAGGAGGACACCCAGGCCGATAACGATGAGCGCGAGGATCAAGGCCCAGATGGCAGAGATGCGGTGAAAGAAGCCGGCCTGCCACAAGGCGAGGCCGGCGCCCATCACCAGAACGAAGTAGCCGATCAGGTACAGGTGGATGAACCTCATGCCAACTATCTCTGCAAGTTCACCACCAGAGCCGCGCGCCGGTTGAGGCGCCGCGTCTCTTCACGCGAGTTGTCATATTTCGGACGCTCCTCGCCGTAGCTGACCGTCGTGAGCCGGTTCGCCTGCACGC
>DAIUKO010000065.1:0-27292 GCA_036848175.1 Vicinamibacterales bacterium | reverse complement strand
GGTGGCATGGGCCCGCGAAGATCGCGACCCGAGTCTGCCGCTGTTCGAGGAAGCTTTGCGCCTCCTCGCCCCCCGCGTCGAGGTCTGACCGCAGTCAGACCACGGTCAGACCACGGTCACCACGGTCAGACCACGGTCAGACCTGCTATCTGCTGCTACCCTTCGCCAGATACGCCTTGGTCTCCTGACCGATGATGTCGACGAGGTTCCCCATGACGAGATTCACGTCGATGAGATGCAGCCCCCAGTTCGCCAGCGGCGCGCCGGGCCGGCCGATGTCGCCGACGATGTCGTCGACGCGCGGGTCGTCGGGCTTGCCGTTGACGGTGACCTCGAGGTAGCCGCTCGCGTTCTCGTTCGACGTGCATTTCGCGGTGAGCAGGCCCGGCACGCTGACCCATGGCGTGTCGATCGGCTGCTCGGGCATCACCCACGGCTTCGGCGGGATGGTGCTCGTAATCGTCTTGCCGGTCGTGTCGAGGTATGCGTGAAGCTCACCGCTGCCGCCGCCGAGCGCCGCCGGATTGGTGCACGCCGCCTCCATGCCCGTGTCCGGCACGCGTCCGAACAGCGTGTTGGCCGGCGGTGGAATCGTCGATCGATACGACGCGAACGTGATGACGCAGCCGAGCTGCGCCGCCGAATGGCAGAGCGGGACGTGCTGGAACGATCCGCCGACATCTTTCCCTTTCGGCACGGCGATCACCGTGCCGAGCAGAATCGCCGAGAGCATCTTCGATTGAATCGGCTTGCCGTCGATCTCTTCACGAATCAATCGATTCAGGATGAACGATCCCTGCGAGTGGGCGACGAGCACGAAGCCGCGCCCCTTGTTGTCGTTCTTCAGATACGCGTTCCACCCGTCGCGCACGTCGTCGTACTGCACGCCGCGCTCGAGCGCTCCACCGCCGCCGCCGCCGGCGAGCAGGCGCTGCAGACCGGCGAGCGTGACCTGTCGGTAGATCGGCGCGTACGGCTTGCACTTCGACGCGAGCCGCGCGAACTGCTGCTTGATGACGTTGATCTCCGCCGGATCGGGATTCATGTCGCTGTTCGGCGTCGGATCGGTCGAGATCGTCGGGTAGACGTAGAAGCAGTCGACCGGCGCGTTCGGATCGGCCTTCCACGTTTCGCGCGTCAGATTGCCGTCAGCCGCGACGATCGTCGTCGAGTGATCGATCGCGCATGCATCGTCGGTGCGACCCGGACGGCAGAGCCACGCTTTCGGATCGCTGTAGTCGTTTGGCTTCGGCGGCTCGGTTGCGGCGGCGGGCTGTGCCGTCGTGGACGGAGTCTGCGGCTGCGCGAACGCGGCCGTCGCGTACACAACACTCGCCGCCATCGCCGCGGCGGTGACCAGCTGTTTCAACACTCAGGCCTCCTTATCAGGGCGTTCGATGCTAGGTCCGGTCGAGCTGAGTGTCAACAACGACAGCGTTACAATCGGCTGATCGAGAACGAGGAGGTTGCTGTGCTGGGAGAAAAGGACGCGATTGCCACGATTGCGGTAAGGGACGTCAACGTCGCGAAGAAGTTTTATGAGGATACGCTCGGTCTGAAGCCGACGCCTGCGCAGGAACCGGGCGTGCTGTCGTACCGGAGCGGGCATTCCAACGTGCTCGTCTACAAATCGCAATACGCCGGGACGAACCAGGCGACCGCCGCGACGTGGACGGTCGACAACATCATCAGCGAGGTCCAGAGCCTGAGGGCGAAGGGCGTTGTCTTCGAGCACTACGATTTTCCCGGCGTCAAACGGGACGGCGACGTGCATCTCACCGGGAGAACGAAGGCTGCATGGTTCAAGGATCCTGACGGCAATATTCTCAGTCTCGTCGGGCAGTAGCGCGCGAGGGCCGAGGCGGCGATCTCTGAAGTAGACTCGCACGGTGAAGCCGCCGCCCGAGGTGCTCGCGTACTACGATCGTTTTGCCGAAGAGACGCGCCTCGAGCTGGGGCCGTCGCGTCTCGAGCTCGAACGCACGAAAGAGATTCTGTCGCGCGTACTGCCGCCGCCGCCGGCGCGCATCGTCGACGTCGGCGGCGCGGCAGGTATCTATTCGTCGTGGCTCGCGGGACTCGGCTATGAGGTGCATCTCGTCGACGCGTCGCCGCGTCTCGTCGACGAGGCCGGCAGGCGCAACGCGGCGCTCGAACGGCCTATCGCCTCGCTGGCCGTCGGCGACGCCCGATCGCTCCCTCAGCCCGACGCCTGCGCCGACGCGGTCCTCGTGATGGGGCCGCTTTACCATCTGACCGCGCAGGACGATCGCGACGCTGCGCTGCGCGAAGCGTTTCGCGTCCTCACGGTTTCAGGTGTGGCTGTTGTCGCCGCCGTGTCGCGGTACGCCTCGGCGCTCGATGGCTTGTCGCGCAAGCTGACGCGCGATCCCGAGTTCGTCAGCATTCGCGATCGCGATCTTGCCGACGGCCAGCATCGCAACGAATCGAACCATCCCGAATACTTCACCACGGCGTACTTCCATCGGCCCGAGGATCTGCATGCCGAGCTGGAGCGCGCCGGCTTCCGAGCCGTGAACGTGCTCGGCGTCGAAGGGCCGGCGTGGATCCTCGCCGACTTCGACCTGCGGTGGGCCGACAGCGGGCTGCGCACGGACATCCTCGACACGGCGCGGGCGTTCGAGTCGGAGCGCTCGGTTCAGGGCATCAGCGCCCATCTCCTCGGGATCGGCCGGAAGGTGAACCTGTGAGGGATTGGGGATTCGGGATTCGGCGGGATTCGGGATTCGGCGGGATTCGGGCGGCGGCTGGATTCGTATGCGGCGGGATTCGGGATGCGGCGGGAGTCGGGATTTGCGATTAACATCTTTACCGCTATGAAGACATTTCTCTCGCTCGTCTTCGCGTTCTTCGTCGTAACGCTGAGCGCGCAGCATCCGCCGATCACCGACAGTGCGCTCTCCACACAGCGCCTCGCGCGGCTTGACAAAGTGCTGCAGCAATACGTCGACGACAACCTGCTCGCCGGCGCCGTGGCGCTCGTGTTACGCGACGGGCGCCCGGTGTACGAGCGCGCCGCCGGCTGGAGCGACAAGGAAGCCGGCCGGAAGATGACCACCGACACGATCTTCCGCATCGCGTCGCAGACCAAGGCGATCACCAGCGTCGCCGTCCTCTCGCTCGTCGAGGAAGGGAAGATCGGCATCGGCGATCCAGTCAGCCGCTTCATCCCGGCGTTCGCCAACACCAAAGTGGCCGTGCACAAAGAGGGCGCCGGCCTTGGCAACATCGACATCGTGCCGGCGAAGCGGCCGATCACGATCCGCGATCTGCTGACGCACACCGCCGGCATCTCGTACGGGACCGAACGTGACGTGGCCTCGCTGTACGAGGCAAAGGGACTCGGACCCGCGGCGGGGAGAGGCTGGTATACCGCGGACAAGACCGAACCGATCTGCGACACGATGGAGCGGCTCGCCACGCTGCCGTTTCTCGCGCAGCCCGGCGAAGCCTGGGTCTACGGCTACAACACCGACGTCCTCGGCTGCGTCGTCGAGCGCGCATCCGGTACGCCGCTCGACGAGTTCATCCGCACGCGGATCACCGGGCCGCTCGGGATGAAGGATACGCAATTCTTCCTGCCGCCGAACCAGCGCGAGCGGCTGGCGGCGGTGTATGCGAGCGGCAACGACGGCAAGATCGTGCGCGCGCCTGACGGTCCGCACGGCCAGGGCAATTACGTCGACGGTCCGCGCCGCAGCTTCGCCGGCGGCGCCGGACTGCTGTCCACCGCGCGCGACTACGCGCGCTTCCTCGAGATGATCCGCAACGGCGGCGCGCTCGACGGCGTGCGCATCCTCGCGCCGTTGACCGTGAAGTTGATGACCACCAATCAGGTCGGCGCGCTGCACTCGACGACCGGCCTCGGCTACGGATTCGGCTTCGAGACGACCGATCGTTACGGCGCGAACGGCATGGACCCGGAGGGCGCGTTCGGATGGTCGGGCGCGTACAGCACGACCTATCGCGTCGATCCCGGCGCGCGGCTCGTGATCGTGTTCATGGTGCAGATGCTCCCGAACGCCACCGACAGCCGAACCAAGCTGCCGACGATGGTGTATCAGGCGCTGGTCGAGGACAAATGAGCGGGATCATCGGCGCGCACGTTCTCCTCTACAGCACCAATGCCGATGCCGATCGTGCGTTCGTTCGTGACGTGCTCGGATTCAAGTATGTCGACGTCGGCCACGGGTGGCTGATCTTCGGGATGTCACCCGCCGAGCTCGCCGTCCATCCGGCCGACGGCGAGGAGGGCCGTGTCCACGCCGGCCACAAGATGGTCGGCGCGCATCTCTACTTGATGTGCGACGATCTGAAGGCGTTCATGAAATCGCTGGAGGCGAAGAAGATCGCGTGCACTGAGGTGGAAGAAGAACGCTGGGGCATCAGGACGACGATCAAGCTGCCGAGCGGCGGCGAGCTGGGTCTGTATCAACCCACGCATCCGACGGCGCTCAATCTGAAATGATCGGTCGCCTCGGCGGCTCTGAAAGGGCCGCCCTACGAGCGCTTGTTGGCGTGTTGATGGGCATCGGCGTGTTCGCCGCCAATGGCTCCGTCGAACAGACATCGCAGGGAACGAAACCGGCGCTCGCGCTGCTGACCAACTTCGATGGGCTGGGCGCCGACCTGGAACCGGGACCCGGGTCGAACCATCCACCAACGCCGCGCAATCCGTCGGACAACTCGCTCGCGGTCGGTCCCGACCACGTCTTTCAAATCGTCAACTCGCAGATCGCGATCTTCACGAAGCACGGCAAGCTTCTCTACGGTCCGACCAGCACCAACACGATCTTCGCGGGTGCCGGCGGCATCTGTGAAGCGCGGCCGAACGGCGATGCCGTGGTCCGCTACGATCAACTCGCGAGACGCTGGCTCGTCGTGATGCCGATCTTCCGCCGCACCATCTTCGATGCGGATCGGTCGAAGCCGGGTGAGCCCGCGAAACCAGGCGATGCCGCGCGCGCCAGCGTTGGCCGACCCGGTCCACCGCCGCCGCTTCCGCCCACGCCGCAGCGCGGCGCCCCCGTCGACTCGCAACCGCTCGCTCAGGGCAGGCAACCAGCGACACCGCCACGCGCCGAGGGCACCTACGCGATCTGCTACGCGGTCAGCACGACGACGGATCCGCTCGGGACGTACTCCCGTTATGTCTTCGAGCGGCCGCTCTTTCCCGACTACCCGCGTCCCGCGATCTGGACCGACGGCTACTACGTGCCGACCAGCACCGGCGACGACGTGATCCAGAAGCACGCGTGCGTCGTCGAGCGCGCGAAGATGTTGAAGGGCGAGCCGGCGCGGGAGCAATGCGTCATCATCGACGGCGTCAACTTCCTGAACAACGCGGACATCGACGGCCAGGTGCTGCCGCCGAACGGCGCGCCGAACGTGATGATGGCGGCCGGCGGCACGCAGTTGAAGAACGTGCTCGAGGACGACGGCGTCTTCGTGTGGAAGTTCTACGTCGACTGGGAGAAGCCGTCGAAGACGCACGCCGACGGCCCGGTGAAGATCCCGGTCGCGCCGTACCATTACTTATGCGGCGGACAGTTGACGAACTGCGTTCCGCAGCGCGGCAGTGAACGCAAGCTCGATGCGCAGGGCGACAAGGTGATGCAGCGCGTCGTGTATCGGAACATCCGCGGCCGCGAGTCGATCGTCGCCGTGCATTCAGTCGACACCGCGGCCGGCGGCGGCGGCGTTCGCTGGTATGAGTTCACGATCGACGAAAATCGTGGTATCCGTCTTCATCAGCAGAGCACATACGCGCCCGATCGGTTCTATCGATGGATGGCGAGTCCGGCCATCGACCGGCAGGGCAACATCGCGATCGGCTACTCGTTCGGCGGGCCGTCGAGCTATCCGGGTCAGCGGTTCACCGGCCGGCTCGTTGGCGATCCGCCCGGTGCGATGACGTTTCACGAGACCGTGTTGATCGAAGGCGAAGCGGCGCAGAATGCGATGCGCTGGGAGGATTACACGCAGACGGCGCTCGATCCGAGCGACGACTGCACGATCTGGTACGTCGGCGACTACCTGAAGAAGGACGCGGCGACGTATTCGACGCGCATCGGATCGTTCCGCTTTCCGGGATGCTCGCCGTGAAACTCGTCTTCGCGATCGTCGTCGTGGCAGTCGCCGTCTCGGCCGCAGCGCCTGGCCCGCGCGGAGTCGAGGCGATGGGGCAGCTCGCAGAGCATCCGTCGATCGGCGCCGTCACGCATCCCGCGATCGGCTATCACACGCAGCCGACGCACGATCCCGTGGCCGAGCTGATTCGCCGTCTGGACGCCGGAACAGCACGCGTCGACTTCGACGGCGACTCCGGCTACCTGAAGTCGACGCTGGACGCGCTGCACGTGCCGGTCGAGTCCCAGATGCTGGTGATGTCCAAGACCGGCGTTCAAGCGCTCTACACCGAGCCGACCAATCCGCGCGCCATCTATTTCAACGACGCGGTCACCGTCGGCTACATTCGCGGCGCGGCGCTGCTCGAGCTCGCGGTTCAGGATCCACAGCAGGGCGTCGTCTTCTACACGATCGATCAGAAGCCTCAGGCGAAGCCGTTCTTCGATCGGCGTCAGGGCTGCCTGACCTGCCACCAGGTCTACAACACGCTTCACGTGCCCGGTCTGCTGATGCGCAGCGTCCTCATCGCGCCCGACGGCTTGCCGGCCGGTCAGCTCGGCCGGGACGACCCGGACGATCGGACGCCGTTCCGGCTGCGGTGGGGCGGCTGGTACGTCACCGGCACGCACGGCGACATGCGCCACATGGGGAACGCGATCCTCAGCAAAGGCGAGACGCGCGACACCATCGTCACCGACCGTACGCTGAACCGCACATCCCTCGACGGCGCGTTCGATCGGCACGGCTACCCGGCCGCTGAGAGCGACATCGTCGCCCTGATGGTGTTTCAGCACCAGGTCCACATGACGAACCTGATCACGCGCGTCGGCTGGGACGCACGGCTCGCGGCGTACGATCACCGCGTCGATTTCGCGGCCGGACCGTTGCGCGACGCCGTCGATGAGCTGGTCGACTATCTGCTCTTCGTCGACGAAGCGCCGATCACCAGGCCGATCAAAGGCACCACGAGCTTTGCGGAGACGTTCGCGGCGCGAGGGCCAGCCGACCGTCGAGGCCGATCGCTGCGACAACTCGACCTCGACCATCGGCTGTTGCGATATCCCTGCAGTTACATGATCTATTCCGCGGCATTCGGTGCGCTGCCGGCCGACGCGCGATCGGCGATCTACGGCCGCATGTCGGAAGTGCTTTCAGGGCGCGATGCGGACCGGAAATACGCGCGCCTGTCGGAAGCCGACCGCCGCGCTGTGCTGGAAATCCTCCGCGACACCGTTGCGGATTGGCCGACCAACAGCGACTAGCGCGGCGCCGGGACCTCCCCGCCCTGCGCCCCATAGAAGACGACCCACACTGCGAGGTCGTCGGAGAAGTCCTCGAAGTGATGGTCCGTTCCCGCGGCCACGAATAGAAGGTCGCCCGACTCGAATGCGTCGCGTTTGCCGTCGTGAAAGAGGACTCCGCGTCCCCGAACGATGACGTAGAGCTCGTCCTGCGTGTGAGGAGTCTGCCGGTTCGGACGCGGCGCGAACTCGCCGAGCGAGAGCTTGGCGTCGAGGGTTCCGCGCTGCAGAACGCCGACGTAGTGCTCGCCGGCAGGCCCCGGGATGCGCCTTCGCGCGTCGGCAAGATGTATCACTTCACTCCGACAGAGATTGATCACATTCATGCCCTGGCACCTCGCCATGCCGTCATCGTAAACCACAACCTGAGTAGAATCGGCCTGATGAGCCGACTGCTGAGTCTGGCCTGCGGCTTGCTACCCCTAAGATCGCCCAGTACGCGACGATATCAATTGAAGCGGCCACTAGCATCCGCGCCAAGTGCCGCGCGAGAGGAGGGTCAATGTTCCGACTCGGCGTGGTCGACCACGTGCGTCTGAATCTTGAGCATGCGAGCCAGAATTACACGGTTCACGCGAAGGCTGCCGATCGGCTCGCGGGTCGGACGTCCTTCGTCAGAATCAGCGTTCTCGTGCTGCTCGGCGCTGCGACGGCCGCCGCCATGGTCAACCTGGTCGAGCCTGGCCGGCCTGCTCAAATTTTCGCAGCGGTTACAGTGCTGATTGCCTTCGCCGCTCACGCCGCCTACCTCGCCATCGACTTCGAGGGGCGCGTGGACGCGCATCGCTCCTGCGCGCATCGGTTGTGGCTGGTGTGCGACAAATATCGTTCGCTGCTTGCGGAAATCGAAGACGGCCTGCTCGATCGCACCACCATTCTGCAGCGGCGCGACGAGCTCAGCGCGCAGGTGCAATCTGCCTACGAACAGGCGTTCGCGCTCGATCAGCGGGCTTACGAAAGCCTGCGGCAACCACCGGACGACGAGAGCCGCGGGCCGGAATCTGGCGAGGAGTCGCGCGACGCCATGCCGCCTCCGCACGTCGCGACACCGGAGAGCCGACCGCACGCATAGGGGGCAACTGCTGCCGCTTCGTTATCGTGCGTGCCGGCGATTCTCCCGCAGCTCCGTCCGCACGCCCGTCACGATGAGCTCGATCAGCGCCGGAGCCGACATGCGGTTGAGCGCGCGCGCATCCTCGTTCGAGAGCTCGTAGGCGCGCACGATATTCACGAGATGCCACGCCGAGAGCGCGCCCAGCTGTTTCCGGAGCAGCGCTTCGCCTTTCTGATACACCGAAAACGGATCGAGGACGCTGCTGGGTTCGACGGCGATCGGCGGACTCACAGGCGGCGCTGGACTGGTGAACACGGATGGCTGCGGCGGCACGACCGGAACCAAAGATGGCGCGTCAAGAGCGCGGCGGAGCGCGCCTTCGAGGTACACCGGCGTGAGGCCGCTCGCCCAGTAGGCGGTGTCGGTGCGATTGGGCTGCGTCGTTTCACGCCCCGATCGCACCGGTTCGCCACGGGCTATCGGGATGAACTCGATCCAGCCTTGCCACGTGCCGCCAGGCTGCGGGCCGCCGCACGCTCGCGCCTCGTACTCCCTTCCGTCGGGACCAATCACCGGCTCGGAAAACTGCAGCAAGGTCTCTGACATACACGGCTCCTCTTTCGGTCAATTTAATTGCAAGATCTGGACTCACGTTGCTCGAGCTCGCCAATCGGCCAATTTTCCGCGAGGCATCTTGATGAACACGCGTCGACAGTTCCTGATCACCGCGCCGATCGGCGCAGTTGCGGCGGCGATGGCTTGCAGCGGCGAGCCGCAGCAGACGGTCGGCGGTGCGACACCGCCGTCTTCCACGCCGGCGTCGACGCCCGGCGCGCCGCCCACATTCGGCACGGCGCCGGCAGTCGGTCCCGCCGTGTCGCCAACCACCTTTGCTGAGGCTGAAAAGCTCGCCCAGGTGACCATGAGCGCGGCTGAACGCGAGATGGCGGCGGCCAGCTGGCGACAGTCGATGGCACCATGTCTCGAACGGCGCATCGGTCCGCGAAAGGTGGCGCTGGAGCCCGACGTCGCGCCGGCCACTCGTTGGAATCCGAGGTTGACGGCCGAACCGTCCGGCCCCGCTCACGATAGCTTCGTGCGCAGCAGGAGCAATACCGCACAGCTTCCTGCCAGCGATGCCGACATCGCCTTTGCGGACGTGACGCAGCTCTCGCGCTGGATCGAGCGGAGGGCGCTCACCTCGGAGCGGCTGACGGACATTTATCTGCGCCGCATCGAGCAGTTCGATCCGAAGCTTCGCTCGGTCATCACGGTGACGAAAGACTTCGCGCTGGCGCGGGCAAAGAAGGCCGACACGGAGATCGCCGGCGGCCGATACCGCGGACCGCTGCACGGCATTCCGTTCGGCGTGAAAGATCTCCTCGACACAGCCGGCATCGCGACGACCTACGGCGCGGAACCGTTCCGCAATCGGGTGCCCGCCACGGATTCCGCCGTCGTCCGCCGGCTGAACGACGCGGGTGCCGTGCTCGTCGCGAAGTTGAGTCTCGGCGCGCTTGCGCTGAACGACATCTGGTTCGGCGGCCAGACGATGAACCCGTGGCTGCTCGAAGAAGGCGCATCAGGATCGAGCGCCGGACCGGGCGCGGCGACGGCGGCAGGACTCGTCGGCTTCTCGGTCGGCAGCGAAACCGGCGGCAGCATCGTGGCCCCGTCGATGCGCTGCGGCGTCACCGGCCTGCGGCCGACGTTCGGCCGCGTGCCGCGCACCGGCGCGATGACGCTCTGCTGGTCGCTCGACAAGCTCGGTCCGATGACCCGCGGCGTCGAGGACGCGATGCTGGTGCTGCAGGCGATCACCGGCTTCGACGCCGGCGACGTGTCGAGCGTGGAGAGCCGCCTCGCGTTCGACGCGACGGCGTCTGCCAGCGGTCTCCGCGTCGGTTACTTTCCGGCCTGGATGAACGAAAGCCCGGCGACCGACGTCGACCGTGCTGCGCTGGAGGCAGTCAGGAAGCTGGGGATGGTGCCGATCGAAGCGTCGCTGCCGGACTGGCCGTACAGCTCGTTGATGCCGGTGCTCTTCGCTGAAGCCGCGGCGTCGTTCGAGGAGCTCACGCTGAACGGCGAGATCACCACGTTGAAGGCGCAAGTGCCTGATGCGTGGCCGAATCTGTTTCGTGAAGCGCGATTCCTGTCAGCGGTGGATTTCGTGCAGGCCGATCGATTCCGCAGACGCGTGGCCCGGGAAATGGCGCGCGTCTTCTCGCAAGTGGATCTCCTCCTGGTGCCGTCGCTGCGCGATGAGATGCTGACGCTGTCGAACTTCACCGGCCATCCGTCGCTGACCTTGCGCGCCGGCTTCGTCAGCGTCTCCGAGGCGCGCAGCGACTGGGCTCCGGACCCGAAGAATCCGCTGCTGAAATTCTCCCCGCCGCGGCGCGTGCCGCACGGCGTGACCCTCATCGGCCGCCTGTTCGACGAAGGCACCCTCGCCCGCGCCGGACTCGCGCTCGAGCGCGAGTTCGGCGTGGCGGGCGAGCGTCCTTCCGGTTTCTAGTCTCGGTGAGGTGCGCAGAGCATGCCGTTGTTGTAGTTGTCCATCAGGCGATGGAGCGGCTCGCCCTTTTTCCAGGCGACGCTCGACGCGGCGACGCCGCGTCCGACCGGCCCGTACATCCGCATCCAGTCGTCGGCCGCCAAAATGGTGCTGGCAACACAGCTGCTGTCGTTGCCAATCATCACGTTCAGCTTCGCCGACACGAGCGAGCTGAACATGGTCGTCGTCTTGTCCTTGCCGACACTGTCGAGCCACGCGATTGCCTGGTCCCTCGTATAGGTGTATCCACCGACCGTGATCGTGCTGACAGGCCACGCCTCCGGATGGTTCTTCCAGTAACCCGGCGTGCCCGTGCCGGGCGACTGAATCCTGGACGGGACGAACCCGAAGTCCGTGTGGGTGATGAAGCCCTCGAAGGTCACCGACGCGACGCTGTATCCGTGAGAATCGTTCATGCCGTCGCTGTCGAACACGTCGGTCGTGTTTGGGTTGTCGGTCGGTGAAGTGTCCATTCCCGGCGGGATTTGAACGGAAATCGTATACGTCTCACCGGAAAGGGCCTGGAACGCAAAGACGCCGGAGCTGTCGGTCCCAATGGTCGTTCCGGTGGGATTCGACGGGGACGTGTAGGTGACGACAGCGCCGACGATCGGCGGTTCGCCGGCATCCTGGATTCCGTTGCCGTTCGTATCCTGCCAGACGAAGCCGCAGAGGCCGCCGGACGGGCAGGCGTTCGGCGCTTGAGCGTTGGCGGCGACGGTCGCGAGCGGCACGAGCGCGACGGCGAGTCCCGCCGCGCGGATGTGCTTCAGCGGTCCAGCCAGCAGTTGCTTGGTGTGTTCACGCAGATCGGTCTGACGATTCTCCTGGGACATGGTTCACTCCTGCGCGGACACCAGCGTCTGCGCGTGTTGTTGACGTGTCGTCGATCGGGTTTGTAGGCTCAGGCGGTGCGGTTTCTTCTGGTGAACAACCACTGCATCAGCGATCCAACCGCCGGCGTGACGCAGAGTCTGCGGACGATCATGGAGTGGCTCGCCGGGGCCGGTCATGCATGCCACATCCTGACGACGGCCCGCTTCGAGAGCAGGGTGACGTTCACGATCGAGGATCACCTGCGTCAGCGCGGCGTCGCCGTGCGGCGCCGCGCGTCGCGCGGTGGAAAATCGCGGCCGGTCGTGCACTACGACGTCGGCGGCGTGCCGGTCACCTTGCTGATGACGCGGCACAACGACGAGTCGCGGCCCGAGCGCGCCGAGGCGGCGCAGTATCTCGCGCTCGTCGAAGCGCTGCTGAACGATTTCGCACCCGACCAGATGATCGCGGTCAACGGCCATCCGATGATCCGTGATGCGATGGCGCTCGCACGGACGCGCGGCATCACCACCGCGTTCGGCGTGCGCGGCTTCGGCTACGACGAGGCGCGGTACTTCGAGCACGTGGATCACGTGTTCACGTGCAGCCGTTTCCTGACCGACTTCTTTCGCGAACGCGTCGGCCTCGTGAGCACGCCGATCGAGCCGCCGATCGACTGGTCGACGGTCGTCGCGCCCGCGGAGTCGCGCGCGTTCGTGACCTTCGTCCACCCGGCGCCGCACAAGGGGCTGCTGCTGTTCGCGCGGCTCGCCGACATGCTCGGCTCGCGCCGGCCGGACATTCCGGTGCTGGTCGTGCAGTCGGGCCAGAGCGGCGGTGCGCTCAACGCGATTCCAGAGATCGACTTCAGCCGGTATCCGCAGATCATGGCGGCGCCGCCGGTGCCCAGACCGGCTGACTACTTCGCGCTGACACGAATCCTGCTCGTGCCATCCGTGTGGGCCGAACCGTTCGGCCGCGTCGCCGCCGAGGCGATGATCAACGGCGTCCCGCCGATCGTCGGCAACCGCGGCGCGCTGCCCGATGTCGTGGGCGGCGATTTCAGTTCTGGCGGCGGTGGACGCGTGCTCGCGATTCCAGAGTGGATGACCGCAGAGACCGTCCGCCTCCCGACCGAACAGGACATCGAACCGTGGTACGACGCCGTCTGCGCGCTGTGGGACGATCCCGAGCTGTATCGCGCGATCGCCGTGCGAGCTCGCCAGATCGCCGACGAGCGCTACAGCGAGGAAGTGTCGCGCCGACAACACGTCGACTACTTCACGTCGCTTCGGCCCGGCGGCCGTCCGATCGAATCGCCGACGGTTCGTGGTTAGCGGAAACACAAGCTCGCCCGTCGCACTGCCGGATCGATGCCACGGCGCAATCAGGCGTCGCTGTGCTGCGTTCCGTGAACTTCTGCGCGATTACGCTGACAGGAGTGTTAGGTAGGCTACGAACTCAGTCAGCTGTCCGTGTATCCTTACGTCCGCCGACGCATTCGATGGACGCGACTCGCAGCGTATGAACGAACAGTCGTCGCAGGATCTCACCGACCTGCTCATCGCCTGGAGCGCTGGGCGCCAGGACGCGCTCGACCGGTTGACTCCGTTCGTTCACCACGATCTCCTCGGCGCCGTGAGAAGGTACCTGGCGCGCAAACGACGGAGACGCTTCCTGCAGCCGCCGGTTCTCGTCAACGAGGCCTACGTCAGGCTTGTCGACGTTCGCCGGATCCGGTGGCAGGACCGCGCGGATTTTCTGGCACTGGGGGCAGGTGTGATCCGCCGCGTCCTCGTCGGGTTCGCCCGCGCGCAGCCGTCTCAGCAACGCGGCGGGGCGCTCGAGCGGATCTGCTTCGACGAGGCACTGATCGTGTCGGAGCGGCGCCTCTACGATTTGCTCGTCCTCGACCACGCGCTCGACCACCTCGCGACCGCCGATCGGCGGCGCGCGCAGATCGTCGAGGTGCGGGTGTTCGGCGGCTCGACGATCGGCGAAACCGCGGCGGCTCTGCGTCTGACCGCCGATACCGTGCTGCGAGAGTGGAAACTGGCCAAAGCCTGGCTGGCGCGCGAAGTCGGCGCAGATCACCGCGAAATGATCGTCGCTACTTCGTGGCCGCGAACTCCGGCGGGATTGCGCTGATCGATCG
Source organism: Vicinamibacterales bacterium (assembly GCA_036848175.1). Lineage (GTDB taxonomy): Bacteria > Acidobacteriota > Vicinamibacteria > Vicinamibacterales > CAVVIG01 > QHWF01. The sequence goes on along the minus strand of DAIUKO010000065.1, from coordinate 13,256 downwards.
CACCTCGATGTCGCGGTAGAAGACTTCCGCGCCTTCCGATTGGAGAATGATCGGGCCAGACGTGACCGACGAAGGCACGTCGCTGTCGATTCGCAGCGGTCCGTGCAGACGCATCACGATCTTGCCGTTGACGATGTGAATGGCGTCCTCGCCGAATGCGATCAACTCGACGACGTTCCATTCGCCGGTCGGCTTTTCGTTGTCGGGCTGTTTGATACAGCGGCCCGATGCGCCCTGACTCTGGGAAAAGAAGGTCCACTCACCGGCAGGATCGTAGTCGTATAACACCGGCTGGGTGCCGGCGCGGGGCTTCGCGCGAACCGCAATCGCCGATCCCACCGCGTACAGATCGCCGACGTCGTGTTCCTGAATCTGCAGCTCGATCGATCGCGCCCACGTCCGCCCGCCGACGCCCGGCGGATTGTGCACGTGATAGAGCAGACCGCTGTCGCGCGGAGTCGTGGCACCGTCTCGCGGCGGCCACTTCTTCTCGCCCCACTTGAACTGCAGGCGCAGCCGGTAGTTCTTGAACGTCGCCTTCGTCCGCAGCTCGCCGAACACTTCGCCGGAGATCCGGATCGCCGGACGTCCGTCGACGTTGTTCACGACCGTGAAGACCTTCAGCGGATCGCGTCCCGATCCAATTGGCTCGGTGTATTTGCCCTGCGCGTCGCGAGCGAGTCCGGGAACTTCCGAGGTCGGCTCCGGCTGTCGCATCCACGTCGTCCAGCCGTCGAGATTCTTTCCGTTCCAGAGCGGAGTCCAGCCGTTCTCGGCCCGGATGGCGATGGAGGCCAGCAGAACGGCGGCGAGCAATCTCGGTACACGCATGAGCGGCTGACCGGGCGAGTCTAATCCAGATCGCCCGGCGTCGCACTACACTTCGAGACGGTGCTGGCCGAACTCAAGTACTCGACGAGGAGCTTTGCGCGCGCGCCCGGCCTGGCGCTGGCGCTCCTCATCACGATTGCGATCGGCATCGGGAGCAATGCGTCCGTGCTCGGATTCGTCCGCGGGTCGCTTACACGCGGACTGCCGATCCCCGGTATCGACGCGCTCGCCTCGGTGTTTGCGCGCGATGCACAGGGCGCGCTCGGTCCTGTCTCGCTTGAAGACTATCTGTCGCTGAAGACACAGCTCGCTGGCATCGCCACAATGGGTGCAGTTCGCGAGTCGCAGGCAAGCGTGGTGCTCGAGGACCGTTCGTCGATGATGTCCGTGGCCGCGCTGACGCCCGATCTCGCCGGCCTCTTCCAATTCCCGCACGGCGACGGCGTCGTCATCAGCCATCGCGTGTGGCAGATCGAGCTCGACGGCAAGGACGACGTGCGCGGCACGCCGATTCGCGTGAACGAGGTCGACGCTCGTGTGGCCGGTGTCGCGCCGGATTGGCTCGACGGTCTGTACGTTGGCCGTGCCGTCGACATCTGGATGCCGTTGAGTGACGCAATGCTGCGCGATGTCGACCGCCGCAGTCGGACGCTCTGGGCGTTCGCGCGGCTGCGCCCGGGCGCGTCAATCGATCGCGCGCGCGCCGTCGTCAATGCGAACCGGAACAGCGCCGATGCGATCGGGCTGCTTCCGTATACCGGCGCCACGCCCGACGCGGCGACCGGCATGTCGCGCATCGACCTCCTGCTTCGCATGGCCGGTCTGGTCGTCTTCTTCATCGCCTGCGGCAACGTCGCCTCGTTTCTGCTCGCGCGCGCCTCCGCGCGTTCGCACGAGACGTCGGTGCGCGTCGCGCTCGGCGCCGGACGCGGGCAGCTCGCCGGGCTCCTGCTTTCGGACAGCGTGCTCATCTCGGTCGTGGGCGCCGCATGTGGCCTCTTGCTCGCCGTGTGGACGATGCAGATCGTGCCGGCGCTGTTCTTCGATCAGGATGCCGAGCACCTCGTGTTCGATCCGGATCTTCGCGGCATCGTTGCCGCGGCGGCGGCGTGTGCGGGCGTGACGATCGTGTGCGGCCTCATACCGTACTTCGAGCTTCGCCACCGCGACGCCGCGGCCGTGCTTCAGCGTGAAAGCGCCGGGCCGTCGCGCTCGATGCGCCGGTTTCGTGGCGGCCTCGTCATCGCGCAAATGACCTGCTGCTGCCTGCTCGTGTTCTCGACGACGGTACTGATCAAATGTTTTCGCACGGCGCTGCAGACGAGCGTCGGCGATCGGCTTGGCCGGCCGATTCTCGCGACGCTCGAATGGCCGCTCGGCTACCGACGCGCGGATCGCGCCCTCGAGTACTTCGGCGAGGTCGAGCGCGCTGCGCTGTCGATGCCGGACATTACGACGACGGCGTGGATCGGGACGCCGCCGGGCAGCCGCCCCGCGTGGCAGCCGATGCGCATCGAGCCACCCGGCCTGCCGCTCCACGACGTCGTCATGAACGTGGCCGCGTTCACGCCGCGCTCGCTCGCGCAGGTCATGCTGCCGCCGATCGCCGGCCGGATGTTTGCCGGTGCCGATACGGCAGAGGCGTGCAAGGTCGCCATCGTGAACACGGAAGCGGCAGAGCAGCTCTTCGACGGCGACGCCGTCGGTCGGTCCATTGAAGATCCCGCTGGTGATCGCGTCGAGATCGTCGGCGTGGTCGCGACGCGTAAGGCAGAGGATGCGGCCGCCGAAATTCGACCAACGGTTTATTACTACGCGGATCAGACGAGTCCACCGCTGAACCGCGTTGGCCCGGGGATCTTTCGCGTTCCCAAGCGGCCGCCGCCCGCGAACGCCGTACTTGATGCGAACGTCGTGTCGCCCGGCTACTTCAGCGCGATGGGGATTCGTCCGATCGCAGGCACCGTCTTTCCCGATGAGCCCCCGCCGCGAGGCTGCCGTATCGGCATGATCAATCAGGAGGCGGCGGAACGCTATTTCGGCGGACATGCGGTTGGCGGCGCCGTCATCGACACCGCCGGTCGCCGCACCGAGATCATCGGCGTGGTGCAGTCGCCGCTGCTGCGAGCCTCGCAGCGAGCGGCGGAGCCAGCCATTTACTTTCCGATGGCGCAGGATTTCCGGCCGCGCCTGACGCTGATTCTGGGCGCGCGCGAGCCAACTGATGCGACGCTCGGCTCGGTGCGCCGCGGCCTCGAGGCGGTGCCGGGCGGCACCGGCAGAGTGGAGGTGACGACGCTCGACGCGCATCTCAGCCGGACCGCACTTGCGCCGGAGCGCATCGCATCAGTGCTGGTCGGCGCCTCGGCGGCGATGGCGCTCACCCTCGGAGTTCTCGGCTTGTACGGCGCGATGATGGAGGCGGCGCGCCAGCGCCGTCGCGAGATCGCTTTGCGCATCGCCCTCGGCGCATCAGGGTGGCGCATCATCAGTCAAGTCCTCGCGGAAGGCACGCGGCTGGCCGCCGCCGGCATTGTCGCCGGCACGCTGGGATCGATGATGGTGGCGCGCTGGCTGGCGCGAATCACCTCGACCGCTGGCGTCATCACCGTTTCAGTATGGCTGGCTGCGCCTCTGATCCTGATGGCGGCGGTCATCGTCGCGAGCGTCGGTCCCGCGCGGCGCGCGTTGACCGCCAACCCGCTCACGATCATGCGTGACAACTGACGAGCGTCCCGAATTACTTCTTCTTCTCGGTCTCTCCAGCAACACGCTCTGCCGCACGCGCCCCGCTGAGCACGTGCTCGATCGCCTTGTTTCCCTCGTGGCACGCGTACTCGAATATCTGATAGCCGTCGTCGCGCACCAGTGGAATCGCGACGGTCCACGGACTGGTAAACACGTTCGGGTCCTCGACGGTGATCTGGTAGCTGATCGTGTTGGCGTCGGTGCGCGTGAAGCGCTCGACCAGGCGTAGCGCGTCGCTGTGCGACACGCCGCGGATGCGCGCGGACGCGCCGTTGGTCGCGATCCACCCCTTGTCGTTGAAGTTCGTCGTCTCGACGACGAGCGTATTGCCGTCCCAGCGGCCGCGCGGATCGCCGGTCCACGAGCGGACGCTCTTGTCGGCATGTGGACGTCCGTCGAGCGGAATGATCCGCGCCTCGTGGATCATCTCGTGAAGAATCACGACGTAGCCCGGAGTCTGCAGGATCTGATACGCGTTGTTGTAGCCGGCCGGAAGCATCCGGCCGGGGCCGCGCGTGATGCAGCGATCCCACGGGCTCATCGATTCGAACGAATCCATGTTCGTCAGGTTGAAGTCGCGTTTCTTCTCGGCGGCCGCCGTCAACGGAACCCGGCCGTCGGGCGGATCGACGACGAGCGACGTCTGACGGGTCGACACGACTTTGGTGCCCGAGTCGAACCAGAAGTCGTTGTAGTTGCCGACGTCGCCGGGCCGTAGCGGCCGCTCGTCGGCGTTCTCGCGACGCTCGGCAGCCTGCCGTTCGAGCGCGGCCGCTTCCTCTTCGGTGAGAAACGCCTTGCCCGCAAGCTCGCGGGGCCGCTCGAAGGGGGTGATGGTGGCATTCGTCCACATGCCTTGCAGGTCGGGCTGACCATCGGGCGTGCGCGGCGGCGTCCATGCCTTCGATTTGGCCGGCGCGACCTGGCCGGCGACGGTCGCCGGCGCGAGCGACACGATGGCGAGCATGGCCGCCAGGACGAAAACGATCGGTAACGTGAGGAAGCGAGTGCGCATGCTGCCTCCCAGTCGCGCTTATTTGGATTTGCGTTCCCGGCTCAACTGCTCGAGGTAGATGTTCTCGAGCCGCTCGACCGCGGCGCGAAATCCCTTGGGATCGACGAAGCGGTCCGGATTGTACGGATCGCCGGGTTTGTACTTGTCGTGCATGCCGAACTGCGACGCATGGGACGCGAGCCACACGTCGATCGTCATCGCTTTCTGTTCGCGGAACGTGCGCGCGTAGTCCTCGGCGATGCCCGGATATTTGGGCATGCCGCTGACGGTGACGCCGGGGTTGATGGATCCCATATTGGCGATCACGACACGGTATGTTTTTCCGGCGTCCTGAACGTTGAGCGTGAAGCTCGTCGCACCCTTCGTGTGTCCGGGATGATGATGCGCGGTGAGCACGGTTCCGCCGAGCGAAATCGTGTCGCCGTCCTTGAGCTTTTGATCGACGGTGACCGGCTCGAATCGCGCACCCGGCGTGTCGCCGAATCGGAAGTCGGCCTTGCCGCCCGATTCGAGCAGCTCGGCATCCTCCTGCGACATCACCATCTTCGCGCCGGTCATCCGCTTCAACGCAGCCAGACCGGCGACGTGATCATAGTGCCCGTGCGTCGCCGTCAGGATCTTCGTGTCGGCCATCTTGAAACCGAGCTGCTCGACGTTCGACTTGATCTGCGGCACCGTGTCGGCGAGTCCGGTGTTGATCAGGATGTTTCCCTGCGGCGTCGTGATCAGATAGGTCGACAAGTCGTAGGTGCCGACCCAGTAGACGTTTCCGATCAGGCGGAACGGCGGAAACGGCCTGGTCCAGTCTTGCTCCTGCGGCGAAGGCGCCGCGTTGGTTCCGAGCAGGAGCGCACACAAGAGGAGGAGGAGAGTTTTTCGGTTCACGGCGGTCTCGCTCCGAGTTCAACCGCAGATTCTACACCCCGGATGCGCCGCGCCGCCGTGGACATCGGCTACCATCTTCGTTCCATGAAACGACTGATGTTCGTCGCCGTCGCCGCGGCGCTGACGCCTGCCGCCGGCTCACCTCAATCCGCGCGCACGCACGATCTGAAGCTGCTGCCGGAAAACGTCCATTGGGGCTACTACGATGCCGCACTGAAGCCGGTGCTGCGCGTCGCATCCGGCGATCGCGTCCGCGTCGAAACGATGGTTGCGGGAGGACTGCAGCGGCTGCGACTGGCCGGCGTGGCCGAGTCGGAGATTCCCGAGTCGCTGAAGGCGGTGGAACAGCAGGTGAAGGAGCGCGGTCCGGGCGCGCATCCGATGAGCGGACCGATCTTCGTCGACGGCGCCGAGCCGGGCGACACGCTCGAAATCCGCATCGGCGCGATCGAGTTCCTGCATCCGTTCGGCGTGAACGCATTCAGTCCCGGCGGCGGGACACTGCCGGACGCGTATCCGTACGCGCAGTTGAAACTGATGCGATGGCGCGCCGGCGACACGCGCATCGAGTTCAAACCGGGCATCACGCTGCCGCTCGCGCCGTTCTTCGGCTCGATCGGCGTCGCGCCGCCGCCGCTCGCCGGCCGCATCTCGAGCCGGCCGCCAGGCTGGCACGGCGGCAATCTGGACAACAAGGATCTCGTCTCGGGATCGATCCTGTATCTCCCGGTCCACGTCTCCGGCGCGCTCTTGTCGATCGGCGACGGCCACGGGATGCAGGGCGACGGGGAAGTGACGGGCACCGCGCTCGAAACGTCGCTGCGCGGAACCTTCGAGCTGCGCGTGCGCAAAGGAGAGCGGCTGCGCTGGCCGCGCGCCGAAACGCCGACCCATTACATCGCGATGGGACTCGATCCGGATCTCGACGAGGCCGCCAGGCTCGCCACGCGCGAGATGGTGGACTTCCTCGTCGCCGACAAGCACATGACCCGCGACGAGGCCTACATGTTGTGCTCGCTCGCGGCGGATCTTCGCGTGACCCAGGTCGTCGACGCGACCAAGGGTGTGCACGTGATGCTCGCGAAGTCGATCTTCAATCGCTGACGAACAGCGCTACGATCGACACATGATCCGCAAGCTCGCGTCGGGAAAATACCGGCTCTACTCACGAAAGAAGGATCCGAAGACCGGCCGGCGCCGCAACCTCGGGACGTTCTCGTCGCGTGCGGCGGCGGAGAAGCACGAGCGCGCCGTTCAGTTCTTCAAGCGGCACTAGCGAGCTGACGCCGGCCGCGGTGGGAGCGTCAGCGCGCCACTGACAACAATCGGCGGACGCTTGCGAGCACGTCCGGCCACACGGCGGACTGCGGATCGATGAACACGAAGTGGGTCGCCTCCGGCAGTACCGTCGTCTGGACGGCGTCGCCGGCCTTCTTGCCGGCCGCTTCGTACGGCGCGCCCTGCGCCGCGAACATCCGCCCGACGAACACTGCCTGAGGCACGCCGAGCGGCAGCAGCTCGATTGGCGATCCGTCGTGATAGCGTTCGGGACGTTCCTCCGGCGATCCTCCGAGAAGATTGGTGATGACCGGGCTGCCGCAGATCGGCTGCTGCAGGGCGAGTGTCGCCTTGAGATCGGGCGGACCGTCGAGATCGACGGCGCCCGCCAGCCGCAGCGGATTCTCGACGTAGAGATCGCTCGCCTTTGCGATCCTCGGACGCGCGGCGAGCCACAGCGCGAGATGGCCGCCGGCGGAATGGCCGATCGCGATCACGCGCCGGGCATCGAGTTGATGATCGCGGGCGAGCGCGCGAACGTGGTCCGCCGCGCGCGCAACGTCAAGGAACGTGCCCGGCCATCCGCCGCCGGCGTGGCCCAGCCGCCGGTATTCGACGTTCCACGTCGCGATGCCTGCGTCAGTGAGCGCGGCGGCGAGCGGGCGCATGTTGTCCATCGCCACCGCGCGCTCGTCCATCGTTCCCAGCTTGCCGAGCCAGCATCCGCCGTGGACGACGATCGCCACCGGATGCGGCCCTTTCGTCGTCGGCACGCGCAGTTCGCCGAACTGCAGCGGATCATCGCCATAGGCGATGCGCTGCGCGCCGGCCGGCACTGGTGCGTTTGCGAGATCGAGCGGGCCGCGATTCTGTGCGGCGGCGGCGCCGGTACACGCCAACAGCGAGAGTACGAGAATCGTTCGGCGTTTCATCAGGCCTCCCGGGCGGTCAAACGGCGGCAGAACGCTCAGTGGCCATCGCGAGTTGCTGCTGGTGATGACGCGTGTGAATCGCCTGCAGTCGTGAGTACTCGGCGAGATCGACGCGGCCGAAGAACGGATGGTCGACGAACGTCCGTCCCTGCCGCGCCGCCGTTTCGACCGCCGCCTCGAATGCGCGCGCCGCCGCGTGAAGACGCGCAGAGAGATCGTCGACGCTCGCGGTCGACGATGTCGGCTGAAAGAACGCGGGCGCCTTCAGACCGGGCTTGAACCGGCCGGCCTTGAGGATCGGATTCAACGCAAACACGCGAATCAGCGGCCGCATGATGCGCGGCACGCCACGGCCGGCAAACGTCCCGTCGAGGATGGCCTGCGCGCCTTCGTACACGATCGCCACGTGCTCGGTGACCTGCCCGGGCGACCACTTCTGCGGCGCGCGTGGTTGGGTCCACGCCGACTGCGGCACGGCGCGAGCCGCGGCGATGAACGCCGCGACAGCCTGCTGATTGTCGGCGATCGTCGATTGCACATCGGACATGGTGTCCTCCTCGGATTTGCTGGCGATTATTTCCCGGGCCAGCGTTCGGACTCGCTTCTCGCCGCGCGCAGGTAGGTTTCGACGCCGGCGACGACCGTCGGATTCGCAGCCGCGACGTTCCGCTCTTCATGGGGATCGGCTTCGAGATCGTAGAGCTCGAGCGGTTCGCCGCTCTTCAGTCGCACCGCCTTCCAACGGCCCATTCGCACCGCCTGCTGAAAGCCTCGCTCGTGAAACTCCCAGTAGAAGAAGTCGTGCGTCGGCTGCGGCTCGCCGCGAAGCGCGCGGACCATGGACATCCCATCCAGGCCGTTCGGCGCACGTGCGCCTGCGATCTCCGCCAGCGTCGGCAGCACGTCCCAGTGCGCCCAGACATGATCGCTCGAGCGCCCCGCCGGGATCACGCCGGGCCATCGCGCGATCATCGGCACGCGAATGCCGCCCTCGTAGAGATCGCGCTTGATGCCGCGAAGGCCGCCGGCGCTCTTGAAGAAGAGCGGATCGCCGCCGCCTTCCTGATGCGGACCGTTGTCGCTGATGAACAGCACCAGCGTCCGCCGTTCGAGCCCGCCGGTGCGAACGAGGTCCGCCAGGCGGCCGATGTCGCGGTCCATGCGAACGATCATCGCGGCAAACGCGGCATGCGGTTCAGGCTGGGATCGATAACCAAGCGACGGCAGCTCCGGACGCGCGCCGGTCGGCTTCTCGTCGGCCGCTTTGTTCACGAACGGCTGCTCGGGAAATCGCTCGTGAAACTGCGCGAGGGAATCGTCGGGCACGCGCAGCTCGGCGTGGGGCACGGTGTAGTTCAGATAGACGAAGAACGGCCGCGCATCGGATCGTTCGATGAATGCCGCCGCTTCCTTTGTGAACAGATCGTTGACGTAGTCGCGATCGATATCGACTGCCAGTTGCTCACCATTGCGCCACAGATGATCGGTGAACTGCCGATGCGCGTGGCGATGATCGAGAAACCCGAACGCGTAGTCGAATCCCTGTTTGTTCGGCTCGCCGGTGGTGCCGGGCTGACCGAGTCCCCATTTTCCGATCACCGCCGTGCGATAGCCGACATCGCGAAGGACTTCCGCGATCGTCACGTCCTCGAGACGCAGCGGCACGTCGCCGCCGGGCATGCCGCCGTTTCCGCGAATCCACGCGTGGCCGGTGTGGAGGCCGGTCATCAACGCGGTTCGAGACGGGGCGCAGACGGTGCTGCCTGCGTAGTACTGCGTGAACCGGATGCCCTCCTTTGCGAGCCGGTCGAGCGCCGGCGTCTCGAAGCGCGACTGCCCGTACGCGCTCAGATCGCCGTAGCCAAGATCGTCGGCCTGAATGAGCAGCACATTCGGTCGTGTGTCGACCTGCGCATGCAGTGCGAAATGCTCGCGACTCCACCGCGCCGCGAGGACGACCAGACAGAGTGACGCGACAATCGCGGTTTTCTTCATCGGGCTCCAAACCGTCGCTGGCGAAGTCGCCCCTTCAACGAAGTCGCGCGGAGGACGCTGGCTTGTAACAGCCGTCGTCAGGATTCAGCCGTCTGGTAGTCGTACAGCATCGGCGGCTCCTTGCCGAGCAGTCTCAGATACGCGTAGAGCTGGCCGCGATGATGCCAATGCTCGTCGTAGGCGAACAGGAAGTACTGCCAGGCTGGATACGTGCCGAATGGCGATTCGATCGGTCGAGCGACTTGCTCGTCCGAGAGCGCCCTGTAGATGTTCTCGGCCGCCTCGTGCTGCGCGTTGGCGTACGCCACCGCATCGCTGACCTTGGCGAGCGCGGCGAGCGCCGCCGCGTTCGCAGGATCTTCCGGATTCGATCCGTTCGCCATCTCCATCGTGAACTGCCCGCCTCGAGCGGCTTCCGCCAGCAGCTTCTCCTGGCCGTAGATGTGAAAGATCAGCTCGCGCGGCGTGCGCATGCCCGCGTGCGGTCGAAAATCGAGATCCGCATCGCCCAACGCCGCGATGGCGCGGATGGTGACGCCGTGCACCATGTTGAAGTAGTCACGCCGCGCCAGAAGTCCTTGTTTGTTCATGGCTTACCTCTCCGAGATTTCATTCCTCATCGCTCACTGATCGGCTGCAGGCCGAGGCGCTGGACCTGCTGATTCAGGCGCGGCAGGAACGTCGTCAGCGCGCGCTGCAGACGCTCGGTCTCCGCTTTCAGCTCCGCCTGGAGATCGTTGAAGATCGGCTCGACGTTGCCCAGCGGTTTACCGTCACCCGACTCGATGACGCGCAGCAGCGACGCGAGCCGGTTGTTGGTCTTGATCGGGAAGTTGAGCGGATCCTGATTGCTCTGGTTCCGCACCTGATACATGTCTTCCTCGACTGCCGTCAATTCCTTCTGCAGCTGCTCCGCAATCGCCTTGACGTCCGCGTTCTTCGACTTGTCGACGCGATCCGCGAGCTCGCGCTTGATGCGCCGAATGTTGATGACGGCGTTGTTCGCCTCGTTCACCTTGTCGCGAATCCGGCTCGCCAGCTCGAACTGCTCCTGCAGATCCGCGTCGCTGACCTGCCGCCACGGATGTTTTTTCACGGTGAACGGCTGCGACAGCGTCTTGCCGTCAACCGTCAGCCGTGCCTGATACGCGCCCGGCAACACGGTTGGTCCATTCGTCGTCGCCCCCCACAGCACCATGCCCGGAAAACTGACGACCGGCTGCGACTGCAAGTCCCAGTTGAACCGCTGCACGCCGGGAGACATGTTTGCGGTCTGCGGTCGGCCGCGGCCGCCGCCCTCTTCGTCGTCTGGCGGTGGAGCGCCTGGTTCGGCGGGCGGCGTCGTCGTCGCCGCTTCAGTCGTCGTGGCTGGCGCTCCCACCGCCGCTTGCCCTGCGCTTGTCGAAGGGGCTTGCCCTGAGCCTGTCGAAGGGCGGCCGGCGGGTTGATCGCCTCGGCCTCGTCCGCCGCGGCCTTCCGCCGGCGGAACTGCGCCGTTGATCGATCGCACGATCTGGCCCTTGCCGTCGACAATGTCGAGCGTCATCTTCTGCGGCGCCTTCTTCAGCCAATACGTGATCGTCGAGGCCGTCGCCGATCGAATCGCGTCGGTGGGTTTGAAGAGGAACACGTCGCCTGCGCTCGTGACTTCGTTCCCGTACTGCCGCAGCGGCCCGACGTCGTCGAGAATGTAGAAGCTGCGTCCGTGCGCCGTGATCACGACGTCGTTCCCCTCGACCCAGATATCGTGAACCGGTGTGTCGGGAAGATTCAGCGACAGCGATCGCCAGTGATCGCCGTCGTCCGTCGACAGATACACGCCATGCTGCGTTCCGGCGTAGAGCATCCCGCGCCGCACCGGATCCTCGCGCACGACATGGGTGTAATCCTTCGCGGGAATGCCGTCGACGATTTTCGTCCACGTCCGGCCGAAGTCATGCGTTCGGAAGAGGTACGGCGAGAAGTCGTTCAAGAGCGGCTTCTTGACGGCGACGTACGCCGTGCCGGCATCGAACGAGGAGGCATCGATCTGACTGACTCGGCCGAACTCCGGCATGCCGGGCGGCGTGACGGTCGCCCAGTTCTTCCCGCCGTCGCGCGTGACGCTGACGACGCCGTCGTCGGATCCGGCCCATAGGACGTTGACCTCGGTCTTGCCAGGCGCGAGCGAGAACACGGTCGCATAGACCTCGGGGCTGTTCATGTCGTGGGTGATCGGTCCGCCCGATTCGGTCATCGTTTTCGGATCGTGACGCGTGAGATCGCCGCTGATCTTGTCCCACGTCTGGCCGCCGTTGGTCGTCTTCCAGACGTGCTGCGATGAGGTGTAGAGAATCGTGGGATCGACAGGCGAGAAGACGATCGGGTACGTCCACTGCCAGCGTTCGACGAGCGCGCTCGACGGCTCGCCGGAGAAGAAACGTGGATACGGTCCGACCTCGCGGGTCTCGCCGGTGCGGCGATTGAGCCGGGTCAGAAACGATCCGTTGTTCGCGCCCGAATAAAAGATGTCGGGATCCCTCGGATCGGGTGCGATGTACCCGGGTTCGCCGCCGCCCGCTTCGTAGGGCGTGACCACGTTCCCGCGTCCGCCGCCACCGCCGCCGCCGCGTCCGATCTGCGTGTTGCTGCCGACGCAGAGCGTCGAGTTGTCCTGCTGCGCGCCGCAGACGTGATACGGCGCGTGCCTGGTGGTGATGACGTGATACATCTGCGCGGTCGCGAACTCCTGACCGCTCCACACCGGCGGCGTGGCCGCGACGTTGTAGGTGATGGCGCCGCCGCCGTCGTTGCCGTCCATGACGTGCGACGAGTCGTCTGGATCGATCCAGAAGTCGTGGTGATCGCCGTGTGTGCCCTGGCCGATGTTGGTCAGCGTCTTGCCGCCGTCGATCGATCGGAACGCGCTGGTGTTGAGCATGTAGACGGTGTCTTTGTTGTTCGGATCGGCGAAGAGGTGCGTGTAGTAGAAGGCGCGCTGGCGGATGTTGCGTCCCGCGTTCACCAGTTTCCAGGTCGCACCCGCATCGTCCGAACTGAAGAGGCCGCCATTCTCGTTTTCGATCAGTGCATAGACCCGGTTCGAGTCCGCGCCTGACACGGCGACGCTGATCTTGCCGAAGAGGCCGGATGGCAGCCCGGGATTCCGCGTCATCTCGCGCCACGTCTCGCCGCCGTCGGTTGATTTGTAGAGGCCGCTGCCGGGACCGCCGCTCGACATCTGATATTCGATGCGGTACGCCTCCCACAGTCCGGCGTAGATCACGTTCGGATTCCGGCGATCGATTGCGACGTCTGCCGCACCCGTCTTGTTGTCCTTGAACAGCACCTTCTTCCACGTCTTGCCGCCGTCGGCGCTCTTGAAGACGCCGCGCTCGTCGCTCGCTACGCCGTACTTGCCGAAGTCCGCGACGAAGACGATGTTCGGATTGGTCGGATGAATGCGGATTTTTGCAATCGCGTCGGAGTCGCCGAAGCCGACGTGCGTCCACGTCTTGCCGGCGTCGATGGATTTGTAGACGCCGTCGCCGGGCATGATGTTGCCGCGGATGCACGACTCGCCCATGCCGATG
>DAIUKO010000064.1:0-27860 GCA_036848175.1 Vicinamibacterales bacterium | reverse complement strand
AGTCGACACGGCGGTCGCCGGCCTGCTGACGCTGCTCGAGCCGATCATGATCGCGATTCTCGGCATTGTCGTTGGCGGGATCGTCATCGCGATGTATCTGCCGATCTTCGACTTGATCAGTAAGCTGACCTAATGCTCGATCGGGGTCTGCGGCGAACGCTCGCCTGGATGATCGCCGTCCGGGCGGTCATGGGGACGATCCTCCTCGGCTCGGCGACGTTCGCGCAGATCACGGCGCCGGGATCGTTCCCGGTCGATCCGTTCTTCTTTCTGATCGGGCTCACCTACGCGCTGACGATCAGCTACGGCCTCACGCTGCGATTCGTCGACCGCCACCGGTGGCTGATCGATCTGCAGCTGGCCGGCGACGCCCTGATCGTCTCCGCGTTCATCTACTTCACCGGCGGCATCAACAGCTACTTCACGTCGCTGTACGTCCTGCCGATCGTGGCCGCGAGCACCGTGCAGTTCCGGCGCGGCGCGCTGATGGTGGCGATGCTCACCACCGTCCTCTATTGCGGCCTCGTGCTGGCGCAGTACCTGGCGGCGTCGGGACTGCTCGTCGCCCCGTGGCTGCGCGCCCTCTTCGTCGTGCTTCCGCCGCGGTCGGTCGCCCAGTACACCGTCGCGCTGAATGTGTTCGGGTTCTTTGCGGTTGCGTTTCTCAGCGGTTCGCTGTCGAACAGCCTGCTCTCGGCCAGCGCACGGCTGCGGGAGGCGTCGACCGAGATCGCGGATCTTCAGGCGCTCAATCAGCACGTCATCGACAGTCTGCCGAGCGGCCTGGCCACCACCGACAACGCGCAGCGGATTCTGACGTTCAACCACGCGGCCGAACTGATCACCGGCGTCCCGTTTCGGGTGGCCGCCGGCCGGCCGGTTGGTGAGGTGCTGCAGCTGCCACCGGCAGTGATCGAATCGATCAACTCTGAGGTGAAAGTGGCGCGGCGCCACGAATTCCGGTACCGTCCGGTCGATGGACGTCATGAGCTCGAGATCGGGTTGACCGCGACGCACCTGGTCACGCCGGGCGGGCGGGCCGGGTTCCTGTTCACCTTCCAGGACGTGACGGTCATCAAGAAGTTCGAGCGCGACGCGGCCATTCAACAACGGCTCGCTGCGATCGGCGAGATGGCCGCCGGGATCGCGCACGAAATCCGCAACCCGCTGGCGTCGATGTCGGGGTCGATCCAGATTCTCCGACAGGAGCTGCCGCTCAGCGCCGAGCAGGAGCAGTTGATGGACATCGTGCTCCGCGAATCGGAGCGGCTCAATACGACCATCCGGTCGTTTCTCGCCTACGCGCGGCCGCAGCGGTTTCAGATCGCGCGCTTCGACGTGCGCCGTGCGTTGAACGACACGGCCCTCCTGTTGCGGAACAGCGCGGAAGTCCAGGATCGCCATGAGATCGTCGTCGACGTCCCCTCCACCGAGCTGTGGTACGAGGCCGACGAAGGCCAAATCAAGCAGATCATCTGGAATCTGGCGACCAACGGACTTCGCGCGATGCCCGACGGCGGTCGCCTGCGATTGATTGGCGCGCGGGAGCCCTCGTCTGACGGCGTCGTCCTGACCGTCCAGGATCAGGGCGTCGGCATTCCGCCCGAGGAGCTCGACGGCCTCTTCCAGCCGTTCCACGGAACCTTTGCCAAAGGCAGCGGCCTCGGACTCGCCATCGTCCATCGCATTGTCAGCGACTACAACGGCGAGATTCAGGTCAGCTCGCAGCCTGGCGCCGGCACCTCCGTGGCCGTGCGTCTCCCGGCTCGCGCGGTGGTGGTGACATGAACACGGTCGCTCAACCGGTCGCGCCCGCGACGGATCGCCGGCCGGCCCGGATTCTCGTCGTCGACGATGAGCGATCGATGCGCGAGTTGTTGGCGATTGTGCTCCGCCGCGAGGGCTACGAAGTACTCCTTGCCGAAAGCGGACGCGCGGCGGTCGATCTGCTCGAACGCGAGCCGGTCGATCTCCTCATCTCCGACATCAAGATGGCCGATCTGAGCGGCGTCGATGTGCTGCGCGCCGCGAAGAAAATCGATCAGGACATCCTCGGCATCATGATCACGGCGTTCGCCTCGACCGAAACCGCCGTCGAGGCGATGCGGCTGGGCGCGTGCGACTACTTGAGCAAGCCGTTCGACGTCGATCTGCTCAAGATGAAGGTGCGCGAGAAGATCGAGAACCGGCAGCTGCGTCAGGAGAACGTGCTGCTGAAGCGGACGCTCGGTCTCACGCATCAGTTCTCGAACATCATCGGCCGCAGCGAAGCGATGCTCGACGTCTTCAAGATGATCGAGACCGTGGCGCGCACCAACAGCACGATTCTCTTGACCGGCGAATCGGGCACGGGCAAGGGACTGGTCGCGCAGGCGATTCATTTCAATTCGCTGCGGCGCGACAAGCCGATGGTCTCGCTCAACTGCGGCGCGCTGCCGGAAGCGCTGCTCGAGTCCGAGCTGTTCGGCCACATGCGCGGCTCGTTCACCGGCGCCGACACGAACAAGAAGGGTCTGCTCGAAGTCGCCGAGCGGGGAACGATCTTCCTCGATGAAATCGGCGAGATGTCCGCCGTCATGCAGGTGAAGCTGCTTCGCGTCCTGCAGGAGCGCCGGTTCAGGCGCGTCGGCGGGCTCGAAGAGCTCCAGGCCGATATTCGCGTGGTTGCCGCGACGAACCAGGACCTGACCCGGCTCATCGCCGAGGGCCGCTTCCGCGAGGATCTCTTCTACCGGATCAACGTCATTCCACTGACGCTGCCGCCGCTGCGCGAGCGGCGCGAAGACATCGCGCTCCTCGCCGAGCATTTCCTCGCGAAGTTCTGCGAGCAGATGGAGAAGCAGATCGCCGGCGTGTCACACGAAGCGATGGAAATGCTCGTCGCCCACGACTGGCCGGGCAATATCCGTGAGCTCGAAAACGTCATGGAGCGCGCCGTGGCGCTGGAATCGACGCCCGCGATCCTGCCCGACAGTCTTCCCCCGAGCATTCGCGGCGAGGTCCCGCGCACGCCTCCGGCGCCGGTCGACGCGCTGCCCGAATCGGGATTCGATCTCGAAGCACATGTCAAAGAGATCGAGCGCGGCTACATCGCCGAGGCGTTGAAGCGTGCCGGTGGCGTGCAGGTGAAAGCGGCCGAACTCCTCGGGATGAGCTTCCGCTCCTTCCGCTACTACGTCAAAAAATACAATCTTCGCTAGGAGAGCTGAGCTGACATTCGTTGTCAGTCGAGCGTTGACAACAAACGTCAAGATGCGGATTTTGGCCATGCCTGGTCTGTCCGAATCCGCCAGTTAGTCCTCTAATTTCAACGACTTACTGTGTTGTCAGTGTGACGGGCCGGCCTGGCATTCCGGTTGCTCTAAGGTCGGGCACGCGCCACGGACAACACATCGGTTTGATAAGTGGGCGTCGAGCTGTCTCAATAAAAGGAGAATCGAATGAAGAAGCGAAATGCCAAGGGTTTTACGTTGATCGAGCTGCTGATCGTCGTCGCGATCATCGGCATCATCGCCGCGATTGCGGTGCCGGGTCTGCTCCGCGCCCGTATGTCGGGTAACGAAGCGTCGGCGATCGGTTCGATGCGAGCGGTCAACAGCGCGCAGTCGACGTTCTCGTCGAGCTGCGCCGGCGGCGGCTACGCGCAGTCGCTCACCCAGTTGTCGCAGGCTCCCGGCACGAGCAACGCCGGATTCGTCAGCCCCGACATCGCGACCAACGGTGTCGTGAAGAGCGGCTACCACGTGAACGTCGGCCCTGGCGCCGTGAACCAGACGGTCACCGCTCAGGCCAGCACCTGCAACAACGTCGCAGCAGCGATCTCGGACTATTACGCAGAGACGCATCCTGTGACCCTGGGATCGACGGGTCAGCGCTCGTTCGGAACCGATCAGCGCGGCACGATTTTCCAGGACTCGACCGGCGGCACCTTCGACGCGGCGAAGGTGGCGGCGGCGACCACGCCGGTTCAGTAAGCAGCGTCGCTCATCGTGAAAGCGGGATGGCGCGCGAGCGGCATCCCGCTTTTTTTTTGGAAACCCGGGCGTAAAAAAGGTATGAAGCGTCAACAGAACGGATTCACGCTGATCGAGCTCTTGATCGTCGTCGCGATCATCGGCATTGTCGCCGCCATCGCCATCCCGGGCATGCTCCGCGCTCGCATGGCGGGGAATGAAGCGTCGGCAATCGGAACCATGCGCGCGGTGGTCAGCGGCCAGGCAACGTACTCGTCCAGCTGTGCAAGTGGCGGGTTTGCGCAGACGCTTCAAGACCTCGCGAAGCCGGGCTCGTCGAGTGTCGGCTTCGTGAGTCCGGATATCCAGAGCAACGGCATCATCAAGAGCGGTTACCGGACGAGCGTGGGAAGAGGAGTCGGCGCTCTGACCGTGACCCCGAGCGCGGACACGTGCAATGGTTCGTCGGCGGACGCGGTGGACAAGTACTTCGGCGAAGCGCACCCAGTGGCAGTCGGGTCGACGGGACAGCGATCGTTTGCGACGAACCAACGCGGATCCGTGTTCCAGGACGCGTCCGGCGGGATCTTCACGGCCGCCGCAGTCGAGTCGGCGACGACGACGGTTCAGTAGCCGAAGCGGTTCGCCGCGATCGGCTCGTAGTTTTTGCCCACGGCGCGGGCGTTACGATACACTCCAATTCATCATCAGCGCCGGCCGGCGGTTGGTCGAACTGGCCGCGCCTCCACCATGAGTCGGACTGCCGCTCGTATCGCCCTGATTTGTGCGCTCATCGGCCTGGCGGCGTCGACCGCCGCGTCCTATGTGCATTACCGGCTCGTCTTCGACCCCACGTACCACAGCTTCTGCGACGTGAGCTCGACCATCAGCTGCACTCAGGTGTATCTGAGCCGCTACAGCACGTTCCGCGGGATTCCGGTGGCGATTTTCGGCGGGCTCTGGTTCCTGGCTGCCGCGCTGTTGTCGATCGGCGGTCTGACGGCGCGTCCGAGCGTGCGCGAGAACGTGCCCGGCTACCTGTTCGTGCTGTCGACGCTGGCGCTGGCCGTCGTGCTGTACCTCGGCTACGCGTCGATTTTCGTCCTCAAAACCTATTGCGTTCTCTGCTTCATCACGTATGCCGCCGTGATTGGGCTGTTCATCGTGACTGGCGCGGCGACGTCCTTTCCTATGACTACGCTTCCTCGTCGCGCGACGCGCGATCTGCGCGTCTTCGTCACAAGTCCGCTGGCCATCATCGTCGCCGTGCTGTTCTTTGCCGGCGCCGCTTCGACACTGGCGTTCTTTCCGCGTGAAGGCGCCGGCGGTTCTTCGGCGGCGCAGGGCGCCGCCGCGCCGCCGCCGAGCGCGGCGCAGACGTCGGAATTCGAACGCGTGATGGCGACGGCGCCGCGGGTACCGATGGCCATTCCGTCCGATGGCGCCAAGGTCCTCATCGTCGACTTCAGCGACTTTCAATGTCCCTTCTGCCGGCAGGCCTTCTACGCCTACAAGCCGATCATTCAGAAGTACGAGGCGCAGCAGCCGGGATCGGTGAAGTTCGTGCTGAAGGACTACCCGCTGGACTCCGAGTGCAACGTCAACGTCGCCGGCGGCGGACCGCATCCGTCAGCGTGCGAAGCGGCGGTGGCGGTGCGCCTGGCGCAGCGCCAGAACCGGCTCGAAGCGATGGAGGAGTGGCTGTTCGCCAATCAGCCGTCGCTCACGCCGCCGGTCGTGCGACAGGCGGCGCGCGATGTCGGCCAGATCACGGACTTCGACGCGAAGTACGCCTTCACGCTGGATCTGGTCAAAGGCGACATCGCCCTCGGGCATCAACTCGGCGTCCGCTCGACGCCGACGCTGTTCATCAACGGCGTCAAGTTCGAAGGCGTCCTCGCGCCCCAGTACTTCGATCAGGCCATTGCCTACGAGTTGAAGCACGCGACCAAGTGATGTGCTCGCGCTGGCTACGTACGAACTGACGAAGGACTACGCCGTCGGATTCTGGCGGAAGCGTCCGCGCCGCGCCCTCGATCGTCTCACGCTGGAAGTGGCGCCCGGGGAAGTCTTCGGATTTCTCGGGCCCAACGGCGCGGGTAAGACGACGACACTGAAGCTGCTGATCCAGCTGGTGTTTCCCACATCGGGCCGGGCTGAAATCCTCGGTCGTCCCGTCGGCGATCTCAGCGTCAAGCGTCGCATCGGGTACCTTCCGGAGAATCCGTACTTCTACGACCATCTCACCGCCGAAGAATTTCTGACCTACTTCGCCGGCCTGTTCGGGATTCGTGGGCAGGAGGCCCGGACGCGAACGTCGCGGCTGCTCGACGATGTCGGCATCGGCGCGGAGCGGCGCCTGCAGCTTCGCAAGTTCTCGAAGGGCATGATCCAGCGGATCGGGATCGCCCAGGCGCTGATCAATGATCCCGAAGTCGTGATCTTCGACGAACCGATGTCCGGACTCGACCCGCTCGGCCGGCGCGACGTGCGTGCGCTGATCCTGCGGCTGCGCGACCGCGGCTGCACCGTGTTTTTCAGCTCGCACGTGTTGAGCGACGCCGAAGCGCTCTGCAATCGCGTCGCCATCCTCGCCAAGGGCCGCCTCGTCGCCGGCGGACTCATGACCGATCTGGCGCAATTCCGGGTGCACGGATGGGAGCTCGTCGTCGGCGGCGTCAACGAGCAAGTGTTGAAGCCAATCGAGCCTCGCGTGCGGCGGATCGTCCGCATCGCCGAAGGACGCTATGCGCTCGACCTGCCGCTCGAGTCGCAGCCCGATCGGTTGCTGGCCGAGTTGATGGCGGCAGGCGCGACGTTGGTGTCGCTCAACCCGATCCGCGACACGCTCGAAGATTATTTCGTCGAGAAGGTGACGTCGGCGGCTTCGCCCACGCCGCGCGGCGAACGCGCGGAGGGATCTCGTTGATGCGGCCGGTCGCACTTATGGCCGTGAACGTGTTTCGCGAGTCGGTGCGCGACAAGGTCCTGTACAACCTCGTGTTCTTTGCGGTGATCCTCATTGCCGCCACCTATTTGATAGGTCAGCTGACGGCCGGACAGGACATCAAGATCATCAAGGATCTCGGCCTGGCCGCGACCTCCGTCTTTGGCCTGTTCATCGCCGTCTTCATCGGCATCGGCCTGGTATCGAAGGAGGTCGAGCGCCGAAGCATCTACGCGCTGCTCGCGAAGCCGATCGAGCGGCATCAGATCGTGCTCGGGAAGTACCTCGGACTGGTGGGAACGCTCGCGGTCAATCTCTCGATCATGGCCGCGGCGCTGTATCTGATGCTGGCGTACATGCGGTGGATCGCGGGGGAAGGCACCGTCAAGGCGCTCGAGGCCGGCGCGCTCGATCCGGCGATGTTGAAGGCGATCGCGTTAATCTTCGTCGAGCTGTCGCTGGTCACGGCGATCGCGCTGTTCTTCTCGACGTTTTCCACGCCGATCCTGTCGGCGACGCTGACCTTCGGTTTGTTCGTGGCCGGCCACTTCAGCGGCGACCTGCGCAACTTCGATCAGATCGTCGATTCGCCGACGGCCGTGCGCCTGGCGCGAGGCCTGTACTGGGTGCTGCCGAATCTCGCGCCCTTCGACGTGAAGGCCCAGGTCGTCCACGGCCAGCACGTGTCGGCTGGATACATGGTCTTGACCACCGCATACGGAGCCGCCTATACCGCGGCGTTGCTCGTCGCGGCGATGGTGATCTTCTCGCGGCGCGACTTCAAATAAGTCATGACCGGACCGGTGCGACTGACTGCCGCCGTACTGACGATCGGGCTGCTGATGACCGCGGCGATCGAGCTGCAGCGAGTTCGCGATCGGTTGTACCCGGTCGCCACGATCGAGGACAGTGCTTTGTACCTGACGTCGTCGGCGACGGCTCGGCGGGTGGCGCTCGAGTACGATTCAGTCCTCGCGGACTTGTATTGGATACGCGCGATCCAGTACTTCGGCGGCACCAGACGTATGGTCGAGGCGGGAGAGACGATCACCGATCCGAACCGCCGGCAGTATGACGCGCTCTTCCCGCTGCTGGACCTCACCACATCGCTCGATCCGCGATTCAACCTCGCCTACCGGTTCGGCGCGATCTTTCTCTCCGAGCCTCCGCCGCGCGGCCCCGGGCGGCCCGATCTCGCGATCCGCCTGCTCGAGAAAGGGCTCGCCGAGCGGCCCGATCGCTGGGAGTATCTGCAGGACATCGGCTTCGTGCACTACTGGTGGCGGCAGGACTACAAGACGGCGGCGGAGTGGTTCCGGCGCGCGAGCGAGGTCCCTGGCGCGCCGTGGTGGTTGAAGTCGCTGGCGGCAACCACGCTGGCTGAAGGCGGGGATCGTCCGATGTCCAAGGCGATGTGGGAAGCGATTCGCGAGTCCGCCGAGATCGAGTGGCTGCGACACGATGCCGAGCGCCATCTGGCGCAATTGCGTGCACTCGATGAGATCGACGCGCTGCAACCGGTCGTCGATCGCGTCGCCGCGCAGGCCGCGCAGCGACGGCTCGAATGGCCGGACGTGGTGCGTGCGGCGGGATGGCCCGGCGTGCCAGCCGATCCCAGCGGCACTCCCTACGACATCGACGAGCGCGGACGCGTGCAGGTCTCACGGTCATCGCCGTTGTGGCCGATATCTTTAGAGCCGAAGCGCCTCAACGCCG
Source organism: Vicinamibacterales bacterium (assembly GCA_036848175.1). Lineage (GTDB taxonomy): Bacteria > Acidobacteriota > Vicinamibacteria > Vicinamibacterales > CAVVIG01 > QHWF01. Next base: position 19,244 of record DAIUKO010000064.1, on the reverse strand, counting down.
TGCCGCCTCCTTCATGAACGAAGTGCCGCCTGCTGCCACCGCCGCGATCGCCGCACTGCTTGGCGCCATCGTCGGCAGCTTCCTGAACGTCTGCATCTACCGGTTACCGCTCGGGACCTCGATCGTCTGGCCCGCCTCCGCGTGCCCGCATTGCCGACGTGAGATCGAGTGGTACGAGAACATCCCGATTGTGAGCTGGGTGGTCCTCCGCGGCCGCTGCCGGACCTGCGGCCAGCCGATCGGCGTCCAGTATCCGATCGTCGAAGCGATCACCGCCGCGATGTTCGGGCTCGCCTGGTGGCACTACGGTCCGGGCATGCTCCTCGTCTCGCGGCTCGTCTTCGGATGCGCGCTGATCGTGCTCTTCGCGATCGATCTCGAGCATCAGCTGCTGCCCAATGCGATCACGCTGCCCGGAATCGTCGTCGGATTTGCACTCAGCTTCTTCACCGCGCCCGGGTGGATCGATTCCTTGATTGGCATCGTCGTCGGCGGGGGCAGTCTGCTGTTGATGTTCTATCTGTATCTCCTCGTCCGGAAGCGGGAAGGTCTCGGCATGGGCGACCCGAAGATGCTGGCGATGATCGGCGCATTTCTCGGGTGGAAGATGACGATGTTCGCGCTGATCTTCGCATCCTTCTCCGGATCGCTCGTCGGTTTGACGATGATGGCGACGCGACGCGGCAGCATGGAATCGATGCTGCCGTTTGGGTGCTTCCTTGCCGTCGGCGCGGCGTTCGCCGCGACCATCGGACCGGCGATGCTGCAGTGGTATCTGAGACTGTTCTGAACGGCTGGCGCCGGTGGATCGACGCGCTGTGGCCGTTGGCGCTGCTCGTCATCGTTCTGGCCACCTTTCGCAAGACCAGCCACGACTCCACCAATCAGGCGGTCGCCGTTTGTGAGGAGGCGGACACGTCGCCCCTGGCGGCACTCGAGCAATGTCTCGCGCTCGATCCGCAAAACGTCGAGCTGATGACCGAGATCGGCGACCGGTCCGTCGCATCGGGCGCCATCGATCGCGCAGAGACGATGTATCGGCGCGCGCTCGCGGTCGATCCGCGCGACGGCGACATTCATCTCCGTCTCGGAGAGCTGTTGTTGAAACGCGGCGACGCCGCGGCGGCTCGAACCGAGGCGGAAGCCGCGCTCGAGACTCAGCCCGGCAGTCTTGCGGCCGAACGCCTTCTCGAGCGTGCCACCAGCCATCGACGCGCGGATGTCGACCTTGACGCGAGGCGGCAAAGGTGACGTGGCGCCCCGGCGCCATCGCCGTCGCACGCGCGTTGAATGGCCTGTACTTTCTCGCCGTGGCGGCGTACTGCTTTGTCGCCTATACGCCGTTCGTCTACGAGCTGTTCCTCAAGCCGGGCGTCGTTCCCGCGTTGTCGGACTTCGTGGCCGTGTCGCCGTGGCTGTTCTCAGCGACGCTGCTCATCACGATACTGACACTCATGCCGCAGTTGACGAGCGCCGGCGCTCGCGGCCGCGCCGTGGCCCGGACCTATGTCGTTGCCAGTGCTCTCGTCGCTCTGATTGTGCTGTTCAAGCCGCCGCTGGTGAGCATCGGCAACACGCCGCGAGCCTTCGCCGTCGGGCTGGCGGCCGTTGCCTGGCCGGCGTGGCTCGCGACAGTCGATCATCTCATCTGGCCGGCGCCGCAGATTCGCCGGACCGATTCTCGCCGTGTGCTCGTCGCGTGCGTGTTGTCGGCGGTCGTCGCGTGCAGCGTGTACGCGCTGGTGTCGCCGTTCCTGATCGACGAGATCAGCGGCGTCGATTTGTCGGCCGGCGTGCTCGCTGGCGGAATCGGATCGTCGCTGATTCTCAACCTCTACGCCTTCATGGCGCTGTTTCTCGCGATCGTCGCGATGACGGGCATCTCGAGCGCGTTCAGATTGAAGGCGTCGGCCGAGTACTGGCTACTGCTCCTGCTGCTCGTGGTCTGCGGAAGCGTCGTCATGTATCAGCTCGTCTGCGCGTCGCTGCAGTTCAGCGGCGCCGCAGCGTGGGCGTGCTCGGTCGCATTCGCCGGCGGAACCGCCAGCGTCTGGGCAAACATCGCGCGGCTGCGCAGCCAGCCGATCGCGGTCGCGAACGATCAGCCCGAGCAGGGCGGGCGTTCGCGGCCTGACAGCGTCGAGCTGTTCACGGCGCCGCTATTGTCGGGCCGCTCACGGGCAGCAGCCATCAGTCTGCTCGTTCTGCTGCCGGTGATCGCCTATGCGGTCATCGATGGCGTCAGACATTTCGACTGGAACTTCCTCTTTCAGAAGATCAGTGTCCTGATCGTTTGGCTGCTGGCGTTCGCATCGACGTACGCCTTGACGGACCAACGCGCGGGGACACGACGGTCATCGCTCCGTCTCGCCGTCATGCCGCTGGTCGCGCTCGCCTTGTATGCCGGATTGATGTGGATCGATCCCGCGACTGCCATGGATCGGTACGCGACGGTCGATCCGTCGCTCCGGATGATCCGCGACGCGCGGACCTCGCGGTCGTCAGGGACCGCGGACTTCTACAGGTTTCTCGGCTCGCAATCGCTCGTCGGTTCGTCACGCGTGCAGCCGTCGGTGGTGGATTTCGTTCGGCCGCTTCGCGCCACCGATCGCAAGCCGCCGATCTTCCTGTTCATCGTCGACAGCCTGCGGCGCGACTACCTTTCGCCCTACAACCCGAGAGTCACGTTCACGCCTGAGATCGGAAAGCTCGCGGCCGACAGCTTCGTATTCGAGCGCGCCTGGACACGCTATTCCGGCACCGCGCTCGCCATCCCCGCGATCTGGACCGGCGGCATGGTCCCGCACATGGTGCTGCAGCATCAGTTCCCGCAGCGAAACACGTTGCTGAAGCTCTTGGAGGCGAACGACTACGAGCGCTTGATGGACATCGATGTGCACGTCGAGGCGCTCGTCACGCGTGACGACCGCATGGTCAACCTCGATCCTCATCGAGGCACGATGGATCTCGACATGTGCGCGACGGTTCCGGAACTCGAGCGCAGGTTGTCTGACGACCGCAGGCGTCCCGTCTTCTTCTACTCGCTGTCACAGAACGTGCATCTCGCCGTTGCGCCGAAGCGGCCGGTTCCTTCTGGCGAGACGTACCCGGCCGGTTTCAACCCACGGACGGCCTCGAGCCTCCGGCGGCTCGATGCGTGTCTTGGCAGCTTCGTGAAGTTTCTGAAGCAGGAACATCTCTACGACGACAGCATCATCGTCCTCACGTCCGATCACGGCGATTCGCTCGGCGAAGAAGGCCGTTGGGGACATGCCTTCTGGATGTATCCGGAGGTGATGAGCATTCCGCTGATCGTGCATATTCCCTCGCGGCTCAAGCCCCTCGTGCGCGCCGATCTCGATGCCCTCGTGTTTTCAACCGACATCGTGCCATCGTTTTACACACTGCTGGGTTACGAACCGAAAGATCTCGGACCGTTGTTCGGCCGATCGTTTTTCACGCCGCGCGACGGCGACTCGTCACGGCGGCGGCGTGAGCGGTATCTCGTCGCGTCGAGTTACGGCGCCGTCTACGGCGTGCTGAGCCAGAACGGCCGCCGCATCTACGTCGTCGACACGGTAAACCGTTCGGAGTACGCATTGGACATGACCGCCCAACCGCACAACGTTGAGGTGACGCCGCCGGTTGCGGCCGTCAACCGGCGCTTCATGCAACAGCAACTGAGCACGCTCGCGGCCGTGTATCGCTATGAGCCGTGAGTCGGAGTGAAGCCGGACCATGACTGCGACCGGTTACGCGTTTCTCGGACTCACGGCGATTGTCGCGGGGCTCGCCGCGGTGCTGACGTTTGCCATGCTGCGTTTTGCGGCGGCGGCGCGCGACACGCGCGCCAACAGCGGCGCCGGCAGCGAAACGGCGTTTCTCTCCGCCGCGCTGCAGGAAGCGGTCGCGAAGCTCAAGGCGCAGGAACGCGCGACCGCGGCGCGTGCGGAAGCCTCCGAACGGTTGAGCGGCGAAATCATCTCGAGCCTCACCGCTGGATTGCTCGTCGTCGGCCTGAACCGCGAGATTCGAATTCTCAACCCGGCCGGACGACGCATGCTCGACGCGCCGAATGCCGAGTCCACCGATCTGTATCATCAGTCGGCGCGGGAGCAGCCGTTGTTCGACGTGATCGACGAATGCATCGGGACGCACAACCCGATTGTCCGCCGCGCCGTGATACTCGCCGACGAAGGGAGCGGCGCCACTCATCTTGGCGTCAGCGTCTCTCCGTTGTCCGATGAAGACGGCAAGGTCCACGGCGCGATTTGCCTGTTCACCGATCTGACGGCGGTGAAGGATCTCGAGGAACAACTGCGACTGAAGGACAGCCTCGCGACGGTCGGCGAGCTGACCGCCGGCATCGCCCATGAGTTCCGAAACGGCCTCGCGACGATTCACGGATACAGCAAGCTGCTCGATCTCAATGCCTTGCCAGGGACGTATCGACCGTACGTCGAGGGGATTCGCGCCGAAACCGAATCGCTCAGCCAGGTGGTGACGAACTTTCTGAACTTCGCACGCCCCGCGCAACTCGCGTTGTCGCGCGTCGACTTGCAGGCAATCTGCGAGCGCGCGGCTGAAGAAGTGCGGCCCGACGCGCGCGTGCTCGGCGGCGACGTCAGCGTGCACGGTGAGTTCGGCGTCCTCGACGGCGACGAAGTGCTGTTGCGTCAGGCCTTCAGCAACCTGCTTCGCAATGCGCTCGAAGCGTGCGCCGGCGCGTCGATTGCGCCGCGCATCGCGATCCACGCGGAGGTCGACGCGGCGCAGAAAGTGTCGCGGATCGCCGTCAACGACAATGGTCCCGGAATCGCCCCGGGCCTGCGAGAGCGCGTGTTCCGACCGTTTTTTACCTCGAAGCGGAGCGGGACCGGCCTCGGTCTCGCCCTCGTTCAGAAGATCATCGTCTTCCACAACGGCCGGGTCACGGTCGGTTCGTCGCCGGAGGGGGGCGCCAGCCTCCAGGTTACGCTGCCAACGATTTCCTGACACGCCGCGAACGGTAACGAGTGTTGTCGGTCTCGTCACCGTGCTTCATCAAATACCCTGCCTGCGACACGCGTAAGCTCCCGCCGACCTGGGTGTTACGTCCGCGCGGCGACGCGGATCTCCCGCCTGGCAGTTCGCTTGCTCCACGACGAGGCGCGGAGTGAACGGCATTGCCAAGGTCTTCCTCGAATCACGATCGCGGCTTCTCCATGCTCGAAGTGCTGATGGCCACGACGGTGCTGACCGTCGGCCTCACGGCGCTCGCCCAGCTCTTCGCGATTTCGACCCGCGCCAACTTCAGCGCGAGAGTCACGACCATGTCGAGCATCCTCGCGCAGCAGAAGATGGAACAGCTGCGCGGACTGACGTGGGGGTACGACCCGGTCGGACTGCCGATGAGCGATCTCGCCACCGACGTGACCTCGGCATCCGAGGCCGCCACCGGCGGCAAAGGCCTCACGCCGTCGCCGCCTGATTCGCTCAAGAAAAACATCGACGGCTACTGCGATTTCCTCGACAGATATGGCAGCTCGTTGGGTGGAGGTCACGCACCGCCGGAGGGCACGGCCTACGTGCGGCGCTGGTCGATCGAGCCGCTGGCGATCAACCCGGACAACACGCTGGTTCTCCAGGTGCTCGTGACGCGGCCGCACGATCGCGGCGCCGATCCGACGACGAACACGAGACGGCTGCCCGACCAAGCGCGGATCATCACCGTCAAGGCGCGCAAGGCCCAGTGATGGCGCGCGAACGCGGTTTCTCGTTGCTCGAGATGGTGATGGCCATGGCGCTGACGATGGTCGTCGTCGGTAGCGTGTTTTCGGTCATGAACCCGGCGCACGGATCGTTTGCGACCGAGCCGGAAATTTCTGATCTCCAGCAACGGCTTCGCATCGCACACGACGCGCTCTACCGGGATCTCGTGATGGCGGGCGCCGGCGCGTATCTCGGCGGCCAGACGGGCTCGTTGATCTATTTCTTGCCGCCGGTGCTGCCGTTCCGGCAAGGCGCGATCGATGACGCACCGGTCGGCTCGTTCGCCCGCAGCAGTCCGCTTCTGCCGCCGGATGCGACCGACACCATCACGGTGATCTACGTCCCGTCGACAACGGCACAGACGACGCTCGCGCAGGACGTCGTCGGTGGCGGCCTCCTGCGCGTGAATCGCGAGAGTGATTGTCCCGCCGACGGCACGCTCCTCGATATGTGTGGATTCAAGACCGGGATGACCGTGTTGATTTTCGACGGTGCCGGCAACTACGACACGTTCACCATCACTGGCCTGAACGATGCGGCCGCCAAGATCATCGTCAACAGGCCAGCCGACGCGGCGACGACGAGGTACCGAGGCGGACCGGCCGGCACTCCCGGGATTGCGAAGGTCACGCAAGCAGTGTTGCGCACCTATTTCAGGAAAGCCGACACGAATCAGCTCATGTCCTACGACGGTTCGAACAATCCGGAAGTCCCCGTCGTCGACAACGTCGTCGACCTGTTTTTCGAGTATTGGGGCGATCCGAATCCGCCGCGGCGAACGTCGAAAGCGATCTCGGATCCAGTCGGCCCCTGGCAGACGTACGGGCCGAAGCCGACAGTCGGCCCGTCGGTCACCGCATATCCCGCGAGCGAGAACTGCACCTTCGCTTACAACGGTAGTGAGCATCTGCCGCGCCTCCCGGTGCTTTCCAGCGGAGAAAACCAGAACGCACTGGTCCGGCTGACGGAGGCGCAGTTGACCGACGGCCTGCCTGGATGGTGTCCCGACGAACACAACGCCAATCGCTACGATGCCGACTTGCTGCGCATCCGCAAAATCGGCGTCACGATTCGCATCCAGACCTCGCGCGCCTCGATGCGCGGGCCCGCAGGCTTGCTGTTCCGAAACGGCGGCACGTCTGGCACCGCCACCAGATGGGTCCCGGATCAGGAAGTGAAGTTCCAGGTCTCGCCCCGCAACTTGAATCTCGGACGGTGATCTCGATGAATCTCGCCCGAGAAAACGGCGTGGCGATGGTCATCGCCATGATGGCCCTCCTGCTCATGACGGCGCTGGGTACGGCGCTCATCCTGACCACGTCCTCTGAAACGATCATCGCGAGCACCTATCGCAGCGGCGTGGAAGGGATGTACGCGGCCGATGCAATCATCGAGCGTGCGATGGAGGATCTGCTCAAAGTCCCCAACTGGAACATGTTGTTGAACGGCTCGATGCGATCGACGTTCGTCGACGGTCCGGCCGGCGGCGTCCGGCCGCTATCCGACGGCTCGACGATCGATCTCACGGAGATCGTCAACATGGCGAACTGCGGGAAGGCGTCGTCGTGCAGTGCCGTCGATCTCACTGGGAACGCAACTGGCGATCGCCCGTGGGCCGCGAACAATCCCGTGTGGCAGCTCTATGCCTACGGTCCGCTCGCCGCCGTGTCGCCCAAGACGATCAATTCGCCTTTCTACGTCGTGCTGATGGTTGCCGACGATCCGTCCGAGGACGATGGGCTGCCGTTGCAGGACGGACTCCTCGACGGAAATCCTGGTGCTGGCGTCCTCGCGCTGCGCGCGGAGGCGTTCGGCCCACGCGGCGCGCACAAGGCGATCGAAGTCACGGTGTCGCGGACCGATACCACCGAACTCGAGCGTGGCTACACGGCGCAGCGCGGGCAGGACGAACAGAACCGCCGCGTTCGAAAGGCTCCGGCGCAATCGCCGGGCGGTGGACTGACGATGACGTTATTCGATCTGTCGGGCGGTATTCAGTGATGTCTCGCGGCTTGGGTATTCTCGCGATCGCGTTCGTCGCAAGCGCTCCGTCCGCCTCGGCCCAGATCGACCCGCTGCTCTTTCTGAAGGGCGGCCAGCCGAACATCATCTTGATGGTCGATACCAGCGAGCGGATGCAGCGTGACGCGCCGACCGATGCAGCCACCGCTGGGACGTCGAATGCGACGAGCACCTATTACGATCCGTTCGTCTACACGAGACGAGGCGATGCCATCAACCGCTGGGAATCCGCGCTCGGCGTCAACGACTCGAATACGACGCCGAACGGCAAGTACCGTCGAAGGTTCAACAACCTGATTCACACCGCCGGTTCCGACAGAGCGACGACGAGCAGTATCGGCATCGTCGGCGACGCGGATCCCGTCGCCTTCAACCGTTTCGAAGCGCCGACGCGTCTGGCGTTGGCTCGTGCGGCGATGTATCAGGCCGTCGAGCAGAACATGAGCGTTGCCCGCTTCGGTCTCTACAAGACACGGCAGACGAACCCAACCATCGGCGTGACGACACCAGTCCTGAGGAGGATGTCGGCGGATCGTGCGCAGCAGTCGCCGACGGAGACGGCGAACGACGGCCGCTGGAATCTGAGCCGCGGCACGGTGGATGTCGCCAACGGCCGCAATCTCGCTGTCGTGTGCGGCGGGGCGGCCCGGCTCGTCGCGCCTGGCGCGCCAAATCAGAACGCCGACATCCTCGAGATCTTGAAAAAGGACCCGCGACAGCGGCCTCCGGTTCTCCTGCCCGCCGGTGCCGAGAGCGAATCAGGATTGGACGCGCCGGTAGCGGCGATGGTCAACGACATCAAAGAAGCCGCACGGTGTCTGATGACTCGCGCCGACGTCGGCCAATGCCGCAACACGGTCGCTGTCCTGATCACTGGTGGAGGAGAGGGAACGACGAGTGGAGCAGTGGATCCTGTCGCGGAAGCGGCAGCGTTATTGGTCGCGATCACCGGGCGACGCGTACCGATCGTCGTCGTGGCCATTGCACCACCACGCGACAACGTCGCGCAGTTGACGGCGATCGCGAACGAAAGCGGCGGGCAGTACGTCGAGGTCACCCGCGCGCACATCGATGCGGCGCTCGCCTCGCCCGCACAAGCGAGCCCGGCGGTGCCCGGCACGGTCATCGTCCCGGAGTTGGTGAACGCGATCAACTTGGGAGTTCAGACGGCGTTCGAGAATCTCATCGATCTCAACACGAAGCCGTTCTGGACCGGGCCGTGGGTTGGCTGGAAGGGCTACGCCGGCAGCGCGAGGATTCCGTCGAGCGAATTTCAAGTGCCGAGTCCGGCGGTGGGCACCGTCGACCTGACTCGTGTGAAGGACATCTACGGCGCCGAATTGTCCGGTCCTCAGCCGGCCGATGTGAAGGACAAGATGGGGACCGTGATCCCGCAGCGCAATAACGTCCTCGTGACGAGCGGGTTCGTGCTGCCGGGATTCGATGGGATGCTGCGAGGGTTCCGCGCCTACAAACCGGTTGCCGACTCGGCGCAGCCGTCCGGCTACACGTTCCAGGCCGACAACACGCCGCTGTGGATCGCAGCGCCGCCAAACGATCCGGATGCGCGAAATCTGTTCACCGCGCTGCCCAACGGCACATTGGTCGCCTTGAATGCATCACCGGGCAGCGTCGCACAACTCGCGCCGCTGATGAACATGCCGACCGCAGAAGCGTCGCTTCTCATCGCCAGCGTTCGTCAAATGCCGCTCGGCGCGATCATCGGTTCGACGCCCGCCATCATGAACCCGCCGTCGCTCGATCCTCCGCCCGATGCTGCGTATGCCACCTTCAGGAGCCTTCACAAGGATCGCCGCTCGATCGTCTGGGTTGGAACCAATCGCGGTGTCCTCGAAGCGCTCGACGCGCGAACGGGCCTGGAGGTGTGGGGATTCATCCCCCTGAATCTGCTGCCGAAGTTGAAGGTTCTGCGCGAAGGTCAGGCGGTTGGGAAGTTCGAATACTTCATGGATGGGTCGCCGAAAATCGCCGACGTGAGGCTGCCAGACATTTGCGACGCCGCGCATCAGGAATTGTGCTGGCGGACACACCTCATCATCGGTCAAGGTCCCGGCGGCATGTTCTATCAGTCGTTCGACGTCACGCTCGACGGCCTCGACGCCGCCGTCGCTCCGGACAGCAACAATACGGCGGCATTGCTGTCGTTCTTCGCAGACCCGTCACGAATCAGGCTGAACTGGGCCTTCCCCCGATACGCTCACTTCGATCCCACGATCTCGACGCCGGCGACACCGTTCGGCGATCTCCACGCCATGAATGCGACGATGCTCGAGAAGACGGTCGGTCAGACCTGGTCCGATCCTGCCGTGGGGCAAATCGTCAGCGCGGCAGGTCCGTACAGCGTCTTGTTGGGATCGGGATTTCTGCCGTGGAGTGTGCAGCACCAGGCGAATCGCGCCGGCGCGCCGGGTGGCGGCACGACGTTTTACGTGCTGAGCGCAAAAGACGGCACCGCCTACGCCTCGAGTGATGTCGGCAACGATGGTTTGAACGAAGCAGTCGACGACTGCGGGGCGATCGTCAATGGTTGTCGGCAAATCAGGAACGCTCTTCAGACCGATCCGGTGACGACGGGACGTGCCGGTCAGCGCTTTATCACGACCGCGTATCTCGGTGATCTCGACGGCAATGTCTGGCGCTTCCGCATCGACCTCGACGGATCGTTCACGCCGACGTTGACCGCATTGACGAACGTCTTTCCCGCCGATCCTGGCGCGAGCGACCAGCCGATCTTCGGCTCGATGGCCACTGTGAACGACGGCGGCAATCAGTACATCTTCTTTGGCACAGGCAGCGACCTTCTGCCGTCGACGGACGCGAGCACGCGGTACCATTTCATTGGCATCAACGACAACGGCACCCTTCCCGCGCCCAAGACAGTTGATGTTCCGCTCGCCAAGAAGACCGCGTTGGGCGTCGACGAACGAATCTCGTCGGTCCCGGCCGTTGCCGGCGACAGAGTCTTCTTCACGACGACGACGACGTTTGCTTCAGGATCGTGCGTCGGCACGGTGGCAAAACTTTACAGTCTGACATTCACCGGCGGGCCCGCCTACGATACGAACGGCGATCGCACGATAAACTCAAAGGACGACACGAAGCTGGTAGAGGTCGCCGGCGCGCGGGCGACGGCGCCATTCATCATCGATCAGCACCTCATCTTCGGTTCAGGTGGAAAAGTCGCGGTTTTCGGCGATCCCGCCGACTTCAACAATGGGATTGGCGATGCCGGCGTGCGTATACTCTCTTGGCGTGAGGTTCGGTAATTGGCAGGGTATGTAATCTGCGCGGAATGCGGTGCGCGAATCAGGGCCGACCGCGAGCACTGTCTTCGCTGCGGCGAGCCGCTCCGCGGGCTCGAGGCGCCGCTGCCGCTCCATGAGGCCCTCGGCGTCTCGGAGTTGACGTTTCGCGCGCTGACGGTCGTAGCTGGGCTGGCCGTTGGCGGCCTCGCGATCTGGTTGTGGCAGGCGCGTCCGCAGCCGCTCGACGACGTTGCACGGCCTGTCACACCGCACCGTGTCGGCGGTCCGCCGCCGGCGCCCGCAACCTCGCCGCCTGCTGCCGACGCCGATCCGTTTACGCCGAGCTCATCGACGCCAGCCGGCGAATCGCCGGACCGTAGGCGCGATGCGATCGGCGCGTTCGCCGCCGGCGACTATGCCTCGGCGCGCGAGTTTTATCAGTCGGCCGTCGAGAAGAATCCCAACGACGCCGAGGCGCACAACAATCTGGCGCAGGCCCTCGAACGGCTCGGCCGCGTCGACGACGCGATCGCACATTTTCAGCGCGCGGTCACGCTGGTCCCGGACAAATGGGCGTTCCGATTCAATCTTGCGCATGCGCTCAGCGCCGCCGAACAGTGGGATCGAGCTGTCGCTGAATACCGCCAGGCGGTGAAGCTGTTTCCCGCCGACTACGCGACGCAGTACAACCTCGCGCTGGCGCTCTACAAGAAGGGCGACCCCGCCGCCGCCGTCCCCGAGTTCGAGAAGGCCATCGCCCTTGGCCCGAACGAGGCCACTTATCATTTTTCGCTCGGGATGACCTACGAGAAGCTCGGCCGCATCGCCGACGCCGTCCGCGAGTATCGCAAGTTTCTGGAAATGGACCCCTCGTCACCGGACGCTGCGAAGCTGAAGTCGCACATCGAGGAATTGGGCGCGGCGCAACTGCAGGGCCGCGGGTCGAGCGCGACGCCCCGGCCCTGAGCGCCGGCCGGGCTCTGCCGTATGGGGGCTATGCTACGATCGGCGTCGAACCGATAAGATCCTGAAAGTCATGCGTTCCAAAGGTTTGGCCTTCGCCATCGTCGCTGTTCTCGTCGCTGCCATGCCCGTTTTCGCCCAGTCTCTGGGAGACCTTGCGAAAAAAGAGGAAGAACGGCGCAAAAAGATTCACGACCCGGCGAAGGTCTACACGAACAAGGATCTCGGGTCCGCGCCGGCCCCGTCGACACCGCCGGCGGCGCCGGACGCCGCCGCTGCCACACCGGCCGCGCCCGCTGACGCGGCGGCGAAGGACAAAGAAGCGGCTCCGAAGGAAAAGGATCCCGCCAGGGATCAGGCGTACTGGGCCGCCAAGGGGAAGTCCCTGCACGAGGCGGTCTCACGCAACGAAACGTACGCCGAAGCGCTGCAATCGCGCGTCAACGCGCTCACCACCGACTTCGTCAACCGCGACGATCCCGCCCAGCGCTCGGTCATCGAGCGCAACCGGCTGAAGGCGCTCGGCGAGCTCGATCGGCTGAAGAAGGAGATCGTCGCCGGCAAGAAAGCCATCACCGATTTCGAGGAAGAAGCGCGCCGCGCGGGCGTTCCGCCCGGCTGGCTGCGGTGAGCGCGCGCTCTCGCGTTCCGACCGATCTCCCCATCCTGCTCGTCGAGGACAAAGACTCGTTGCGCACGATGCTGCGCCACGCGCTCGAAGCGCAGGGGCACACCGTCGTCGAGGCGCGCGATCAGCCCGAAGCCGAAGCGACGCTGAAAGCCACCCGCCCCGCGATCGTGCTCTCCGATCTTCGCCTGCCGGAAGGCGACGGCTTCGGTGTGCTGCGCGCCGCCAAGGAGCTCGAGCCGGAGCTGCCCGTGATCGTCATGACCGCGTTCGGCAGCATCCAGGACGCGGTCGCGGCGATGAAGGAAGGCGCGCTCGATTTTCTGGCGAAGCCGGTCGACCCCGATCACTTGCTGCTGATGGTCGAACGCGCGCTCATGCAGCGGCGCCTCGCCACCGAGAACCTGATCCTCAAAGAGGAGCTCGCGCAGCGGCGCGGCGCGCCGACGATTGTCGGCGACGACGTGAAGTTGAAGCAGGTCTCGCTGGCGCTGCATCGCGCCGCCGGAACTGACACGACGGTGCTGCTCGAAGGCGAGAGCGGCACCGGCAAGGAGCTGTTCGCGCGCGCGCTCCACGCGCTCAGTCCGCGCGCCGACGGTCCGTTCATCGCGATCAACTGCGCCGCGATTCCCGAAACGCTGCTCGAGACCGAGCTCTTCGGCCACGAAAAAGGCGCGTTCACCGGCGCCTCGGCGCGAAAGCCGGGCAAGTTCGAGCTCGCGCACCGCGGCACGCTGTTCCTCGACGAGATCGGCGATCTGCCTCTGTCGCTGCAGGCCAAGATTCTGCGCGCGCTCGAGGAAAAGCGCTTCGAGCGCGTCGGCGGCACCGTGTCGCTGCAGGTCGACGTTCGCGTCGTCGCCGCGACCAATCGCAACCTCAAGGCGGCCGTCGCCGCGCGGCAGTATCGCGAGGACCTTTATTTCCGTCTGTCCGTCTTCCCGATCGTCATCCCGCCGCTGCGCGATCGTCCGGACGACATCCCGACGCTCGCCCGTTATTTCATCGACAAATTCTGCCGCGAGCTGAACAAGACATCGCTGTCGCTGTCGCCTGCCGCGGAGCAGGAGTTGCGTGTGTACGGATGGCCGGGTAACGTGCGCGAGCTGCAGAACTGCATCGAACGTGCGGTGATTCTGACCGAGGGCGAAACCATCCACCCGCGGCATCTCAATCTGTCCTTCCGCGATCGCGCGGCGGCGCCGGCCGTCGTCGAGTCGGAGGTGAGTCCCTGGGCGACGCTCGATTGGTCGGGGTCGCTCGCCGACGTTTCACGGCGCGTGATGATGGAGGTCGAGCGCCGCAAGATCGAGCTGGCGCTGAAAGAAGCGGCCGGCAATCGCGGCCGCGCGGCGGAGCTGCTGCAAATTACCTACAAGACGCTGACCACGAAGCTGCGCGAGTACGGACTCGAAATGGGGAATCCCTCGCTCATCCCTTGAAGCCCACGCGCTTCAGCGCGTCGCGGATTTCTTTTTCAGTCACATCGTCGACGATCGTCGTGGCGCCGACCGTTGTCGGCAGGACGAAGTGCAGCCGTCCCGCGACCATCTTCTTGTCGTGCTGCATCGCTTCGATCATCTGCGACGGCGAGAGGTCCGCGATCGGCGGCAGCGGGCCGAGACTGGCGATGAGATCCGCGAGCGCCTGACGATCGCGATCGGCGAGCGCGCCCCGCGCAACCGCGATTTCTGCCGCGACCATCATTCCGTAGCCGACCGCCTCGCCGTGTCGAAACCGCCGGTACTTCGTCACCGCCTCGATCGCGTGCCCCGCGGTGTGGCCGAAATTGAGGATTCGGCGCGGGCCCGCCTCGCGCTCGTCCGCCGCGACGACGCTCGCCTTGATTCGACACGATTCGGCGATGACCGGCGTCAGTGTCTCCAGCGTCCGCGCGAAAATCGATTTTCGATCTTTGCCGACGCGGTCGAACAGTCCGGCGCTCGAAGTCATCCCATACTTGATGACTTCGTAGAGCCCGGCGCGGAACTCGCGGCGCGGCAGCGTCCCGAGCACCTGCGGATCGATGACGACGGCGTGAGGCTGGTAGAACGCGCCGATCAGATTCTTGCCGAGCGGATGGTTCACGCCGACCTTGCCGCCGATGGCGCTGTCGACCTGCGCCAGCAGCGTCGTCGGAACGTGCACGAGCGCGATGCCGCGCAGGTAGGTGGCGGCGGCGAACCCCGCCATGTCGCCGATGACGCCGCCGCCGAAGGTGATGAGCGTGCTGGCGCGGTCCGCGTTGGCGCGCACGAGCGCGTCGTAGATGCGCGCGACCGTCGGCAACTGCTTGTAGCGCTCGCCGTCCGGGACGAGGATCGGCTCGTTCGCGTTGATGGCGCGCGCGATCTGCGTGCCGTGCAGCCGCCAGACGAGCGGGCTCGAGACGACGAAGCGCCGCTCCGGTGTGCGGAGCTCGTCGAGGCGACGCGCGAGACGCTCGATCCCGCCGCTCTCGATCGTCACCGTGTACGGACGCGAGGGCGTCGCGACGTCGATGCGTGTCATGGTCCGGTTGGAGAGAAACCGGATGGTAGGATAGCACCCGCGTTGGAAAAAAAATTCCTGATCGTCGGCGGCGGCATCGCCGGACTGCGCGCCGCGATTGGTCTCGCCGCCGCCGGCGGCGTGGTGATTCTCACCAAGGCCGATCCGGCCGAGAGCAACACCGGCTACGCGCAGGGCGGCATCGCCGCGGCGATCGGCGACGACGACAGCCCCGCGCTGCACGCGGCAGACACGATCCGCGCCGGCGACGGTTTGTGCGACGAAGCGTCGGTGCGCGTGCTCGTCGAGGAGGGGCCGCGCGACGTCCGTGAATTGCTCGAGTGGGGCACGCGCTTCGATCGCGATGCGGACGGCCGTCCCGCGCTCGGCCGCGAAGCGGCGCACAGCGTGCGCCGCGTTCTGCACGCCGGCGACGCGACCGGGCGGGAGATCGGACGCGTCCTCTGGGAGCGCGTTCGCGCGTTTCCACAAGTCGAGATCGTCGATCACGCGCTCGTCACCGAGGTGCTCGTCGACGGCAGCCGTGTGTCCGGCGTCGCCTATTTCGACGCGCACGGCGTGCGGCAGGAAGTCCGGGCCGGCGCGACGCTGCTCGCCACCGGCGGCGCCGGGCAGGTGTTTCGCGACACGACAAACCCGACGGTCGCGACCGGAGACGGGATCGCGCTCGCCTACGCCGCCGGCGCCCGCGTCGCGGACCTCGAGTTCGTGCAGTTCCATCCGACGGCGCTCGACCTCGCCGGCGCGCCCCGCTTCCTGATCTCGGAAGCGCTGCGCGGTGAAGGCGCTCGCCTCGTCAACGCCGCCGGCGAAGCGTTCATGACGCGCTACCACCCCGACGGCGATCTCGCGCCGCGCGACATCGTCGCCCGCAGCATCGCGCACGAGGCGGCGCGAACCGGCGCACCGATCGTCCTGACGCTCGCGCATCTGGACGCGGCCTATGTCAGGCGGAGGTTTCCGACGATTGACGAGATGTGCCGGCGGATCGGACTGGATCTCGCGCGCGATCCGATCCCGGTCGGACCGGCGGCGCACTACATCATGGGCGGCGTGGATACCGACGAATGGGGCCGCACGTCGCGGCCCGGCTTGTACGCCGCGGGCGAGGTCGCGTGCACTGGCCTGCACGGCGCCAACCGGCTGGCCAGCAACTCGCTGCTTGAAGGTCTCGTCTTCGGCGCCCGCGCGGCAGCGGCGATGCAGCAGTCACCGACGGCGGCGGCGCTGAAGTCCGATCGCGTCATGGTCGACGGCTCGTGGCTGTTCGATCGCGCCCGTGCCGGCGCGCGCGTCAGCGCGCGGCGGCCACATCGGTCCGCTCCGACGGGACCCTCGATGACGAGCGAGGCTGTCCGCGATTTGATGTGGCGCTGCGCCGGTCTGTTCCGCACCCGCGAGGATCTCGAGCAGGCCGTCGCCGCGCTGGACCGCGAGGATTCGTCGGCCGCGCCGCCAACCGCCGAGGGGTGGCGGCACCGCAATCTCGTGACCGTCGCGCGTCTGATCGCGCGCGCGGCGCTGCGCCGCGAAGAGAGCCGCGGCGGCCACTTCCGCGCAGACTTTCCGCAGCGTGACGATATACACTGGAAGGTCCATCTCGTGGACGTTCGCGGCGCCGATTGACACCCAGACACCAAGGCAACCCGATGGCGAAAAAAGCCGAAGCCGAGTCGTTCGTCACCGAAATCACCCCCCGATCGCAGG
Organism: Vicinamibacterales bacterium; assembly: GCA_036848175.1. Classification (GTDB taxonomy): domain Bacteria; phylum Acidobacteriota; class Vicinamibacteria; order Vicinamibacterales; family CAVVIG01; genus QHWF01. The sequence goes on along the minus strand of DAIUKO010000064.1, from coordinate 2,393 downwards.
ATTTCTCGCGCTGGTATCTCGACGTCGTACGCCGCGCGGAGCTCGCCGACTACTCGCCGGTCAAGGGCTGCATGGTGATCCGGCCGTACGGCTATGCGATCTGGGAGCACATCCAGCAGGCCTTCGACGCCGAGTTCAAGCGAACCGGCCATGTCAACGCCTACTTTCCGCTGTTCATCCCGGAGAGCTTGCTGCACAAGGAAGCCGAGCACGTCGAGGGGTTCGCGCCGCAGGTGGCCTATGTGACGCACGGCGGCGGCGAAGAGCTCGAAGAGAAACTCGTCATCCGTCCGACGTCGGAGGCGATCATCGGCACGATGTACGCGAAGTGGATCCAGTCGTGGCGCGATCTGCCGATTCTGCTGAACCAGTGGGCCAACGTCGTCCGCTGGGAAAAGGTGACGCGGCCATTCCTGCGGACCACGGAGTTCCTCTGGCAGGAGGGACACACCGCGCACGAGACGCACGACGAGGCACAGGCCGAGACGATGTTGATTCTCGACCTCTACGCCAGCATCGCCGAGAGCGTGCTCGGGATGCCCGTCGTCAAGGGCATCAAGAGCGAGAGTGAGAAGTTCGCTGGCGCGCTGCGGACCTACTCGATCGAAGCGCTGATGGGCGACGGCCGGGCGCTCCAGGCCGGCACGTCGCACAACCTCGGCCAGAACTTCGCCAAGGCGTTCGAGATCACGTTCCAGGCGCGCGACAAATCGGTGCAGCACGTGTGGGGCACGTCGTGGGGTGTGTCGACGCGGCTGGTCGGCGGCGTGATCATGACCCACGGCGACGACAGCGGCCTGGTGCTGCCGCCGCGGCTCGCGCCCTACCAGGTGGTCATCGTGCCGATCGGCCGCGACAACTGGCGCGAAGCGGTTCTGCCGAAAGCGAAAGAGATCGAAGGACAGATTCGCGCGGCGGGCATCCGCGTGATCGTCGACGAACGCGACGAGCGTCCCGGCTGGAAGTTCTCGGAGTGGGAGATGCGAGGCGTTCCGCTGCGCGTCGAAATCGGGCCGAAGGACATCGAGAAGTCGGCGGTGATGGTAGCGCGGCGCGACACGCGCGAGAAGCAGAGCCTCGCGATGGAGGGCCTTGGCGATCGGCTGCGTGCGCTGCTCGACGACATCCAGAAGAACCTGCTCGCGCGCGCGCGCCAGTTTCGTGACGAGCACACCCAGCGCGCGAACAGCTACGAAGAGTTCAAGGAGATCATGGAGGGCCGGCCCGGATTCGTCATCGCGCCGTGGTGCGGTTCGGCAGAGTGCGAGGCACAGATCAAGGCCGAGACGCAGGCGACGATTCGCAACATGCCCTTGGACGGCGGCGCGCCGTCCGCAACGTGCATTCGCTGCGACGCGCCGGCCAGGGCCGAAGCGTGGTTTGCTAAAGCGTACTGACCAATTCAGCGCTGCGCCTGGCCGCCTTCTTCACCGCCGCGTGACGGCGCGTCAGTCGCTCGCGCGTGGTGACGGCGCGGAACGCCTCGACGAGGCGTGCCCGCCACGATTCGTCCCTCGAGCGCGCGTAGCCCTTCGCGATCGCCTCGAGACACGAGGCATCGCCGATGAGCGACAGCGCCACGACCGCGTCGTCGGGTAGCGGTTGGCGCGCCGCCTCCAGCCATTCACGCAAATCGTAGAGCGCGATCCGGCTGCCGCGCTTGGCGAGCGCCAGGTGCGCGGCCGCTCGCGCTGTCGGCGATTGCCGCTCGCGCGCCGTTTCGACCGCGGTCAGCAGGTCGCCGAGCGACGTTTCAGCAACCGGTGGAACCGGCGCTGTGGCGCTCGCGGCGATGACCGGATCGTTCGCCAGCGATTCGAGCAGCGGCGCAATCGTCGCGCGATCGAGATCGCGAAGCGCGTGCAGCGCCGCGGCCCGCACCGCATCCGGCCGCGCGCGATCGAGCGCCACCCCCGTCAGACGATCCACAGCGGCGGCGCCGCGGGAATCGCGCAGGAAGCGGCGCGCGACGCCGATCGCCGCGATCGCCAGGTTCGAATCCCGATCGTCAATCGCACGGAGCGCCGGCGCCAGCGCCCGCGCATCGCCAATCGCGTCGAGCGCGGCGAACCCGCCGATGCGGACGCGAACGCTGGTATGTGATTCGACGAGGGTGATGAGCGGTTTGACGGCCCGCGCGCCGATCACGGTCAGGCGCGCAATCGCGCCTTCACGGACGGTCGCGCTCGTCGACGAAAGATCGCCGACGAGCGCGTCGATGGTCTTGGCCGCCGATGCTTTGACGGGCATCGGCTCGATCGTACGCGATCAACGTTGCAGGTTCACGACCAACGCGGCGCGGCGATTCAGACGCCGCGTTTCTTCACGCGAGTTGTCGTATTTCGGACGCTCCTCGCCGTAGCTGACCGTCGTGAGCCGGTTCGCCTGCACGC
>DAIUKO010000063.1:0-27901 GCA_036848175.1 Vicinamibacterales bacterium | reverse complement strand
GATCGCAGGCGATCGTCCGCGGCGCGAAGGCGCGCGCGCTGATGCACGGCCGCTACCACGTGTCGCTCAAGGACGTGCAGGCGCTCGCCAAACCGATCCTGCGCCACCGGGTCATGACCAACTTCTACGCCGAGTCCGAACGGATCAACTCGGACGCCATCATCGATCGGCTGATCGCCGCCGTGCCCGTTCCGGCAAGCGGAATGTGACATGCCCTGGGCCGCCCATGACCGCCCCTTCCTCGACCCCGCCGTCGTCGCGCGGCTCGGCACGCTCGAGTTGAAAGCGCGGACGATCGTCGAAGGCTTCCTCTCGGGCCTCCATCGCAGTCCGTTCAAGGGATTCAGCGTCGAGTTCGCGGAATACCGTCAGTACATGCCCGGCGACGCGCTGTCCACCATCGACTGGAAGGTTTACGCGCGCAGCGACCGGTACTACGTCAAGAAGTTCGAGGAAGAGACCAACCTCGACTGCCATGTGATGCTCGACGTCAGCAACTCGATGTCGTACGGCTCCGGGCCGATGACGAAGTTCGAGTACGGCGCCTGCCTCGCGGCGTCGCTCGGCTACTTGATGAACCGGCAGCGCGACGCGATCGGGTTGACCGCGTTCGACGAGAACATCGTCTCGATGCTGCCGGCGAGCTCGAGACCGGGCCACCTGCGCGGGGTGCTCGTCACGCTCGATCGCTTGCAACCCGGCCACAAGACGAACGTCTCGAAGCCGCTGCATCAGCTCGCTGATTCGATCGTCAAGCGCGGAATGGTCGTGCTGATCTCCGATCTCCTCGACGATCCGGCGGAGGTCATCCGCGGACTGAAGCACTTTCAGTTCCGCGGCAACGACGTCATCGTCTTTCAGGTGCTCGATCCGCACGAGACCGACTTTCCGTTCGAGCGCGCGACGCGCTTCGAGGATCTCGAGACCGAAGAAGAGATCATGGCCGTGCCCGGAGCGGTCCGCGACCATTACCTCAGGGAGATGGGCGGGCTGATGGAGCGCTACCGCCGCGAACTCGGGGCGTGCGGGATCGACTACCAGCTGCTCAGCACCAGGCGCCCGCTGGAGCTGGCGCTCCTCTCGTATCTGTCGACACGCGCGAGGGCCCTCTGATGCTCGCGTTCCTGTCGCCACTGTTTCTCGCCGGCGCTGCGACGGCGGCGATTCCGATCGTGCTGCATCTGCTCAAGCGCGAGCCGGAAGCGCGCGTCAGGTTCTCGGCGGTGAAGCTGCTGAAGCGCGCGCCGGTCGAGCATACGCAACGTCGTCATCTGCGGGAGCTGATCCTGCTCGCGCTGCGTGTCGGCGCGCTCGTCCTGCTCGCGCTCGCGTTCGCCCGGCCGTTCTTCGCGTCCGGCGCCGCGGTCGCTTCGTCCGGAGTCACGATCGTCGCCCTCGATACGTCGTACAGCATGTCCGCGCCCGGACGGTTCGAGCGCGCGCGGCGGCTGGCGAAGGACGCCGTGAGCCGCGCGCCGGCCACCGATCTCGTCGGCATCGTCACGTTCGCTGATGCCGCGCAGATCGCGGCGAAGCCATCGATGGACCGGGTGCTCGCGAACGCCGCCATCGACGACGCGGCGCCGGGGTTCGGCGCCACGCGCTACCGGGGCGCGCTGTCGGCCGCGTCGCAGTCGCTCGGCGGACGCAAAGGGACGATCGTCGTCGTCACCGATCTGCAGGAGAACGGGTGGGACGCCGGCGATCGGGCGTCGGTGCCCGAGGACGCGCGCATCGAGGTCGCGGATGTCGGCGCGCCGCCGCCTGATTTCGCGGTCATCGCGGTGCGGCCGCAGGCCGATCGCGTCATGGCAACCATCCGCAACACCGCGCCTGGCGCGCGCGATGCGCGCGTCCACCTGGCGATCGACAACAAGCCGTCCGGGGAGGTCGTCGTCAATGTCGGCGCCAATCAGGTCGCGGACGTCGCGTTCGCGGGCGCGCCGCGAGGGACGTCGGCGGCGGTCGCCGTGGACGATGCAGAAGGGATTCAAGTCGACAACGTCCGATACGCGGTCCTCGGCGGCACTGAGCGGCCGCCGCTGCTCGTCGTCAGCGGCAGCGGCGACCTGTCCCGCGAAGGGTTCTACGTGCGGCACGCGCTGGCGACGGGTGCGACTCCGGCCGGCGGCTATCAGGTGACGAGCGTCTCCGGCGCGCAGTTGTCGGGGCTCACGGACGATCGCCTCGCGCCGCACGCCGCCGTGATCCTGCTGTCGACGCGCAGCCTCGAGCGTCGCGGCCGCGAAATGCTGGCCGCCTACGCGAAAAACGGCGGCGGCGTGCTCGTGGCTGCCGGACCTGACGTCGACGGCGATGTGGTCGCCGACGTCTTCGGCAGCGCGTCGACGCTGCGGGTGATGACAGCCACCAACGTGAAGCCGGCACCGCGCGCGCTTGCGCCGGCCGACGTGCGCCATCCCATCTTCCAGCCGTTCGCGAGCAACACGGCGACGCTGGGGCTCGTGACCTTTCAACGCGTCGCGCGCGTCGAGGGGTCGGCGTGCCAGACGCTGGCGCGGTTCACGACCGGAGAAACGGCGCTGCTCGAATGCGCCGCGGGCGATGGGCGCGCGTTAGTGTTCGCATCGGACCTCGACAACCGGTGGAACGACTTTGCGGTGCACGCGACGTTCGTTCCGTTTCTGCACGAGATGGTCCGGTATCTGGCGAGCGCGCGCGCGCACGCGGGCGAGTATCTGGTCGCCGATGCGCCGGCCGGCGCGCCGCGTCAACCGGGCGTCGCCGTGGTGACCGACTCGACGCGGGCTGGTGCCAGGCCTCGGGCGGTGGCCATCAACGTCGATCCGCGCGAGGTCGATCCCGGGCGTTTGTCTGTTGAAGAGTTTCAGTCGGCGGTGACGCGCCTGAAGGATGTCAACGTCTCCGAAGCGCGCGTCGAAGCGCGGCAGCAGGAAGATCGTCAGCATCTCTGGCAGTACGCGCTTGCACTGATGGCGCTGCTGCTCGCAGCGGAGGGGTTGGTTGCGGCACGGACGGCGTAGTCAGATTCGGTAGCGCAGGCCTTCAGGCCTGCCGTGAGTCAGATATGCAGCACTACGAGGCGATTCAGGAGCTCATCGATCGCGTCCGGCGACGGTGGCGGACGCTGCAGGCGTTCGAGGCGATCGTCCGGGCGGTGGTCGCCGCGATCATCGTCATCGGCATCGCGTTGACGGCGGCGCTGTCGACCGCTGGCAGACCAGGCGCGCTCGCGACGATCGGGATCGTGGCGGTGCTGTTGACGATGGCAGCGCTCGTGTGGGGCCTGGTGCCCCTGCGGAAGATTCCCGACGATCGTCATGTTGCCCGGTTCATCGAAGAGCACACGCCGGCGCTGGACGATCGGCTGGTCAGCGCGGTCGATGTCGCCGCCGGCGATCGCCCGACAACGGCGCTCGCCGGGCCGATGCTCGCCGACGCGGCACGGCGGGCGAGCGATGTCGACATTGACGGCGTCATACCCTCGACAGCGCTGCGTCGTGCGGCGATCCAAGCGGCCGTTGTCGTCGCGATTTTCGCGGGCCTCCTGTTCGTCGGACGCGGCCCGGGCCGTCAGGCGCTCGACGCCGCGTCGCTGACGTTGTTTCCCGATCGGATCACGCTCGAAGTCACGCCCGGTCACGCGCGCGTCAAAGCCGGGACGCCGCTCGCGATCACGGCGCGGCTGCTCGGCAACAAGGCTCCCGTCATCGCGCAGGTGCACATCGCCGACGGCGACAACTGGCGCCCCTCTGAAATGGCGACCGACAAGCCAGGCAGCTTTCATCTGACCACCGAGCCGGTGAACGCCTCGTTCAAGTACCGCGTCGTCGCTGGAACGGTGACGTCGCCGACCTACGACGTCGCGGTCGCGCATCCGCCGCGCGTGACGCGGATCGACGTCGACTACACGTATCCGTCCGGCCTCAATCTGAAGGCGCGCACCGAGCAGGACAGCGGCGACATCTACGCGCCGGCTGGCACCGAGGTTCGCGTCCACGTCTTCACCGATCGTCCGGCGGCGACGGGTCAGATGGCGCTCGGCGACGGCAAGTCGATCGCTCTCGCCGCCAACAGTCCGATGGAGCTCCAGGCGTCGTTGAAGGTGGTGGAGGACAACTCTTATCGCGTCGCGCTCGCGGATCCAGACGGCCTGTCCAACGCCGGCGAAACCGAGTACTTCATCCGCACCCTCGAGGATCGTCCGCCGGAAGTCCGGATTCTCAAACCGGCGACCGATCGGTCGGTGACGCGGCTCGAAGAGGTCGACATCGAAGCGCAGGCGGAGGATGACTACGGGATCGATCGGCTGGATCTTGTCTACTCCGTGCGCGGCGGCGCGGAAAAAACCGTCCCGTTGACGATTCCGCGGCAGAGCACGACGGCGAGCGGACAGCACACCCTGTACCTCGAAGATCTCGACGTGAAGCCCGGCGACTTCATTTCCTACTACGTTCGCGCGCGCGATCTCACGCGCGGCACGCGGCCGAACGAGGCGCGCAGCGACATCTTCTTCCTCGAGGTGAAGCCCTACGAACAGGAGTTCGCGCTCGCCCAAAGCTCGTCGATGGCCGGCGCCGGCGCCAGCGGCAACATCGACGACCTCGTCGCCGCGCAGAAGGAAATCGTCGTCGCGACGTGGAAGCTGGATCGCCGCGCGCAGAACGCCAAGGGCGCGAAATCGGATCAGGACATCCGATCGGTGGGCAAAGCCGAAACGGAGCTGAAGACGCGCGTCGAGCAGACGTCCAGCTCGTTACGCGAGTCGACGATGAGGGATCCGCGGCGGCGGCCGGGACAGGCCGGACGCGGCCAGCCGCCGTCGCCCCGGGCCGGTGAGACGATGCCGGAAGAAGATCACATGACCGCCGCCGCGACGGCGATGGGCAAGGCGGCGGCCTCGCTCGATGCGTTGAAGACGGGTCCCGCGCTGCCGCCTGAAATGGATGCGCTCAATCATCTGCTTCAGGCGCAGGCGGACGTGAAGAAGCGGGAAGTCACACGACAGCAGGCCGGCAACGGCGGCGGGAACAATCGCAGCAACTACGACATGTCAGCGCTCTTCGACAAGGAACTGCAGAAGGCGCAGCAGACCAACTACGAGAACCGGTCGACGACCGAGCAGCGCGAGGATCGGAATCAGAGCGAGCTCGAGAAGATCCGCGATCTGGCGCGGCGGCAGGACGAGCTGCTCAAGCGTCAGGCCGATCTCGCCAGGAACCGCGACTCGATGACGGCGGAGGAATTGAAGCGTGAGCTCGACAAGCTGACGCGGGAACAATCCGATCTGCGTCAGCGCGCCGAAGATATGGCGCGCCAGATGAATCAGAACGGTCAGCCGTCGCAGAGCTCGCAGGATGGACAGCGCGGACAGAACCAGCAGGGACAGCAGGGTCAGTCGGGACGGCAGGGGCAGTCGGGCCAATCCGGCGAATCCGGGCAGTCAGGGGCGTCGGGCCAGATGCGCGACGTGTCGGAAGCGATGCGCAACGCCACGAGCGATCTGCGCCGCCAGAATCCGTCGCAGGCCAGCGCAAACGCCAAGAATGCGCTCGACAAGCTGCGCGAGATGGAGCGGCAGCTGCAGTCCAGGGGACCCGACGAGCGGCGCCGCGCGCTGGGCGACATGCAGCTCGAAGCGCGGCAGCTCGCCGATGCCGAGCGCCAAATCGCATCCGAGCTCGCGAAGACGGGACAAGGTGAGACCGCCAAGGACGCCGTCCGCCGGCTCGCAGGCGAGCAGGAACGCCTGGCCGATCGCGCGCGCCGGCTGCAGGACTCGTTGAAGCAGCAGGGCGCCGCCGGATCGACATCGCGCGGCTCGCAGACCGACAAGTCCGGAGCGCCGTCGCAGTCAGCCGCCGCCGAGGCGGCCAAGGATCTCGACGGCAAGCATCTCGCCGATCGCATGCAGCAGTCAGCCGATGCGATGCGCGCCGCGGCGGACCGCGGTCAGGGCGCGCAGCGCGGCACCACGGCCCCGGGCGCGCAGTCGGGTGAGGCGAAGGCGCAGGCTGGAGAGCAGGAAGCGATGGCGCGCGAGCTCGACAGAGTTGCCGACAAGCTCGCCTCTGCAACCGGTTCGAAAGACAGCGAATCGCGCAAGCTGTCGGATCAACTCGCGCGCGTGCAGGAGCAGCGCGACAAGCTGGATCGCCTCGGCCGCGAGCTCGGCGAGCTGTCTCGCCAGTCCGGCCCGAGCGGCCAGCAGGGATCCAGCACGCAAAAGTCGCCGGGTCAGACCGGCCGTGCCGGCGAGGGACAGTCGGGCGGCGGCGGCGGCCGAGGTGCCGACCTCGCGAAGCAAGCCGAGGAGGCGCAGCGTCAGGCGCGCGAACTGATCAACCAACTCGCGCGCGACGACCCCGGCTTCACGCACGGCGGTGCCGGGTTCACCTTCGAGGGACGTGGCATGACGATGTCCGCTCCGGGAACCGAGGCGTTCAAACAGGATTTCGCGCGCTGGGAAGAGATGAAGCGGCAGCTGACCGCGGCGCTCGAGAACGCCGAGTCGTCCATCTCGAAGAAGCTGCAGGCCAAGCAGGCGCGCGATCGCCTGGCCGCCGGCGTCGACGACAAGGCACCGCCCGAATACCGCAAGCAGGTCGATACCTACTTCAAGTCGATCGCAGGGAAGAAGAAGCCGTAGATGCACTTTGCCTATCCGCTGCCCTGGTGGCTCGCCGTCGCGCTGGCGGCGGCCATCGGCGCGGCTGCATTCTTTCAGTATCGGCGGCCTCTCGCGCCGCTCGCCCGCGCACAGCGCGTCACACTGGTTGCGCTGCGCGCGATCGTGCTGGCCGCGATCGTCCTGTTTCTGTTTCGGCCGATCATCGTCCTGCCGCCGGCCGCATCGCAGGACGCGATCGTGCCGGTGCTGATCGACGTCTCGCGCAGCATGCGGCTCGACGATGCCGATGGGCATCCGCGCGTGGCGCGGGCGGCCGCGATCCTGAAGAACGAGCTGTCGCCCGCGCTCGCCCGGCAGTTCCACACCGAGCTCTACACGATCGGCGATGGGCTCGCGCCGCTCGCGCCTGCTGCGCTCGACCGCTTGAGCGCCGACGCGCGCCGAACGGATCTCAGCGGCGCGCTCGCCGCGATCCGCGAGCGCTACCGCGGTCAACGTGTCGCCGGCATCGTGCTGTTGTCGGACGGCGGTGACACCTCGCGGGCGGGAGTGGGACAGGCAGGATGGGCGGGAGGGGAGGGCGGCCCGCCGGTCTTTGCCGTCGGTATCGGATCGCCTGACGGTCCGCGCGATCGCGAAGTGCTCGGCATCACCGCCGGCGATCCGCATCTCGATCAGGCGTCGGTCGATCTGCACGTGACGGCGGTCAGCTACGGGTTCGGACGCACGCCGTTTCCGCTGCGCGTCCTCGGCAACGGCCGCCCGCTCGACACGCGGCGCATCGTGCCGCCTGCCGACGGTTCGCCGATCGACGAGGTCTTCACCGTGTCGCCAGACCCCCTCAACGCGACCGTCTATTCAGCCGAGATTCCGGTCGACGACAGCGAGAAAGTCGCCGAAAACAACTCGCGCGCGGTGCTGGTGAGCCCGGCCGGCCGCAAACGGCGCGTGTTGATCGTGGAAGGCGCGCCGGGATTCGAGCACAGTTTCATCAAGCGTGCGCTGGCCAGCGATCCGGGCCTCGAGGTCGACTCGGTGACGCGCAAGGGACGCAACGCGGAGAACCAGGACACGTTCTTCGTCCAGGCCGGCGCCGGACGATCGGCGGCGTTGACGACAGGATTCCCGCTGCGGCGGCAGGATCTGTTCGCATACGACGGTCTGATTGTGGCAAACGTCGAGACCGACTTCTTCACGCGCGCGCAGCTCACGATGGCCGCCGACTTCGTCGCCGAGCGCGGCGGCGGGCTGCTCGTCCTCGGCGGACGCTCGTTTGCGAAGCGCGGCCTGTCGGGGACGCCGCTCGAAGAAGCGCTGCCGGTGGAGGTCAACGATCGGCTCGGCGGCCTGGTGCGCACGTCGCTGGGATCGGGATCGCTGCCGCCGCACAACAAGGTGATGCTGACTGAAGAAGGCGAGTCCCATCCGATCATGCGGATTGGCGCGTCGCCTGACGAGACCCGGAAGCTCTGGGCCGCGCTGCCGCCGCTGGCGGCGAGCGCCGCGGTCGGCGGTCCGCGGCCGGGCGCGACGATTCTCGCGCTCACGACCGCGCCGGGCGGCGGCGTCTTTCCAGTCGTCGCCGTGCAGCGCTACGGCCAGGGCCGCTCGATGATCTTCGCCGGCGAAGCGTCGTGGCGCTGGAAGATGATGGTCGCATCGAGCGACCGCGCCTACGAATTCTTCTGGCGTCAGTCGGCGCGATGGCTCGCGTCGTCGTCGCCCGATCCGGTGGCGATCACCGTCGCCGATGCGCCGGAGCCGGGCGACGCGATGTCGGTGGACGTCGATGCGCGGGACGCGACGTTCGCACCGGTCCCCGATGCGACGGTCGAGGCGACGCTCGGGATGCCGGGAGGAGCGACGCAGCCGCTCAAGCTCCGTCATGCGGACGCGACGAGCGGCCGGTTCACGGCGGCGATCCGGCCGGAACAGACGGGGCTGTATCGCATTCACGCCGAAGCGCGGCGCGGAGCGGTTTCGCTCGGCGCTGCCGACCGGTGGATGTACGTCGGCGGCGCGGATCGCGAGTTCGCCGATCCGCGGCTCAACGAAGGCTTCCTGCGCCGCGTCGCACGGACGTCAGGCGGACGCTACGTGCGCGCCGCGGAAGCGTCGCGCGTGCCGACCTTTCTGACGTCGGCGATTCCGCAGAACGCCGCGCCGGAGCGCCGCGATCTCTGGCACGAGCCGTGGGCGTTCGCGTTGATCGTCATCCTCCTGTCGGCCGAATGGATCCTGCGGCGGCGTTGGGGACTGCGATGAGGCGACTGGTATTTCTGTTCGCGCTGTCGCTCGTCGCGGCCGATGGTCTCGCCGCCGACCGCTATGCGCTCATCATCAGCGGCGCATCGGGCGGGGAGACGTATCAGCAGAAATACGATCGCTGGCGAGCGACCTTCATCGCCACGCTGCGCGAGCGCTTCGGCTACACGAACGAGCGGCTGCTGGTCCTGGCGGAGAACGAGAGCGAAGGCGTGCAGCAGTCGACGCGCGCGAACGTGCGGCGCGCGCTCGGCGATCTGCGCCGCCGCCTCACGAAGGACGATCAGCTGCTGGTGATGCTGATCGGGCACGGCACGTCGATGGACGGCGAGGATGCCAAGTTCAATCTCGTCGGTCCGGACATGAGCGCCACAGAGTGGGCGGAGCTGCTCAAGGCGATCCCCGCTCGCATCGTCTTCGTCGACACGACCGGCGCCAGCTTTCCGTTCCTGCAGAAAATCGCCGGCCGTAATCGCATCGTGCTGACTGCGACCGATTCGGCGGCGCAGCAGTTCGAGACGGTGTTTCCCGAATACTTCGTCAAGGCATTCGGCGACGCGGCAGCGGATCTGGATAAGAACGGCCGCGTGTCCATCTGGGAGGCGTTCACCTACGCCAGCGCGTCGGTGCGTCAGTGGTTCGAGCAGAAGGCGCAGCTCCCGACGGAACGTCCGCTGCTCGACGACACCGGCGCGGGAATCGGCCGCGAAGCGGGCAATCCCGGAACCGATGGCGAGGTTGCGAGCGTGACCTATCTCGAGCCTGACCGCGCGGCGGCGCTCCCCGGCGACACCGCACTCGGTGCGCTGCAGAAGCGGCTCGCGGAACTCCAGGCCGCGCTCGACGATCTGCGCGCGAAGAAACCGACGATGCCGCCCGAGCAGTACGAGGCCGAGTTCGAGAAGCTCGCGCTCGAGATCGCGCGCGTCTCCGCACAAATCCGCTCGAAATCCTGAGCACTTCCTTCCCTGGGTGGTCCAGCTTGATCTGCCCGTCGCAATGTAAGAGTATTACTGGTAGGAGTCTTACCATGCGGCTGACGAGCAAAGGTCAGGTCACCATCCCCGAGCACATCCGCCACCGTCTCGGGCTGCTGCCGCACACCGAAGTCGAATTCGACATCGTCGGCGACAGCGTCCGGATCAGGAAGAAGGCGGGAGGCCAGAGCCGTGGACAGCGTCTGCTCGAAGCGATGCGGCGTGCGCCGAGACCGAAGCCCGGCATGACCACCGACCAGTTGATGGCGTTGACCCGCGGTGAAGATTGAACGAGACGCTGGTCGACAGCAACGTCCTCTTCGATTTTCTCAGCGAAGACGAGGAATGGTCGGACTGGTCGTCCGCGAGGCTCGCCGAGGCCGCCGAGCATGGGCATGTCGTCATCAATCCGATCATCTATGCGGAAGTGTCGGTTCGCTACGAGCGGATTGAAGATCTCAACGAAGCACTGTCCTCCGAATACTTCGTTCGTGCGCCACTGCCGTGGGAGGCTGCGTTCGTCGCGGCCAAGGCGTTCGACAAATATCGGCGGCGCGGTGGAGTCAAGCGATCGCCGTTGCCCGATTTCTTCATCGGCGCGCACGCCGCGGTCGCGGGCATGACGCTGTTGACTCGCGATCCGCGCCGCTACCGCCGCTACTTTCCGAAACTGAAGATCGTCAGTCCGTCGTTCAGTAGTAGTCGATCGGATCCCAGCGATCGACCGCGGGTTTCCGAAAGACGAACACGCCAATCACGCCGACGATGAAGCCGGCGACGTGCGCGGCGAAGGCCACGCCGCCGCCGCCGTGCGAGTTCGCCGTGACGGCAATGGCGCCCGCGCTCAGGAACTGCATCAGAAACCAGAACCCGAGCAGGATGATCGCCGGCACCTCGACGATCTGGATGAAGATCCAGGGAATGAGCGTGAGCACGCGCGAGTGCGGATAGAGCACGAAGTACGCGCCCATGACACCCGCGATCGCGCCGCTCGCGCCGATGGTCGGGAGCTCGGACGAGGGATCCATCAGGATCTGCCCCATCGCCGCCGCAATGCCGCACAGCAGATAGAAGACGATGAAGCGGCCGTGGCCGAGTCGATCCTCGACGTTGTCGCCGAAGATCCACAGGTACCACATGTTGCCGATCACGTGCGACCAGCTGCCGTGCAGGAACATCGACGTGATCAGCGTCGGCGCGCTGAAGTCGGCGGGAACGACGCCGTAGACGTAGAGGAACTGGGTCAGGGTGCGCTCGTTCATCGACAGCTCGAGGAGCCACGCGAGCGCGTTGAGGACGATGATCGTGATGGTGATGTAGGGAGCCGTCCGGGACGGGATCACGTCCCGCAAAGGGATCATGGAATCATCGTATTGCGGATTGAGGATTGCGGATTGCGGATTTATTGGCGATTGAATCCGCAATGAATCCGAATCGGCAATCCTCAATCGTCAATAAATCCGCAATCGCCAATCCTCAATCGCCAATAAATCCGCATTCCGCAATCCTCAATCCGCAATCTCTAGACTCCGTGTCCGTAGCCGACCGCTTCGATGTGTGCGATCGGCCCCGACCCTCCGCTGCCGGGTGACGCCGTCGTGCGAACGCGCTCGATGATGCGCCGCAGATCACCGTCGGCGATCGCCTTGCGGTGCTCGCCGAGCGAGATGACGGCGTGATAGACCTGATCGACTTCGGCCGTCGTCAGCGTGAACCCGAGTGTCTCGCAGCGCGACTGCACGGCGTGCCGGCCGGAGTGGCGGCCGAGCACGAGACGCGAGGCCGCGGATTGTCCGACGTCCTCGGGCCTCATGATTTCGTAAGTCCGTGTGTCCTTGAGCACGCCGTCCTGATGGATGCCGGCTTCGTGTGCGAACGCGTTTCGTCCCACGATCGCTTTGTTCGACTGCACCGGCTCGGCGGTCACCTGCGAGAGCAGCTGGCTGGTCGCGAACAGGGCCTCGGAGCGAATCTGTGTGTCGTAGGGCAGGCGATCCTGCCGGACGCGCAGCGCCATCACCAACTCCTCGAGCGACGCATTGCCCGCGCGTTCGCCGATGCCGTTGATCGCGCATTCGACCTGGCGCACGCCGCCCTGGATCGCCGCCAGGCTGTTCGCGACGGCGAGGCCGAGATCGTTGTGGCAGTGCGCGCTGAAGACCGCGCGCGGCGCGTTCGGCACGCGGCCGACGATCTCGGAGAAGAATTCGCGGATCTCGTCCGGCGTCGCATAGCCGACCGTGTCCGGCAGATTGATGGTCGTCGCGCCCGCCTCGATGACCGCCTCGATCACGCGGCAGAGAAAATCGCGATCGCTGCGCGTCGCGTCTTCCGCCGAGAACTCGACATCGCTGGTGAACCGCCGCGCCAGCTTCACCGCCTCGACCGCCGCGTTGAGGCAGTCCTCGCGGGTCATGCGCAGCTTCGCCGTCAGGTGAAGATCCGAGGTCGCGAGGAAGGTATGGATGCGCGATCGCTCGGCGGGGGCGAGGGCGCGCGCCGCTTCTTCGATGTCCTGCCGCCGCGTGCGCGCCAGCGCCGCGATGACCGGCCGCCGCACGGCACGCGCAATCTGCTGCACTGCCTCCGAATCGGCCGGCGACGCAATCGGGAAGCCGGCCTCGAGGATGTCGACGCCCAGGTGATCGAGCGCCCGCGCCATGGTCAGCTTCGCCGGGACGTCCATCGAGAAACCGGGCGCCTGCTCGCCGTCGCGCAGCGTCGTGTCGAAGACGGTAATCGGTTCAGCCATGGCGGTATGGTGCCCGCACCGGGGCCTAGTAGTCAAAGTGATAATAGTTACACAAAGATAAGGCCATGTTATGCTGCCGCGGGCGGCGATGGACCTGAATGCATTGAAGATTTTTCTCACCGTTGCGCAGGAGCGCAGCTTTTCGCGCGCCGCCGCCAAGGTGCATCGAACGCAGCCCGCCGTCAGCCAGGCCGTCCGCCGCCTCGAAGTCGATCTCGGCGAGCAGCTCTTCGATCGCTCGTCGAAGAACGGCACGCTCACCGAAGCCGGGCGGATGCTGCAGAACTACGGGCATCGGCTCATCCGGATGGCGGAAGAAACCGAGCACGCCGTCCGCGAGCTCCGCGATCTGCGGCGCGGTCGAATTCTGATCGGCGCGAACGAAGCCGCCGTCCACACATTGTTGCCGCTGATCGCCCGCTTTCGCCGCAAGTACGGCGACATCGCCATCGACGTGCGTCGCGTTCCGGCGCGGCAGATTGCCGTGGAAGTCGTGCAGGGGAGCCTCGACTTCGGCGCCCTCACGTTTCATCCGGCGGAGGAAGGACTGCTCGAGGTCGCCGTCGGCAGCGACGAGCTCGTGCTCCTCACGCCGCCGTCGCATGCGCTCGCCAGACGAAAACAGGTGACGATGGAGGAAGTGGCACAGGAGCCGGTGGTGGCGCACAACGATCCGTCGCCGGCGCGCGAGCGCGTGCTCCGTCTCTTCGAGCAGCGGCACATTCCGCTAAGCATGGTCATCTCGCTGCCGAGCCTCGACGGGATCAAGCGCGCGGTGGAACTGAAGCTGGGAGTCGCGCTCCTGCCGCGGCGCTGCGCGATCACCGAGATTGCCGCCGGCCGGCTCGCCGCGATTCCCGTCAGCGGGGTGTCACGCCGGCGGCAGGTGATGATCGTCTGCCGGAAGGCGAACCGCTCGCATGCCGCGGAGGCGTTTCTGTCGGTGGCTCAGGAGAGACCCGATCGCGAACCCTCGCCAGCTCCACCGCTGAATCAGCACAAAGGACACTGAAAACACTCTGTGTTTTCTCGCCGCTAAAAACCTGCGAGATACGGCAACCTGGCGGCGACCGCTCTTACTTCATCGAACCGATCGAGCAGCATCGCGGTGGGGTTCCACTGACCTGACACGAACGCGTCGCGCAGCGCCGGCGGCAGCGTGGCCGTGAAACGCAGCGGCCCCGCCGTGATTTCCCCGGACGCGACGTCCGCGGTGATCGTCGCCTCTGGCGTCTGTTCGACCAGTTCCTGCAAGGCCTCAATCGCTTCGTGCGCCGCGGCGAAGCACGGCATCCCCATCATCGCGGCGTTGCCGCGAAAGATGTCCGAGAACGACTCACCGACGATCGCCCGGATGCCGAACCGCGCCAGGCCCTGCGGCGCGTGCTCGCGCGACGATCCGCAGCCGAAGTTGGCGTTCACGACGAGAATCGACGCGCCTCGATAACGCGGATCGTCGAACGGATGCGACGGATCGGCCTTCCGGTCGTCCTCGAACACATGGCGCTCGAGTCCATCGAACGACACCGCCACCAGGAATCGCGCCGGCATGATCCGGTCCGTGTCGATGTCGTGGCCTCGGACCGGCAGGCCCGTGCCTTCGATGCAGGTGATGTTCAGGTTTTGATCGCTCACGCGGGTACCTCTTCGAGCACCTTTCGTACGTCGACCACCTCGCCTGCGATCGCCGCCGCGGCGACCATCGCCGGACTCATCAGCAGCGTGCGTCCGGTCGGGCTGCCCTGCCGCCCTTTGAAATTGCGGTTCGACGACGAGGCGCAGGTCTGCTGTCCGACGAGCTTGTCCGGATTCATCCCGAGGCACATCGAGCAGCCGGCGCCGCGCCATTCGAAACCGGCGTCGATGAACACGCGATCGAGACCGCGTGCCTCGGCGGCGCGGCTGACGCTCTTCGAACCGGGCACGACGAGCGCCTTGACGTGACGCGCGACGCGCGATCCCTTGACGATCCGCGCCGCCTCTTCCAGATCGGAGAGGCGCCCGTTCGTGCATGACCCGATGAACGCGACGTCGATTTTCGTGCCGGTCACCCGCGCGCCCGGACGGAATCCCATGAAGGCAAACGCTTCGTCGTGCGGATCCCCCTCGATCGCCTCGCTGACGCCGACCGACTGGCCTGGATTGATGCCCCACGTGACGGTCGGCTCGATGCGCGCGGCATCGACCGACACGCGATCGTCGTAGGCGGCGTTCCGATCCGACGCGATCTGACGCCACCACGCCACCGCGCGATCGAACGCGGTCCCCTGCGGAGCGAACGGGCGGCCGCGCAGATACGCGAAGGTGGTGTCGTCGGGATTGACGTAGCCGACGCGCGCGCCTCCCTCGATCGACATGTTGCAGATCGTCATCCGCTCGTCGAGCGTCATCGCGTCGATCGTGGGACCGCCGTATTCGTACGCGAACCCGACGCCGCCCTGTACGCCGAGCCGGCGAATGATCGTCAGGATCACGTCTTTGGCGTACACGCCGCGCTTCAGCGATCCGGTCACGTCAATCCGTCGCACCTTCAACGGATCGAGCGCGAGGCACTGCGAGGCGAGGACGTCGCGGACCTGCGAGGTGCCGATGCCGAACGCGATGGCGCCCAACGCGCCATGGGTGGATGTGTGGCTGTCGCCGCAGGCAATCGTCATCCCTGGCTGCGTGAGCCCGAGCTCGGGTCCAATCACGTGCACGATCCCTTGCTCGTCCTGCTCCGGCGTCCACAGCGGGATGCCGGCATCGCGGCAGTTGCGTTCGAGCGATGTCGCCATCTCCTCGGCCATCACGTCGAGGAACGGGCGCTGCTGCGCCCGCGTCGGCACGATGTGATCGATGGTCGCGAAGGTACGTTCCGGAAAGGCGACGCGCCACCCGTGCTGGCGGACCATGTCGAACGCCTGCGGCGTGGTCACTTCGTGAATAAGGTGTAAGCCCACGAACAACTGTGTCTGCCCGCTTGGCAGCTTCCTGACGGCGTGGGCATTCCAGACTTTGTGAAAAAGTGTCTCAGCCATGACGGAAGTGGCACAAGTTTGTGTGTCTACTCGCCTGTAGAATACATCGATGCTCGGATCGCGTGCTCGCTGGACCGCGGTGGCCCTCGCTGCCGCCGCAGTCATCGCCGCCCACCCGAAGCTTCACGGCGACCAGCGCTACGACGATCCACCGTTCCTGATTCTTCAGGGCGTCGGCCTGCCTGCCGCAGACGTCGGCTTGATGAAAGACGACACCCACGGACCTGGCGCGCTCGAAGCCTTCCATCGAGCCGCAATCCGCGCACTCGCCGTGGACGACGTCAAGATGGCCGGCGCCAGCTTCAGGCCCGGGCGCATGATCGTCAGGTTTCGCGACGACGCGCCGCTGGCGGCGCGGCTCAGCGCGTTGAACGACGCGTCGGACGCTCCGGTGATGGGAGATCGCGGGCCGTACGCCGATTTCGACATCGTCCGGCTGGCGGACGGTGAGGATCCGGTCGAAACGTCGCGGCGGCTCATGGAAGCGCACGGCGACGTCGTGATGTACGCGCAGGCGTCGTATCGCATGCACACGATGTTCAAGCCGAACGATCCGCTCTACGCGTCGAACCAGTGGAACCTGCCGATGATCGATCTCGAGCGCGCCTGGGACATCCAGCCGGCCGCCGGATCGACCATCACCGTTGCCGTCGTAGACACCGGAATCGCGTACCAGGATGCAACAGTCGTGGCGACAGTTCGGGCGTTTCGCGACGATCAAGGGCGCCTCTACCCGCCGTTGGGGCGGGTGATGATTCCGTACTCTGCGGCGAGACAGGTTATCGCCGCGGCTCAACCCGACCGGATCGTGGCGCCTCGCGACTTCATCTGGAACACGAACATGCCGCTCGACTTCGACGGTCATGGAACGCATGTCAGCGGCACGATCGGTCAGCTGACCAACGACAACCAGGGCACCGCCGGCGTGGCGTTCAACGTCAAGCTGATGCCGGTCAAAGTGGTTGACAGCGTCTGGGACGACCTGTTCGGCGCGCCGAATGAGGGGACCGACGACACAGTCGCGCGCGGCATCCGGTATGCGGCGGACAACGGGGCGAAGATCATCAATCTCAGCGTCGGCCGCGAAGGTCCCTCCGCACCGGTCGTCGAGGACGCGATCAGATACGCGGTCGGCAAAGGCGTTTTCATCGCGATTGCGGCAGGAAACGGCTTCGAGGACGGCAACCCGATCGAGGTCGTCGCCGAGATCGCCTCGCGCGTGAGTGGCGCCGTCTCGGTCGCCGCGGTGGACCGCAACCGGAATCGCGCGTTCTATTCGACGACCGGTCCGTATGTCGAGCTGGCGGCGCCGGGTGGGTCGAACCGCGGATTCGGCGTCGCCGGCGAAATCTATCAGCAGACGTTCGACGGCAACTTCACCGACACGTTCCTGTTGCCGCCGTCGCAGTACCGCGCGCCGCGCTTCGATGTGCTCGGCTACATCCCATATCAGGGGACGTCGATGGCGACGCCGCACGTCGCCGGCGCCGCCGCGATCCTGATGCAGCAGGGCATCACCGATCCGGCGGCGATCGAAGACGCCCTCGAAAAGTACGCGACCGATCTGGGCACCACTGGCCGCGACAATCAATTCGGATTCGGGTTGATTGACGTGCGCAATGCGATGTTCGGCCTGGGTGCCGCGAAGTGAAGGCCGCCGCGATCCTGCTCGCGATTGTCGCGGCGGCATCTCCAGCACACGCCCAGAGCGCCTCGTCGTGGTACGGCCCTGCGCTGGATGCGCCGGCGATCTCGCTGCGGCCGTTCGTCGCCATCAGCAACGAGACGTTCGCCGCGTCGAAGACATTCGACGCCGTCTTCGGCGATTCGTCGGCACGGTTCTGGGGAGGCGGGCTTCAGGTGACCGGCTGGCAAGGGCGCGTTTACGGCGAGGTCAGTGCCAGCCGCCTGATGGAGACGGATCAGCAGCTGGTCGGCCAGCGAGTGTTCGTCAGCAACGGCACCGTCTTCAAGCTCGGCATTCCGCTGCGCTCGACGATCAAGCCGCTCGAAATCACCGGCGGCTATCGGTTCAACGTGCACCCGCGCGTGATCCCGTACGTCGGTGGCGGAGTCGGGTGGTATCACTACACCGAGGACTCGGATTTCGCCGATCCGTCGGAGAACGTGGACGTCACCAACAGCGGCGGCATCTTCGACGCGGGCGTGGAGGTGCGCGCGTTTCGCTGGATTGGCATTGCAGTAGACGCCCAGTACACGCACGTTCCGGGCATTTTCGGCAATGGGGGTGTCTCTCAACGGTTCGCGGAGGGAAGCGGCTCCGCAGCACAGCACGAGCGCGACCTTGGAGGGTGGGCCGCTCGTCTCAAGTTCGTGGTCGGCCGTTGAGCTGGTCGTGCTGAGCTCACCGCAGTATCATCGAATGAACTAAATGTCAGAAGGGACAAGGAGTCGCCGTTCGCGGGTGTTGAACCTCGCCGGGTTGGCGATTTATGCCCTCGTCCTCCTGACGATCCCCTTCGAGCATCACGATCTCGTCTGCCACATCAAAACGCCGCAGCACTGCATGTCGTGCTCGGCGAGCGTGCTCGGATCCGATCCGCATACGCCCGCGGCGATTGGAGCCGGTCACCTTGACGACATCGGCAGCGCCACACAGACGCTGCCGCTCGCTGAAAGCACCATATTCGCGGCCTCATCATCGGGCCGCTCGCCGCCCGCCGGACGATAGCTTTCCTCGACCCACACTGGAGACACGCGGCGGCGCGCAGGCGCCGTCGTACGGAGGAAAACCGATGCGAGTCACGCACTTTGTGTGCGCATCAGTCGTCGCAGCCGTGTTCTTGACGGGATCGTCACCGGCATCGGCGCAGGATGCGCAGGCGTTGCGGCAGGAGATCGACCAGCTCCGCCGCGACTTCGAAACGTTGAAGCAGCAGTACGGCGATCGCTTGACGGCGCTCGAGGCGAAACTCGCCACGGCTGAGGGCGCCGCACCGGCGCCGCAGCCCGCGGCCGCGGCCGCCGCGCCGCCGGCGACCGCGCAAGTGCCGCCCGGCGCGGAAGGCGCCGGTGGACCGAGCGGGTCGTTGCCCGTGTACGGCAACGTCGCCGCGGGATCGAAAGTCTTCAATCCGGACATGGCCGTCATCGGCGACTTCCTCGGTGCCATCGGCAAGAACGATCTCCACCCCGATCCGTTCGGGCCGGGCGATCGTTCCCGGACGCTGCAGATGCACGAGTCGGAGGCGTCCTTTCAGGCGGTCGTGGATCCCTATGCGCGCGGCGACTTCTTTATCTCGTTCGGCGAGGAAGGCGTCGAGCTCGAGGAAGGGTATGTGACGTTCACGTCGTTGCCGGGTGGACTTCTGACGAAAGTCGGGAAGATGCGAGCGGCGTTCGGCAAGGTGAACGCGCTGCACAACCACGTGCTGCCGTGGACCGATCGCCCGCTCGTCACCAACAACCTCGTCGGCGGCGAAGACGGGATTTCCGACGCCGGATTCTCCGTCGCCAGACTGATTCCCAATCCGTGGCTGTTCCTCGAGGCGACCGGCCAGGTCTTCCGCGGCGACTCGGGGCCGGACGAGCAGCCGCTGTTCCGCACGACCAAGCGCAGCGAGGTCAGCTACGTCGGGCACGTTCGCGCGTACCACGACCTCACCGAAGACAGCAATATCGACGTCGGGTTCTCGTACGCGCGCGGCCACAACACGGCGGGGCAGCTCGACAACGAGGATCCCGGCAGGTTCGTGACGAATCTCTACGGCCTCGACGCGACGGTCCGGTGGCGTCCGCTTCAACGGTCGATCTATCGCTCGTTCGTCGGCCGCACGGAGTGGATCTGGAGCCGCCGCGATCAGCAGAACGGCTTGCAAGCGAGCGACGGCATGTACGTGTCCGGCGACTACCAGTTCGCGCGGCGGTGGTTCGCCGGCGCTCGCTACGACCGTTCCTATCGCGCCGACGATGCGTCGTTGCTCGACACCGGCGGGTCGCTGCTCCTGACCTACTGGCCGAGCGAGTTCAGTCAGGTTCGCGGTCAGTACCGCCGCATCAACTACGCGCTCGGCGAGTCGGCGAACGAGTTCTTGTTCCAGTTCCAGTTCTCAATCGGTGCGCACGGCGCGCATCCGTTCTAGGTGTCCTCATGAAGAAATTCCTCACCGGTCTGACTGCCGCGATCGTCCTGCTCCCGCTGCCGGCGTTCGCGCAGGCCAAGTTGAACGTCATCACGGCGACCGAGGATCTTGCGGCGATCGCGCGCGAGGTCGCCGGCGATCGCGCGTCGATCGAATCGCTCGCGCGCGGTTACCAGGATCCGCACTACGTGGAACCGAAGCCCAGCTTCATCCTGAAGCTGCAGAAGGCGGACGTCCTCGTCGTCGTCGGCCGCGAGCTGGAGATTGGGTGGCTGCCGCCGCTCATTCAGCAGAGCCGGAACGCGCGAATCCAGCCCGGCGCCGACGGCTACCTCGATGCGTCGCTCAATGCGGAGATTCTCGAGATGCCGCAAGGGCAGATCACGCGGGCGATGGGCGATGTCCATCCGCTCGGCAACCCGCACTACTGGCTCGATCCGGAGAATGGCAAGCGCATCGCCAAAGAAGTGGCCGACAAGTTTTCGCAGCTGCGGCCGAACGATCGCGCCTTCTTCGAGCAGCGTCTTGCCGACTTCAATGCGCGCATCGACGCCGCTGAGAAGCGGTGGCTCGCGGCGATGGCGCCCTACAAGGGGATGAAGGTCGTCACCTACCACCGATCGTTCCCCAATTTCGCCAAGCGGTTCAGCCTCGACATCATGGGCTACGTCGAGCCGCGCCCGGGCATTCCGCCGACGCCGCAGCACACGCTGGACCTCATCAACGAGATGAAGCGGCAGGGCGTCAAGTTGATCCTCGTCGAGCCGTACTTCGATTTGAAGACGCCGAAGAAGATCGCCGCCGACGTCGGCGGCGAGGTCCTGGTGATGCCGCCGTCGGTCGGCGGCGTCAAAGAGGTGACCGACTTCTTCAAGCTGTTCGACTACGACATCAACCTGCTGATCGAGGCGATCAAGAGAGTAGGCGCGAGCAAATAACATGGACACGTCGATGCTCGAGTTCCTGGCGGCGCCGTTCGCCGCCAGCCTCATCCTCACCGGCATTCATGCCTATCTGGGCGTCCACGTCGTAGAGCGCGGCGTCATCTTCGTCGATCTGTCGCTGGCGCAGATTGCCGCCCTCGGCGGGACGATCGCGTTGTTGATGCCGGTGACGGGCGGCGATCCGCACGCTCCGGTCGTCTACTGGATCAGTCTGGCGTTCACGTTCATCGGCGCGGCGGTCTTCGCGCTGATTCGCGTGCGGCGCGCGCGCATTCCGCAGGAAGCGGTCATCGGCATCTGCTACGCCGTCGCCTCGGCGGCGGCGATTCTGGCGATGAGCAAGGCGACCTCCGAGAGCGAGCACCTCAAGGACATGCTCGTCGGCAACATCCTCGCGGTCTCGTGGCCGGAGGTCAGAAAAACCGCGCTGCTCTACGGCGCGATCGGCCTGTTCCACTACATTTTCCGGCGCCAGTTCTTCGCGGTGACGATGGCCCACCACAATCGCACCGAGCCGCCCGGCCTGTCGATCCGCGTGTGGGACTTTTTGTTCTACGCGTCGTTCGGCTTCGTCGTCACCTCGTCGGTGGCGATTGCGGGCGTGCTCCTGGTGTTCTGCTATCTGATCGTCCCGTCGGTGGCGGCGATGCTGTACGCCGATTCGATCGGCAAACGCCTGGCGATTGGCTGGTCGATGGGCACGCTCGTTTCGGCGCTCGGCGTGTATCTGTCGCTCAAACTCGATCTCCCGACCGGCGCGACCATCGTGTGCACGTTCGGCCTGGTTCTGATTATCATGGCGGCCGTGCGTCCAGTGATGCAGCGCCATGCAGTGTAGAAAATGTGGCGCCGAAATCGCCGAAAAGGCGCTCATCTGCTATCGCTGCGGAACCGCGACGACTGAAGCGAAGTATCAACCGGCGTCCCTGCCCGCAACTTCGTCACGCCGCCGCACGATGGTCGTGACGGTCGCCATCATCTTGCTCCTTCTGCTGCTGGCCCTGTACTTCGCGGCGGGCATGCGATAATCGCCCCATGGTGATCGGACCTGGCCGATCCGACAAGGCTGCGCGACTCGCTCGTGCGCTGTGGATTACCTGGGCCGTCATCGTCTGGAACGTCGTCTTCGATCACGTCATCGTCATCGCCGGCCGGCGCGTGGTCGCCGCCGCGGGCGTGGCGGCGACCGTGGCGATCGACGACTTCATGCGGCCGGCGCTCACACGCGGACTGTGGACGGCGACGGCCGCGTCGGCAGCGATTCTCATCATCGGTTTGACGTCCGTCGAGCTGGCTCGGAGCAGATAAGCCTTTGGCCATTGCACCTCACCCGCTGATCTACGACTGGAATCACGACGAGGCGGGCCCCGGTCCGATCGCGATGCTCGACGACGAAACCCTGCGCGACGGGCTGCAGTCGCCGTCGGTGCGGACGCCGACGATCGACGAGAAGATCGACATCCTCCACCACATGGACGCGCTCGGCATCGACACGGCGGACATCGGTCTGCCGGGGGCGGGGCCGCGCGTGGCGCGCGACGTCGAGCGGCTGGCCAAGGCGATCGCGTCGAGCAAGCTGAAAATTCGCGCCAACTGCGCCGCGCGCACCCTCGTCGCGGACATCAAGCCGATCGTCGAGATCACGCAGCGGACCGGCGTGCCGATCGAATGCTGCGCCTTCATCGGCTCGAGTCCGATCCGCCTGTACGCCGAGGGGTGGACGCTCGAGTACCTGCAAAGAGCGACGGAGGACGCGTTGACCTTCGCGGTGAAGGAAGGTCTCACGACGATGTACGTGACCGAGGATACGACGCGCGCCGATCCGGATTCGATCCGCGCGTTGTACACGACCGCGATTCGCGCCGGGGCGAAGCGTGTCTGCGTCGCGGACACGGTCGGCCATGCCACGCAGCATGGCGCGAAGGCGGTCGTGCGGTTCGTCAAATCGGTGATCGACGATCTCGGCTCCGACGTCGGCATCGACTGGCACGGCCACAAGGACCGCGGCTTCGGCGTGGCGTCGGCCATCGCCGCGCTCGAAGCGGGCGCGACGCGGCTGCACGGCGCGGCGCTCGGGATCGGCGAGCGGTGCGGCAACACGCCGCTCGACCTGCTGCTCGTCAATCTCGTCATGATGGGCTACCGCGATCAGGATCTGACGAAGCTGCCGGCGTACTGCGTGGCGGTCGCCCGCGCCTGCGACGTCCGCATCGCGCCGAATTATCCGGTGCTCGGCTCCGACGCGTTCCGCACCGCTACCGGCGTTCACGCCTCAGCCGTCGTGAAGGCCTTCCGCATGGGCGATCGTCCGCTGATGGACGCCGTCTACGCGGCGGTGCCCGCGAGCCTGGTTGGACGGGAGCAGGAGATCGAAGTCGGCCCGATGTCCGGCCGATCGAACGTGATCTTCTGGCTCGAGAAGCGCGGGCTGCCGGCGAGCGACGAGATCGTGGATCGCGTCTTTGCCGCGGCAAAAGCCTCCAATCGCACTCTCACGCACGATCAGGTGCAGACACTGGTGGACGACGCGCGGCGAGTCGAAGTGAAAGGCTAGTAAGAGCTTCTCGTCGCCATCGTCAGAATCCGGTCGATGAACGAGCTTTTTGCCGCCGCATAGGCCTCGCGCGACTCCGCGTCGGATCCGCCGTGCCGCGCCGCGAGCCGCCGCTTCAGCGCTTCGTACTCACGCGCCGCTGACGGATGCGCGCGCAGGTAGTCGCGGAACGCCAGCGTGCGCCGCTCTTCCTCGCCTCCCGCTTCAACGACGTGGACGTGATGGGTGTGCGGCCAGTCGCGAGGCCGATGGAAGAACGGGCACCACGAATCATCGGCGCTGGGGACGTGCACGTAATCGGCGCGATTGTAGCAGCGGCTATTTCTTGAGGAGGATGTCCTCGAAGAACTTCACCGCGCGCGGGTCGTTCGACTGTCCGAGCCAGAACATCGCCTGCTTGCGGACCTCGGGATTGCGATTGCTGCGCGCGACCTCGATCAGCTTGGGCACCCCTTCGTCCGCCGGCATCTGGCTGAGCGCGAAGACCGCCTTCTTCTTCACCTCGGTGTCGGGATCGTTGTCGATCGCGCCGGAGATCGTCGCGAGCGCCTCCTTGCCGGCTCGCTGCGCAAGCCAGAACAGCGCCTGACCGCGGACCTTACGGCTCTGATCGTTCTTCGCGGTGTTCAGGAGCGTCGTCAGCGCGGCCGGCGTCTTGCTGACCGACAAGCCGAACGTCACCTTGTGGCGCACCTTCTCGCTCGGATCCTCGGCGATCATCCGAGTCAGCAGGCGCGCGCCGGCATCGCCGCGCGCCGAGCCGAGCCAGAACGCCGTGTCGCCGCGCAGCCACTCCGGACGCGTCGGCGCGACGAAGCTCTCGAGCGCGCGGTCGGCAGCCGGCACGTTATGAAGGGCGATCGCGCTCATCGCCGTTTTGCCGACGCGATCGCGCCGTTCGCCGCTTTCGGGTGACGAGAGCACCAGAGACGAGAGCCAGGCGATGCTCTCGTCCGGCTTGACGTCCGTCAACCAGACGACGTTGAGGCCGCCAGCGTCGATGTCGCAGTCGGGCGTGAAGGTGCGGACGCGATTCACAGCGCCGCCTTCGGCGCGCGCGAGTACCAGAAACTCGGTCGCCGGCTCGAGCATCACGCGCGAGCCGCGCATCGACATCGAGTCGCCTGTGTTCCCTGTACTTAACGTGACACCGCTGCCGCCCTCGAGGCGACACGTTCCGCAGCAGACGTCGCCGCTCGTCGAGATCGTGTCGTAGCAGCACATCTGCCGCGGGCCCGAGACCATCGGCACGCGATAGCCGAACCAGGTGACGCCCCCGCGGGCGGTGAGTGCACGGATCTCCTGCTCGAGGCCCTGTGCCGCCGATCGCGTTTCGGTCTTCGCGTTGCTGACGCGGCCCTGCGCGTGGGCACAAAGGACACAAAGAGCACAAAGAACACAAAGAGCGCCGAGTGCTTTCGGGCTCATTTCAGGATCTCCAGCAGGTAGTCAGTGATTTCCTTCGACTTGCCCATCACCGACATCTTGCTGATCATTTCCTTCTTCATCTGCGGATCCTTTTCGGCGCGTGCGAGCTCGACGAGGACCTTGCCGTTGTTCTGCAGGAACAGCGCGTTGATCGCTTCTTTCTTGATCTCCGGCGTCGAGTCGGACAGGTAGATGGCCTTGATCGCGTCGGCCGTCTTGGCGCTGCCCATCAGACCGAGATTGCGCACCGCGGCGCGCCGCAATTGCGGATCCTTTTCCGTCTTCGCCAGGTCGATCAGTTTGTCGGCGTTGCCGCCGACGAACATCGCCTGGATGATGCGCTTCTTGACGTCGACCGAGGTTTCGGTCGAATACAGCTCCGCGAGCTCCGTATGCGCGCCCATCACGCCGAGCTGCTGCACGGCCGAGCCGCGCAGTTCGGCGTTGGTTTCGCTCTTCGCGAGACCGAGCAGGCGCGCGCGGTCGCCCGACACCATGAAGCTGTTGATGATCCGCTTCTTCACGTTCGGATCGTTCGACGTCCGATACACGTCCGCGAGAATCTGCCGGCTGTCGGCGCCGCCCATGATGCCGAGGTAGTGAATCGCGCGAAGCTGCAGATCCGGATTCGAGGCGCCCTTGGCCAGGTTGCCCATGATCTCGCGGGCACGCGACGAGCCGGCCTGGCTCATGACGAACAGCGCGCGGTCCTTCACTCTCGGTGAGTTCGACGGCGAGTTCAGCATCTGCTCGATGATCGGGATCGCGCGGTCCGGATCGCTGTTCATCAGGCCGCGCAGCGCCAGCAGCTTCAACTCCTCGTCGTTCTGCGACTCGGGCGCGATCGTCTGGCCCGACGCCTGGCGCAGCTCGATGTCGAGCGCCTTCGCCTCCTTCATCCACCGGCTGTCCTTGAACTGCTGCTGCAGCGTGGCGAGCGAGTCGAGCGCATCGGCGCGGCGTCCGAGCTTGGCGAGGCTGTAGGCTTTCCAATAGAGCGCCGCGTCAGTGCGGTTGCTCTTCAGGTCGATGAGCTGATTCAACCGGTCGAGTGCGCGATCGTACTTGCCTTCCTCCATCGCGTCGCGGGCGGCCTCGTAGAGATCATCAGCACGGTCGTCATCATTTGCAGCGAACGGGGCCCCGCCGATCCCGTGCGGATCAATCGGGCCGAGCCGCATCGCGTGCGGACCGGGACCAATCGGTCCGAGTCCGATCGGACCCGGACCGATCGGACCAGGGCCGATCGGTCCGCCGCCGACCGGCTGGCCGGCCGCCGGCGCGGCGAGCGCCGCCGCGACAATCATCGTCAGGAAGAAGCTGCGTGGCATTGAGTACAGGGAGTAGAGGGTCATGGCTGTTAGCTGATTTTCCTTGTTGATGTCCGCGGAGTGGCGGCGTCGGCCGGTGCGCTGTCGCGCTGCCGCAGTTCGTCGCTCAACACCCGCACCTTGAAGAGCAGCGCCGCCAGGTCGATGCGGCGCCGGATTTGTTCGAGATCCGCCGCGCTGATCTGCGATGGGCTGTGCACGATTTCGAGCAGACTCCGTTCGAGATCGTCGAGCACGGTCGCCACCGTCTGCTCACCGGCGTCCTCTGCGTCCTGCCGATAGAGCCGGCTCGTCGTCAGGAGATCCTCCGCCCAGCGCTGTTCGGTCGAGATGTCGCGGCTCTCCGCCGTGTTCACGACGTCGGTGAGCACGCGCGCGGATCGATCGAGGTGATCCGCGACCGAGCTGAGGAGAATCCGCTGACGTTCCTCGGCCGTGCCGCCCCTGGCCATGGTCGGCGGCGTGTCGCCGGCCGGTCCCGACCCGGCCCGTTCGCCCGGCAGATATCGTCCTGCGACGAACGCCGCGAGCACGAGCACCGCCGCCGCCGCGACGAGCATCAGCCGCTCGCCGCGGAACCACAACGACCACCACGGCAGCTCCTGCTCCGGAAGCTTGTGGCGGATCCGCTGCCAGACTTCGAGGCCGTACTGGTCGCCGCGCTCCGGCAGCGGCGGTTCGACGACCATCGAGAGCGTGCCCGCGATCTCGCGATAGTTCGCCGCGCACGTGCCGCATTCATCGAGGTGACGCTCGATGTCGGGACGCTTTCGCCCCTCGCCGTAGTAATAGAGAATCAGATCGTCTTCGTGATAGTGCTTCACGACTCGCCTCGCAATGGCTGCAGCGCAATGCGTAGCTTCTTCACCGCGCGAAACACGCTGTGCTTCGCGGCGCTCGTGCCGAGGCCGAGCGTCTTGCCGATTTCCTCGATCGATCGTCCTTCGTAGTGCCGCAGGGTGAACGCGGCACGTTCGAGTGGACTCAGCCCGCCGAGCGCATCGCGCACGCGCCGCTCGATCTCGGAGCTGTGCGCGAGCCGTTCCGGTCCCGGCGTCTGCGACGCCGGCATCTCGACGGCGGCATCGAGGCTCTCGCCGCGGGCCTGATCGTGGCGGGCTTGTTTGGCGCGCATCAGATCCACCGAGCAGTTGGCGACGATGCGATAGAGCCAGGTGCCGAAGTTCGCGCGCGACTCGAAGCGCCCGAGCTGCCGATACGCGCGAAGAAAACTTTCCTGGACGACATCTTCCGCATCCTGTTCGTTTCCCGTCATCCGATACGCCAACCGGAACACACTGCGGCTGTGCCGCTCGATGAGTGCGCGGAACGCGTCGCTGTCGCCCTGACGCGCTCGGGCCAGGACAGCTGCCGCCTCGGTGGCGTCGGTCATCGGTCAAGAGCTTAGACGGCGACTAACCGGCACGGTTAGTAAGGTTTACACTCCTGCCAACATGAGGCCGTGGTCGGCCGTTTACGCGGGTGTGACCGGCGAGGCGGTGGCGGTGCCCCTAAGCGGCGCTCCGGCTGAGGCATATGCCGCGAGCTCGGCCGCCAGATTGGCGGCCTTGTTCGATGCCCATCACGAGCGGCTCTACCGCCTCGCCCGGCGGCTCGCGTCGGACTCGGAGGAGGCGCGCGATTTGGTCCAGGAGACGTTCCTGCGCGCCGCCCGATCGCCGGCGTCGGTCCCACAGGGTCCGGCCAGCGAGGAAGCGTGGCTGGTGCGGGTGTTGATCAACGTGGGCCGCGACGGCTGGCGACGGAGGGCGGTGCGGACACGGTTGGACCCCGCGCTGGCTGTGGAGGCCGCGCCGCAGACGTCGACCAGTCACGAAGCCGCGCTCATCGCGCGGACAACCGTGTGGAACGCCCTCGGCCGGCTGGGGCCGCGGCGGCGCGCCATCATCGTGA
>DAIUKO010000062.1:0-28097 GCA_036848175.1 Vicinamibacterales bacterium | reverse complement strand
GCGATGAAACCTGAAGAGTACTCACGACGGCAGGTGGAGCTGGCGGGCTGGCAGGTTTCGGTCGAAACCTACAAGCTCGGCGACGTCTATCACTGCACGATCGCGAACGTCGATCCCGGCGCGCGGTTCGCGCGCGCCGACGGCTCGACGCGCGAGGAGGCCGAGTCGCGCGCCATCGAAAAGGCGACGCGCTACCTGGCACAGACCAGAAAGTTTGACGTCTGAAGTCGGAAGTCAGAAAACCGCACGATCGTCAGCGGCAACTTCAGACTTCGAGCTTCCACGCTTCACTTCAGACTTCAGACTTCAGACTTCACACTTTCTGAATGCCGACGGTTACGCCGGTCCTTGCGCTCATCATCTTCGTCGCTGGCACGGTCGCCGGCACCCTCGGCGCACTGCTCGGTCTCGGCGGCGGCATCTTCCTCGTACCGTTCCTCAATCTCGGTTTGAGCTTTCCGATCACAGCCGCCGCGGCGATCAGCCTGACCACGGTCATCGCCACGTCGAGCAGCGTATCGGCCGGACGCGCGGGCAAGCAGTTGATCAACATGCGGCTCGGCATGCTCCTCGAAGTGGCGACCGCGGGCGGGAGTCTCCTCGGCGGCCTCACCGCGCAACTGCTGGCGCAGTCGACGGTGCAGAAGCTGTTCGGCGTCACGACGGTGATCGTCGCGGTGATCATGTTGAGCCGCCTGCAGCGTCGAAACGTGATCCTCGATCCGTCGATTGATCCGGGCGCCCTCGGCGGACGGTTCTATGAAGATGAGAGCGCGGCGACCGTCACCTATCGGATCAGGCGGCTGCCGGTGGCGCTCGTCGCGTCCTTCATCGCCGGCAATCTGTCGTCGCTGCTCGGCATCGGCGGCGGCTTCATCAAGGTGCCGGTGCTGAACGCGTGGTGCGGCGTGCCGATTCGCGCCGCGGCGGCCACCAGCGCGTTCATGATCGGCGTCACCGCGACGGCGGGCGCCGTCATCTACTACGGCCGCGGACAATTGGTGCCCGCGCTCGCGGCGGCGGCGGTCCTCGGCGTTCAACTCGGATCGTGGGGCGGGATGCGCTTCGGTCAGCGCGCCTCGGCCCGGTGGCTGAAGCTGCTGATGGCGGTCCTGCTGTTCATCATTGCCATGATGATGCTGATTCGCGGCACGAGGTAGCGTCGATCGGAGCCATGGCAGCGCCTTCCGCCTCGCGTCTCGAACAACTGGTTGGCGGCGTGCTTCGCGCCGGCGTGATGGCGAGCTCGATCTGCCTCGCGGCCGGTCTTGGCGTCACGCTCGTCGGCGGCGCGCCGGCGCTCGCGAACGCGCTGCTGCAGACGGGCATCGTCGTGCTGCTCGCCACGCCGGTGGCGCGCGTGCTCGTGTCGATCGTCGAGTACGCGCAGCAGCGCGACTGGCGCTTCACGCTGCTGACGCTCGTCGTGCTCGTTGAACTCCTGGCCAGTGCGGTCGCCGCGTTGATATTCAATAAGCGGTTGTAAGGCGCGTCCGGATCAGGAGGGCCTGCTCCGGCAGAAAGCGCAGCTGACCCATGGCAGCGCGGCGGAAATCGTCTCGGTCCCACAACGGGCGCATCAACCCTGCTCCGGCGTGGCCGCGCTGCAATCCATCCGGCAGCAGCAGGTGACCAATCTCGTGCGCGATCGCGCACGCCAGCACGAACGCGATCGACACGTCGTACTGCGCCGCTTCCGTTTCCACACGGCGATAGAACACATACGCGACCTGCGTACCATGCGGCGTCCGGATCGCCGCGCCCAACACGGTCAGCGGCCGCCGACGGAGATCGCCGGTTTCGTACGGCACCAGGATGACGTGAATCGCCTGCGACGAACCGCCAGGCACGACGCCGGAGGCCGACCATTCGATGTCGACGCCGATGTCGCGATAGACCCGAACGACTTCCGTCCGCGCTTTGTCGAGCGTCAGACGCGGCACGTTCGCTGTGTTGGACAGCTGCAGAACGAGCGTGAATGCGATCGCGTGAAGCATCGATCCGCGATCCATTCTGCCGAGCCGAATCGCGCGTGGCGATTACGCGGGACGTAATGGTCATTGGTCATTGGTCAACGACTTCCTCGACCAATGACCAATGACCAACGACTACACGGCGACGGGTTCTGGATAGGCGAGCCGGCGGGCGACCTGTTCGGTGACGGCGTCCGCTGGAAAGAAGCACTCGATCTTCAGCTGCTGCAGCGTCACGTCGCGCGGCGTCGCGAACATCGTGATGGTGGAAAAGAACGCGAGTGCGAGGTCGCCGTTCCGCATCTGCATGCTGACGAGCGGCGCCATCGGCGCCACGCCTTCAGGCTCCGCCCATCGCGACGGAACATCCGGATACGCGAGCAGCTCGTCACGCAGGCGCATCACCGCCTCGTTCCCGGTGGTCGCGACCTCCCGATGGAGCGAATGCATCAGGCACTGCGCAACGTCCTCCCAGTTCGTGATGAAGCCGCGCAATCGACCCGGATCGAAGACCGTGCGCATTACGTTGACCGACTGCTCGTCGTGGCCGGGACCCTTGAACAGGCCGAAGATCCGCCGCGACGCATCGTTGCGCATGACGATGTTCCACTGGCCGTCGAGGACGAAGGCGGGAAACGGTTCCTGCTGGCGCAGGATGAATTGAAGCGCCCGTCGGACCGGTTCCAGTTCCGGCGCGGCGAGCGGCCGTTCGCCGTAGATCGGCGCGTAGCCCGCGCTCACGAGCAGCGCGTTCCGCTCGCCGAGCGGCACGTCGAGCATGCCGGTGAGCAGCTGCACCATCTCGCGGCTCGGCTGCGCGCGCCCGGTCTCGAGAAAACTCAAATGGCGCGTCGAGATGCCAGCCTGAGTGGCGAGCGCCAGCTGGCTCAAATGCCTCGTCGTCCGCCACTGCCGCAACAGGCGTCCGAAGGTGTCGGTCTGAGGGAATCCCAGCAGCGTGTTCATGGAACGACTCCAGAACTGTGTGATCTCCAAGCCCTGACGTGCAATTACCTATCAGGTAATGGACGCGCGGCATACCGATTGCGGTTCCATCGCCGATCGCCGCTCGCCCGGGCGAAATCGGTCGGGCGGACCACGTCTCTGTCATGGGTATTTCAGTTCTGACATTCATGCGCGTCCGCGGCCGCTTGTTGCTGCTCGCGGTGCTGGCCATCGTTCAATGGGCCTGGCTGGTCAAGGCAGTCCCGGAGCTCAAGGGCAACGACTTCGGCATCTTCTATCGCAGCGTCGCATCCGACGCGCCGTATGCAGGTCACGAGGGCAATCCCGCGACCGACGCGGGCATCCTGCTGACAAATCTCAATCCGCCGCAGTTCCTGCTCGCCATCAAGCCGTTCACGCTGCTGCCGTTCGCCGTTGCGTGCGTCGCGTGGTGGACGCTCTCTTTCGCGTTGCTGATTGCCGCCTTGACATGGTGGCTGCGCGCGCAGGGCGAACGTTGGACGCCGGAGCGCGTCGTCTGGGCGCTTCTCTGGACGCCCATCTTCACGATGGGGTTTACCGGACAGGTCACCGCGGTCCTGGGACTGCCGCTCTGGCTCGCGTATCGCGACTTGAATCACGGCCGAAGCTGGCGCGGCGGCCTGTGGGCAGGCGTGGTGCTGTCGGTCAAACCGATCTTGTGGCCGCTCGCGCTGTGGTACGTCGCGCGAAGAGCATGGTCGACGATGGCCGGCATGATCGTCGGAGCCGCCGCCTCTGTGGCGGTCGGTGTCGCGTGTTACGGCGTCGCGATGTATCGAGCATGGATCGAAGCCTTGGGCGCAATCGCCTGGGGTCCGCAGATCATGAATGCCTCGTTGCGCGCAATCGGGTCCAGACTTCCGTTCGAGACACCTGCATTCATCTGGTTGGCCGCGGGTCTCGTCGTCGGACTGTGGACGGTGTGGCGCACGCGGACTCGCACGCTGGAGGACGCGTGGTTTGCGCTGATCGCGGCGAGCCTTCTTGCCTCGCCACTCGGCTGGATCTACTACGGCGTCTGGCTTCTGCCCGGCACACGGGCGAACGACTGGACGCGCGGCGTCGCGCGAGGATGGTGCATGCCGCTGCTGATTGTCGTCGAGCTCGGCCGGCTGTCGCCGGTCGTCTGGGCAACCCTCGGTTCGTGCTACGGCCTGACGCTGTTCGCGCTCTGGTGGCGCTCGGTCGGACGCTCGGGCGATCCGTCACCGGTCACGACAAACCAGCCCGCAGCATTGGTCGCCGCCCATCCCCTGACCGCGGCCTGAGATCGACTCGAGGTCGGGGCGCCGGTGCTCAGTGTGCCGGCCGGCGGCGCGTGGGCGAGAGTTGCTGTGATGGTTCATTGGCCGCCGAGCCGTCTCGTGCGAGCACGACGAATCCACGGCCTTCGTAGCGGTGCTGCCAGCCATCCGCCGTCAGCCGCTCGGCCATGGGCGACCGAGCTGGCACGAACGCACAGCGAATCGCGAATCGCGCGAACAGATCCTCGTAGTCGCCCGTCTCATCGGCGCGGATGTGCGCGTGAACGAGCTCCGATGGAAACGGATCCTGTCGGCTGTCGAGAAACACCTTCTGTCCGCGGACGAACCAGATCAGGAATCCGCCTTCGTCATAGCGGTTGTAGAGCCGCTCCGGACACGCGTTCAGCGCCGCGATGGCGTCCTGCGGCAGCGGCTTCCATCCGAGTTGCTTGATCGGAATCGTCCAGGCGTAGCCGACGCCAATGACCGCCGTGACGACTGCGACCGACAGGGCGGCTGCATTGAACTGCGGGTGTTCGATTCTCCGTCGGGCTTTGGCCTGGCGCGGCGGTGAGACGGCGCGATCCCAGAGGTCCGCAATCGCCGGCAGGGCGGCGATCAGGAAGACCGGGATGTTTCGTGCTGACGACAGCGACATGACCAGCATCGCCAGCGCGATCCAGATCAGCGTGTTGGGCGCGGATGTGTACGGCCGCCACGGCTTCACGCGAATCGTCAGCGCGACGAGCACGAGCGCGAGAAGCCAGAACCCCAGGAATGGCAGATCGGTGAAACGCGGTGATTGCCATTCGATGACGCGGTAGTCGTGCAGCCGTGCGACCGACGCGGGAATCTCGGTCCAGAACGACAGGCCGAGCGGCGTGATCGTCGTCGCGGCGACGCAGCCGGCGGCGACGGCCATCAACCGCAGCGGCACGCGCCGCTCACGAAGGACGATGTCCGTCATCGCGCCCGCAATCAGCAGGAACCCGAGGACGACGCCGCCGTGAAGATTGGCCCACACGAGAAACAGCGGCGGCAGGAACATCTCGCGGCGCCGTATGAGCAAGAAGGCGCAGGTCGCGAACAACAGCAGCGTCAGGACCTGTGGACGAAGAGTCCAGCCAGTCGCCGATGGGACGAGCGCCAACGCAGCGACGATCACACGACGCATCGTCTGACCGGTGGTCAGTTGCCACGCGAGTGCCCAGGCGCCCACGACGGCCGCCGCGCAGGCCGCCGTCAGCAGCGGCAGACCGCCGAGGCGATAGACGCCGTAGAACAGCACTTGCGACAGCCACTCGTGGTTCGGCCAATAGGATCCATTGACGGTATGCGAGAAGTGGTCGTGGAGGTCGACGGCTCGACGCAGCCAGATCTCCTCGCCGGTGCGCAGTTGCCACCAGGTATCGGTCTGCGCCGGCATCAGGCAGGCGGCGAGTGCAATCACGAGAAACAACACCGCCGTACACAGCTGCTCGAACGTGAGGCCGTAACCGGTCACAAATCTGTCGTTCGGCCGACGAGAATCGCCGCGAATCTTCACGTGTTCCTATGAAATGTAAGCGTGCCGGAGCGCGTGCCGTTCGTCACTGCACGCAGCCGGCCAAAACCGGCGGTCCGACCGCGACTCTGACCTCAGAGTCGGTACGCGGCGCGGGTGGGGCGGAGGGGACGATCGAACCAGAGCGGGCGACGCAGACCGTCTGGACCGGGGGCCGGGCGCGTCATCGCGAGCCACTCTTTGTAGACCTCGTGCGACTTCGCGGTGTCGACGTAGATGTCGCCGTATCGATCCTCGGGCGCGGCCTTCTCGAGCGTCACGCGCTGATGCCAGCAGTGCATGCCGCTGACCGGATCGGGCTGCACCGGGAACGTCAGGTTCTGGTGAACGCCGACGTCGGTCCACCAGATGCGTGCGCTGTCTGGATCGTTGGACGCGAACGGCTGCGCGCCGTGGACCTGCGACACCTTGTATCCGGTGCCTTGACGCTGGATCGTCACGAGCGCCGATGCCGCGCGATTGCCCATCTCTTCGTGCAGCCGCCAGCGGCCGAGATGATGCGACATGCCGAGCACGCCGGGGCGGATGCCTTCCGTCACCCACGCGCGGGTGACGAAGTAGCCGATGCGCGTGCGCACCTTGACCAGGTCGCCCGTGTCGATGTCGAAGCGTCGCGCGTCGGCGGCCGCGATCCACAGCGGGTTGTCGTGCGAGATCTCGTAGAGCCATTTCACCGGTGAGCGGGTGTGGATGAGCGTCGGCAGCCGGAAGTTCGGAAGCAGGTCGAACTCGATGGCGTTTCCAGCCCCGCCCGCCTCCCGCTTCAACGTTCGCCAATGAACGTGACCCGGAACGTAGCGCGGCACCGCATGCTCGGGCCATCCCCAGTCGACGAGCGTCTGCGCGTAGAAGTCGAGCCGGCGCGACGGCGTCGAGAATCCGGTCATCGCGATGCCGTTGACGACGACGCCGATCCGCGCGCCGTCTTTGACGACGACGCCTTCTTCCTCGTCGATCGTCGCGCCGTTCATCGCCTCTGCCGACAGCGGCTCCTCGTACGGCTTGTAGATGTTGTCCTTCACCTTGAAGACGCCGTACTTCCGCATGTAGGCGAGCGGCGCCAGGCCTTCACGCGCCGCCGCTTCCGGCAGTCCCGGCACCGAGTTCTCGAACATCCACCCGTAGTACTCATCCATCGTCACGCGCTGACCGGGACGGTACGGCGACTCGAAATGCTTGCGGATGCCGAGCGAGCCGTCGGGATCGATGCGCCAGGTGAGCGCCGCCCAGAATTCGCTCTCTTCCCACACCTCGCCGGGATTCGCTTCGTAGGTGGCGTTGAGCGTCTCGCCGCGCTTCTCGCGCGCGACGCGAAGCACCGGCTGTCGGAATCCGATCCACTGCGCGGCGTGGGTCTCCTGGCTCATCGTGTCGTGGCGTTCGGTGCCGAGGCCCATCGGCAGCACGTAGTCGGCGAACCACGCCGTCTCGCTCCAGGTCGGCGTCAGTGCGATGTGCAATCCGACTTTTTCCGTGTCGGTCAACATCTCCATCCAGGAGAAGCCATCGGGATTCGTCCACACCGGGTTGTAGACGCGCGTGAAATACACGTCGAGGCGGCCGCGGTTCTCTTTGAGGAAATGCGGCAGCAGAAAGCTCATCTCGAAATACGCGAGCGGGTATTCGCGCGGAAACAGCAGCTCGTTCCAGTAGTCGGGCGGCGGCGGCGGGATCGGGTGCTTGGGGATGAACTTGTGCGAGACGTGGAGCCCGACGCCGCCGCGGGTCGCCACCGATCCGGTCAGCACGACGAGCAAGTACAGGCATCGCGTGATCTGCCAGCCCCAGAGATTCCCCGCTGCCGCCGACCGCCAGTTGTGCGTGCTGAACGTCCCTCGCGCGCGGCCGATCGCTCGTGCGGCTTCGACGAT
Source organism: Vicinamibacterales bacterium (assembly GCA_036848175.1). Lineage (GTDB taxonomy): Bacteria > Acidobacteriota > Vicinamibacteria > Vicinamibacterales > CAVVIG01 > QHWF01. Next base: position 20,458 of record DAIUKO010000062.1, on the reverse strand, counting down.
CTGCGCCGCGGGCAGTCCGGTTTCGCCCGCCGCGAACTCCGGCGTGAACTCCGCGTACAACGTTCTCAGCGAATCGACGAAGTTCTCGAAGGTGACGGCGAGATCGGGCCGCGCGGCGCGAAGGTAACCGCGCCAATCGACCCAGGTGCGGACGAACTCGTGATCGTAGAGGTCTTCGTCGAGCAGCACCTTCGCGATCGCGAGCAGCAACGCGCCTTCGGTACCCGAATACGCCGGCAGCCACATGTCGGCCTTGGCCGACGTGTTCGACAAGCGAGGATCGACGACGATCAGCGTCGCGCCGTTCGCCTGGCCTTCGATGATGCGCTGCGCGTGCGGGTTGAAGTAGTGACCGGTCTCGAGGTGAGACGAGAGCAGCAGGATCGTTTGTGCGTGTGCGTAGTCAGGCGACGGGCGATCGCTGCCGCACCAGAGGAAATGTCCGAGGCGCGCCGACGAGGAGCAGACGTTGGTGTGGCTGTTGTGACCGTCGACGCCCCACGCCTGCAGGACGCGGTTCGCGTAGCCGTCCTCGCCGGGACGGCCGACGTGGTACATGATTTCGTGTCGCCGGTTTTCGACAATCGCCTTGCGCAGGCGGCCGCCGATCTCGTCCAGCGCCTCGTCCCAGGACACCTGACGCCACTTGCCCGATCCGCGATCGCCGTCGCGCTTCATCGGATAGAGAATCCGATCGGGATCCTCCAGCTGATTCGGCGTGACCACGCCTTTCGCGCACGTCCGCCCGCGGCTGCCCGGATGCAGCGGATGGCCTTCGATCTTGCGGACGGTGAGCTTTTCCTTGTCGACGTAGGCGAGGATGCCGCACGCCGACTCGCAGTTGAAGCAGACGCTGGGGATGATCCAGTAGCGGCGGCGATCCTTCTTCGGCCAGCTCGTGGATTCGTAGTCGACGTAGTCGTCCCAGGTCGCAGGATCCGGATGCGACTTGAAGGTCATGAAAGCGGCACGCTCTGTCCGGCTTCCACCCAGACGTACTCCCACGCAAAGCTGCCCGCGAGCGCGAGCACGGCGGCAAGCGCGAGGCCGATCGGAATCGCGGATGCGATCGCCGAGACGACGGCCGCGACCATCGACATGGCGATCGCGCCGCCCCAGAACAGCCGCGCGAACGGACCACGGCGAATCGCGGACACCGCAAGCGCACGATGTCGCGTCGCGGTCGGCGCGATGAAATTCTCGAATACGAGAAAGGCGAGGTGAAACACGATCGCCCCGATCAGGATGACCGGCAGCGTGCGCAACGCTCGCGGTGAACCGATGCCGGGCACGAGCGCCGCGGCGATGAGGAGCGCGGCGGCACCTTCCGCGGCGGCCTGCGCCGCGAGGTCGAGCGTCGATTGTGGACCCTGCCACAGATCGCGGGCCAGTCCCTGCGCGAACAGCAATCCGGTGTAGCAGGTCGCGAGGAGCGCGGCGGCGACGGCGGGCAGAACCAGCCATGCGATCGCGCCGCTCGCGCCAAACCAGCCGGCGGCGAGCCACAACGTCGTGACGGCGCCGTGAGCGATCAGAAAGTACGTGCCCCAGACGAGCCACGATCGCCAGTTCGGGTGAGTCAGGATGTAGAAGAAACGCTCGGGCCGCTCGAGATCCGCGATGAGCACGACGGTGGTGATGAGGAGAAACGCCAGCGAGATCATCGGCCCGACGATCATCGTCATCGCCGAGCGATCGTCGAGGACGTAGGCCAGGAGCGCGCACAGCATCATCGTGCCGGTGGAGATCCCTTTCGTCAGCAGGTAGATCGCCATGTCCAGGCCCCACGGCTTGACGTGCGGCATGTCGTAGTCGACGCGTGGCTCGCCCGGCCGATTGGGATCCGGGTCTGGCGATCCGAGCGGACGCAGCCGGACCTGTCCTTCTTTATAGATGAGCGGCCGGGCGGCAATCTCCGGCTCGATCGTGCTGGCTTCGGCGGCGATGTAGAAAACCTTTGGCAGCGTCCCTTTTTCCGGTTTCCGGACATCGATGACTCCGGCGGTCCCTGCCCTCCGGAGATTCTTCGCGGGGACCCCTTCACCCCGCTCCGCTCCGTACGCCCGCGCGATGCGCGCCACTTCGCTCGTCGGATCGTCGAGGTCGCCGAAGATGCGGCACTCGGTCGGACAGACCGCGACGCACGACGGCAGCAGATCGTTCTCGACTCGGTTCGCGCAGAAGTTGCACTTCTCCGCCGTGTGGGTGTTCGGATCGATGAACAGCTGATCGTAGGGGCAGGCGACCATGCAGGCGCGGCAGCCGATGCACACGTCGCCATGCAGGTCGACGATGCCGTCGCGCCGCTTGAAGAGCGCACGCGTCGGACAGATCGCGATGCACGGCGCGGCGTCGCATTGATTGCAGAGGACCGGAAAGAAGAAGCGGCGGGTGGCGGGGAAGCTGCCCTGCTCGACAGTCTTCACCCAGCAGCGATTGACGCCAATCGGAATCTGATGTTCAGCCTTGCAGGCTATCGTGCACGCGTGACAGCCGATGCATTTGCGGAGATCGATCGCGAACCCGTAGTTGGCCACCGGCTCGCGACTATAGCAAAGTCTGAAGTCTGAAGTCAGAAGTCTGAAGGATCTAACGGTTTACTTCTCGCCCAATCGCCTTCCTGGTTCATTTTTCCAAGCTTCACTTCAGACTTCAGACTTCAAACTTCAGACTTCGAAGCTACTTGCTCAGACGCAGAATCTGGTTCTGAATGCCTTCGAACGCCGGCGCCACGTCGGCGGCGGTTTCGGCGTAGAAGTATCGGCCTTCGAGCTGATTCGAGTTGAAGTCCGGCGACCTTCTGTCGTTGGCGATGCGCATCAGCATGCTCTCGGACGTCTCCAGCCGGGTGCCGAGCTGCAGGCGCACGAGCTCGCCCATCCCGATCGTGTAGATGCGAATCTTATAATCGCCGTCGTCGTTGCGCGCGGCGTCGGCAATGATCTCGACCAGATTCCGCGCGGCGTTGTTGACGTTGAAGATCTCGCTCGGAAACTTGCCGGCGCTCAGGTCGCGCAGCGGGCGCGCCGCACTCTGCGTGTTGCCGTCCACTTTGAGCGTGTTGCTGATCAGGGGAAACGCCGTCGGGATGCCCGAACTACGGTGATGCGTATGGGCGCTCATCGCGGGGAGCCACTTGGCCCACGCCGGCAGCGTCGTTGGGACGGTGGTGCTGTCATATTGGACCGGGATGTCGAAGTCGCCGCCGACCCCCGTCTGCGTATCGTAGGCGCCGGTGATGTGTGGCTGGTTCCACGTCTGGCCGTGCGTGTCGCCCGGGCTCTGCGGGAAGTCGTACGTTCTCACGCCTTTCGCCACCGTCGTCGAGTCCCAGAAGCCCGGCACGCTGTTCGACGCGCCGTCAGTGAACAGCACGATTATGCGAAGCCCGGACTGCGTTCCGGTCGGGACCGACCGGAGCTCGTCCCACGCGCGATACAGACCCTCGACCATGTTCGTGCTGCCGTTGGGCAGGTTCTGCGGCACGTCGTTCACGACCTTCGGTTTGTCGAAACCGCGCGTCGCCGGCATCATGTCCAGGACCGTCGCGCCGTTGCCGAACCACGACAGCGCCACCCGATCGTGGCTGGCGTCGAACGAGTTGACGAACGCTCTCGACGCATCTCTGACCGCCCCCCACTGCACGCCGATCGAGCTCGATCCGTCGAGGAGGAGCGACAGATCGACCATTCGGCGCGTCGCCTCTCCAGTACTGCTCACCGTGACGGAGTTGATGTTTCCGAGCTTCATGAACGACGTCGGGAGCACAGCCGTCGCGTTGACGGTGACCGTGTTGACGCCGCTCACGGCGTCGGTCGCCATCGAGTAGAAATTCGGATCGGTCGTCGGATCGGTGACCGACGTGATATCGAGGAATCCGTCGGGAAAGTTCGCCTTGAAGACGCGGACCGCCTCACCCTTCGGATCGCCGCCGTTGAGGTTGCGCGCGGCGGCGAGTGCGGCCCCGTCCACCGCCTTCGTCAGCTGCGCTTTCACCACATACGCCCGACCCGAATCGACCGCCAGGCCCGTGAAGAGCAGCAGGCCGGTCAGCAGCACCGCCATGTAAACCGCGACGAAGCCGTCTTGTCTTCTGGACATGATCTTGTTCCCTAGAAAAAGGCGATTGAAGACAGTGTGGTCGGCAGAGTGATACCGAACCGGTCGAGCGGCGTGATCAACGTGTGGTTCGTGTACACCTCGGTGACGTACAGCATGCTGCCGGCCGTCGTCATCAGACCGGGCGGCAGGTTGGTGATCTGCAGGTTCGTGTCGGTGTCCGAGTTCTTCGCCTCGTAGTCCGGCGCGGAGCCGAACACGCCGCTCCCTCTCGTGGCCAGCTGGCTCGTTGCGCTGATCGCGCCGAACGAGTAGCGCGCATAGAGGATGTCCTTGTTGTAGTTCGGGGCGCCTGTCGTCGGCACGCGCTTGATGACGGAGAAGATCACGGCCGAGTTCTGCGTGAAGTCGATCGGGCGCGTGGCCATCTTGCTCATCGCCACGGCGGCATCGCCAAGCGTCGCGTCGCGCGAGATCAGATTCGATCCCTCACGAGTCAGCTTGGTGACGACGTGCTGATCGAGCAGCGCATAGGACACCTCGACGACGCCGAGGCACAACAGGACGATCAGCGGCAGGAAGATGGCCATTTCGACCATCGCCTGGCCGCGTTGGTTTTTCATCACTGGAACCTCCCTTCGTTCTTCATCGCCGCTTCGACGGTGATATTGAGCTTGCCGTCGGTGAAGAACGGCCACAGCACCGGCGTCAACAGGTTCCACGCGTAGTTGACCGTGACCTTGTCGATCTCGTTCGGTCCGCCGGTGCCGGAGAGCCACGTGGTGCCGCCGACGGCGAGATGACTGAACGAGAAGGCCTGGTCCGGCAGTGAGATCGTTGGCGTCGCCGCTCGCATCGCCAACTTGATCGAATCGGCTCGCGAGAGCTTGGTTCCCGGATGGTCCGGGTCGTCCGCCTGATTCCCGGTCACCGCGTAGCGCGAGGCCTGGGCGGCGCCGTTCTCGAGCGCCAGATATACGTAGAACATCGATGCGAAGTCGATGATCGAAAAGGTCAGAAGCAGCAGAATCGGCGTGATGATCGCCGCTTCGAGCATCGTCGAGCCCCGTTCGCCGCGGAGGTGCTTGCGCATGCCGCCGCATGCTGCAGCCGTTGTGCCAGGCGCGGCTGGTTACACATCGGACGCGCGTCGCACGAATCTGTCGGCGTCGTGCATGCCGCGTCGCGGTTTTTCGAGGAAATTGCCGCGCCGACGAAGCTGCAATCGGAGTTACCGAACGGTCGCCGCGAAAATCTTGAATGCGCGCTGACGTTCCTCGACCGGCACGAGCCGGAACGTCGCGAGCACCTGCTCGAACTCCGCTGCCGACAAACGGTATAGCTGCGCGACCCTGGCATTCAGCGTCGCATGCGCCCCGGGCTCGGATCGCCGTGACAGCACGCGGGCGAGCGCGGCGATTTCGCGGAACGCGGCCGGCGCAATTTCATCCTTCGGAATCGGCAGCCGTTCCACCATCGCCGTCGTCACGTGCGTGGTCACGCGCAGGCGTACGAGGTAGTTGACGACGAAGCTGTTGAAGAGACCGCAAAGGAAGTACTGCGCGCGACGGGGGAGCTCGGTGCGGAGACAGAAGACCGTGTGGGTCGAGACGCAGCCGCCGGGCAGCACCGCGGCGATCAGCGTGAGCCGGTTCGTCGCGCTGGCGACGTCGCGATACGCCAGTCGCGGGTGCGCGAAGCGATCGGATTTCAGCAACCGTCGCGCATCGGACGAGCGGACGGCTTGCGCCACGCGTTCGAACGCGACGCGAAACGGTTCGAGATGTTTCCCTTCGACGACGGGAAGGTCCGGCTGCAGCCGGACTTGCGGATGGAACGCCGCGCGATCGTCCGTGGCGTTCAGCTCGCGGCCGAAGGCGGCCGCCCAACCGTCCTTGCTGCCGAGCGGCGGAAACAGCGACGCGGCGCGCTCGACAATCGCGAGATCGATCGCGCTTCGACAGCCGGGAATCGCGAGATCCGGACCGGAAATGCGCTCGAGGAGTGCGGGCGACACGATGATCGATCCGCTGTCATCGTGAGTCGGTTCGTCGCCAACGGCCTCGAGCTCCGCGGCATTGTCCAGGCCGAAACGGCAGGTGATGCGTCCGGACGGCGACCCCGACGTCGCGGTGACGAGAAGAAAGCGGACGCTGCGATGAATCGGAAAGACGCCGCGATGGTTGTCGATGCCGACGATGGCGTCGACAGCACACTCGGTCATCAAGCGCTTCCGGACCGCCGCGCTGCCGTGATCCGTCGCCAGGCCCGACGGCAGGACCAATCCGATCCGGCCGCCGGGCCGCGTCAGATCGATGGCGCGCTCGAGGAACAGTTGATAGCGATTCGCATGACCTTCGGACTGCGCCGAGTAGATGCCCGTGTCACGCGTGAATCGCAGTACGGCGGCGATGTCGGCGCGCGCGCGCGATCGCACCTCGGGTGATCCGGCATCCGCACGGATCATGTCCCATGGCGGATTGCCGATCACGGCGTCGAAGCCGGCTTGCGGCAGCCGTTCGCCGTCCGGTGCGAAGAACACTTCAGGAAACTCGAGCTCCCAGTGGAAGAACCGCCGCGTGGCGGCGACGTGGTCGGCGGCGGTCAGATATCGATTGGCGGCGGCGGCCGGAAGCGCGCTCGAACCGGCCAGCGCCGCGTCGGTCAGCGCGCCGAATGCCGTTGGCGGGACATCGGTCTGCGCAAACCAGGCCGCGCACCAGATGTCGGCAACGCGCTTCCAGCGGGAGAGCGCGGCGTCGCGAGCGGTGATGGCCGTCAAGGCGCGCTCTTTCGCGCGGACCTGATCCAGCGTGTCGTTCGGCGTCGACTCGAGCGAGAAGCGAACCGGCAAAGCATCTGACAGCGCGGCCCGAACGCGTCCGTCCTCGAGCAAGGGAAGCGGCGCGTGGTTCTGTCGGGCGCGCCGATGCGCACCGGGCACGCGTTTCAGATCGGCGAGCCACGCGCCGAGCAGGCTGTCGCCCGTTTGCAGCCGATGATCGAGAAAACTGAGCGGCCGATCGGCCGCGAGGGTGGCGAGCCACAGCGAGAGTCGTGCGAGCTGCACCGCCATCGGATTGAGATCGACGCCGTACAGACATCGTTCCGCGACGAGCCGTCGCATCGACGCTCGATCGGATTCGGCGACGTCGCTCGCATGGCACCGTCCCTCGCGGATCAACGCGGCCTCGTACGCGCCGGCGAGGTACCGGCACGCGGCGACGAGAAACGCGCCGCTGCCCATCGCCGGATCGACGATGCGCAGGGCGAGAATGGTTTCGCTCGATGCGTCACCGACGAGCGGCGCCAGCGTCCGGCGCACGACATACTCGGCAATCGGCTGCGGTGTATAGAACGTGCCCGTTGCCTTGCGAATGCCCGACCCGGGATCGAGCGTGATGATTCGCGTCGATCGATGGTGGGACGCCGCCCTGTCAGCATTATCAGCATCGTCAGCGCCGCCCCGCGAAGCCGCGCGAACGGCGTGCGGCTCGTAGTCGAGAAGCGTTTCGTAGACGGCGCCGAGCTGCTCGACACCGAGGTCGCGATAGGCAATCCGCTCGCGGCCGGCGCCGTCAGCCGCCGCGCGGGTCGAGAGCGCCAGAATTGCGCGACGCGCCGCGGCATCGTCGAGATCGCGCCGTTCGGCGAGCGGCGTTCGCGACGGCGCGAAGAGGCGGCCGTTGAAGGGCGTCACGCGAAGATCGCCGGCACGGCAGCCGGCGTGGGCGAGGCGGCCGATCGCGCGCAGCGCGTCCCACAGGCCCGGTGCGCGCGGCGACCGCTCGGCAACCTCGCGCAGCGCCTCGATGCTGTAGCTGTCGCGATAGACCGGGTGCCAGAGCGGCACCAGCGCGCGCGCTTCGGCGAAGAGCAGGAAGAGGATGCGATACACGATGGTGAGTGCCTGCTCGAGGCTGTCGTGCAGTCCGTTCGATCCGGTCGAGCGCGACGTCCGTGAGGCGAGCGCGGCGAGGACATCGCGCGACGCCGCGAGCACGCCGTCTCGCAGCGATCGGCAGACCGTTGCGGCGTGACGATCCGACGCGTTGACGATCTCGTGGAGCGACATCGTGCGCGACGCTGTGCCGCCGAGCGCGGTCGCGGTGGCCGTCCGCCACAACGCGAGAAACGATCGCGGGTCGTCGAGCGCGGGGTCGAGGTCGAAGTCGAGATAGCGGCGCGCGTAGAGGCGGCCGGCGTCGACGATGCGCAGATGCGTTCCGTTGAAGAGCACGCACCACGCCGACGATCGGCGCGCCGCCTGCGTGACGCCGAGCCTCCACAACGCGTCGAGGCGTTCGCCCCACGGCGTCACCACGAGCGTGACCGGCCGTCCGCCGCAGGGGATCGTCGCGACCAGTGAACTGTCGATCGCTTCGACGTCCGCGGGCGCGTCGAATCCGAGCGCGGTGACGAGCGGCTGTGCGCGATCCTGGAGAAGCGTACGCGCCGCCGTCGCCGGGCCGAGGTCGGCAGCGCGCGCGCGCCATTTCATGAGATCGCGTCGCATGCGCTCGAACGATCGATCGCCGGTTGGTTCGCCAGCCCACGGCCAGGCGGCCTCGAGAAACGCTTCGGAGACGAGATGACCGCTGAAGCCGGGCAGCATCTCAGGGAACAACGGCGAGCATCAATCGCGGTGTTCCTGTCAACGTCGTCGCGCCCGACGACCAGCGTTCGACGCGATTCGCATGATCGCGATCGACGAACTCGCGTGCGGCGATGGCGATGAGATGCGATCGTTCGGCGCGGCGATCGAAGAGGCCAGGCTGAAAGTCCGCGGAGACTGTCGTGGCGCGACGCGCGGCGATCGCGCGCTCGCGGGTGAGCCGCATCGAGATGAACGCCCGGTTGGTCCGCTCGATCGTGTCGCCGAGCGGCGCGGCTGCTGCCCGGAGGCGCGTGTTCACGTCTCGATCGATGCGGCGAAGAAGGTCCTCGATCGAACCGCGATGGAGGATTCCCGGTGAACGCGTCAGCTCCACGAACGTGGGCACGCCGACGGATTCGACGAGGCGTCCGCACGCGTCTTCGTATGAGATGCGCCAGACGAGCAGGACTCGATGTCCGAGCGCCGCCCGCAATGCCGATCGACGTGCGCGAATGATCCAGGGCCCATCGCCCTCGGCTCGCGCCAGCGCATCGTCATCGTCGCTGTGCGTCAACGCGCGGGCGAATACCAGCCGTCGCGCTTCGATTTCCGCCTCTTGCTTCGTCACGTCGGCGGCGGAGCAGTCGACGGCATTGTCGGGGCCGACCCATGACCCTGTCCTGAGCGCTCGTCCTTCGACATGGCTCAGGACGAGCGTCGAAGGGTCGGCCCCGGGGCGGACACACGGGTCCGTGCCTGCAAGGGATGCGGATGCGGCCGTGTCTGTTGGTCCGCAGACGACCAATCGGGCGATCGTGCGTTCGGCGTCCGCACCAAACGGATCCGGTGCGCCGATGTCCGCTCGCGCCTGCGCGATTCGATCCTTGAGTCGCTCCTGAATCCGCGCCTCACCGGTTTGCGCGGCAATCAAATGCCAGGCGTGAACGACGCGCTCCTGACCGATTCGATCGACGCGTCCGATGCGTTGTTCCAGCCGCATCGGATTCCACGGCAGCTCGAGGTTGATGACGAGCCGGCACGTGTGATGAAGGTTGAGTCCTTCGCCGGCCGCATCGGTCGCCAGGAGAACGCGTCTGCGTCGCTGCGAGAAATCATCGAGCGCCGCGGTCCGCTCATCACGCGTGAGACCGCCGTGCAGCACAGCCGCCGGCCGCCCGAGCAGGTGGTCGAGGTGCAGCAGCGTGTCGCGGTACTCGGTGAAGACAATCGCCGGTTCGTTCGAGCGTCGCAGCAGGCGGCGGATGGCGTGAAGCTTCGATTCAGTCCGTGCGGCGAGCCGGGCCGACGACAGGAGCTCGCGCAGGAGCTGGATTTCGCGGCCGGCGTCGGTGAGACCGAGACCCGCCGGCCACGCCGGCGCTTCGTCAGCCGCGCTCAGCTCGCCGTCGCGATCGCCGAGTGGCAGCGCCAGCTGTTCGCCGCCGGCGTCGCCGTGCGTGATGTCCGCACGGATCAGCGAATCGAGCCGCCGCTCGATCGATTGCGCAAGCGACCACGCGCTCGACAGTGCACGTTTGTGCAGCACCGATGCGGCGAGCCACGCGCCGTCACGTTCCGCCTGCAGCGCACGTGTATAGCTCGCGAGCAGCGCGTGCATCCGCGCCTCCGCGGCTGTCGGGCGTACACGGAGGGCGTGGATGCGGCGACGGGCGCCGCTTCGAACGTCCGCGCGCGTGCGGCGGAACACGATCAGCGGATCGCGGTCGAGCTCGCCGAGGCTCGTCAGCGAGATGAAGGATTGTCGATCGCCGTTGTGCGGCGTGGCGGTCAGCAGCAGGACGTACGACGCCTGCGCGGCCAGGGCGGCGACGGCCGCCCGGCGATCGCTGTCACCCGCGGCGCCATGGGCTTCGTCGACGATCAGAATGTCCCAAGGCGTGGCGGCGACCGCGGGCAGGACTTCCCCTCGCTTGACGTAGTCGATCGACGCGATCGCGACGCGCTCGGCCGACCAGGGGTTCGCGCCGACCGGCATGCCCGCCGCGCGGCGCCGCAACGTGCTCGCGTCGGCGACGCGGGCGGCGATGCCGAAGCGGGTCGACAATTCCGTCGCCCACTGCTCGCGGAGTCCGGACGGCGTCAGGACGAGCACGCGGTCCACGGCGCCGCGCGCGATCAGTTCCGCAATCGCGATGCCGGCTTGAATCGTCTTGCCAAGGCCGACGTCGTCGGCGAGCAGGAGACGACAGCCGAGTCCGCGAAGGATCGCCAGCGCCGGCTCGAGTTGATGCGGCATCACCTCGATGCGCGCGTGGCGGACGGCACGCAGTCCACCGGGCGGCGTATCGGCGGCGATCAGCGCGCGGCAGGCGCGTCGCCAGAGCCTCGCGCTGACGAATCGTGGCCGGCGTGGACGGTCGATCGGGTCGATCGTGTCGAACGGGGTGAGGAGCTGGCGCCGGACGCCCGTGTCGGGTGGCGCCACGCCGGTCAGCGTGACGAGCCGGCAGTCCTCGTAGGTGCGGATATCGTCGATGCGCCAGCGGCCTCGGCGCACCGTGACCAGTTGCGAAATCTGCATCGCGGCCGACCGTCCGCCGTGCAGAATCTGCCACGCGATGCGCGTGGCCCTCGTCGTGTCAACGAGTTACGTGTGGTGCACGAGACGGTCGCGAGTCGATCGCGCAACGCCCATGCCGGCCAACATGACGAGCCTCAGTCGAGCCAGCACTTCAGCCTCTCACGGTGAGGACAGGGGTGAGGACAGAGGTGACGAGAGGTGAGGGACAGGTGTGAGGCTCTTCACAATCGCTGACACGTCAGCGAGGCGTGGACTTGCCGTCAGGGCGGCGATCTTCGGTCTTGATGATCTCGTCCAGCTTGGCGATGAGTGCGGCGAATCCGCATTGCTCCGGATCGAAGAAGCCCCAGTCGTCCTGAACCGCCTTCCGGCGCCCGTTCGCCCGCTTGGACGTCGTCGGTTCGGTCAGGATCGATCGCGGCTTCTCGGTCTTCGCCGACTTGGCGGCAGGAGCCGCCGCCACCGCGACGGGCAGCGGATCGTTGTCGCCCGCGTCGCTGAATTCGTCGATGTCGTAGACGAACTGGTCGGCATTCGCATCGAACTTCGACGACTCCTCTGCAGTCGAATCGTCTTCGTCTCGACGCGCCGGCGACTCGGTCGGCGGGTCTTCGATGAGCGTCGACAGATCCAGCTCGATGAACCCTTCGGGCAGATCCTCGGCGGTCTCATCGATGTTCTCGTTCGCTTCGAGCTTGGCGATGGTCTCGCTCGCCAGCGATTCACGCGCGACGAACGCTTCGATCTGCGCGATCGCGTGCTGCACGGTTGCGGCCGCCGCCGGCGCATCGATCACCAGCGGAGTCGCCGGCGTACTACGGGCGGCAGGCGGAGCGTCTGAAACGCGCGGCGTCATCGGCTCGCGCGGCGGGTCAATCGCCAACAACGAACTGACGGCCGCCGCCTGCGTCGTGTCGATCGGCTCACGCGGCGACTCGATCGCGGCGGCAATCGGTTGGAGCACCGTGCTGCTGCTCTCGAAATCCCGAATGGTCTCCGCCGAGACCGACGTATCCCATGGATCCTCGACCGCCGATGTCGACAGTTGGATGTCGCGGCCCGTTTCGCTCGCTTTGTCGGCATTGGCGGCCCGTTCGGCGGCGCCACGCTCCAGATACTCGGCGCACTGCGCCGCGAAGACGGTGGGATCGCATCCGTCCGGGACATCGTCTCTCTGCTGCCTGCCGAGGCCGAGCGCCGACAGCATGCCGCCGGCGCGTTTCAGCACGTGCGGCCGCGGCGTCGCCAGAACCGGAATCGTCAACGTCTGCACGTGCGCGGCGACGCCGTTCAGCGCGCGCAGCCGATCGCCGAGAACGACTTCGTCGGTCGGCGACAGCAACGCCGACGTCAGGACCAGATCGGGCACGCGATCGCCGAGCTCGGCGAGCGCCCGCTCCGCCGAATCGGCGAGCACGAGATCGGCGTGCAGCCGTCCCTTGACGACGGCGTTCAACTGGTTCGCCTGACGACGGTCTGGTTCGATGGCAAGAATAAGCGGCATTGGCTCCCTGACTGTTAGGTTCTGAGAGTCAGCATCAGCACCACGAGCACGACCGCGGCGATCGCGAACAGCAAGATCGGGCCGTGTTCGAGTCCGTGGTCGCGCGCGGCCATCATCACGACGTGGCCGATCTCGCGCGCCTGCACGGTGACGTTGTGCCATTCCACCGACGCCGACGATCCGCCGAACCGCATCGACACCTGGTCGCGCACGCGATCGTCCATGAGGACGATCGCCGTCAGGAGCGCGCCGAGCGCCGAGATCGACACGATCGTCTCGCCGAAGGAGCGACGGATTCGCCCTAATACCTGTCCCATGGTCTCAGCCCCGTCCTGTCACGACCGCGTTCGCGGATTTCGAGAAAACACCGTCAGCTGCATAGGCAATTGCCATACCCATTCGTGCCTCGCCCGCAATCCCAACGATCTCTATCACTTCGATAGGACTCTTTGGCGCGTGTGAAATTCCGTCAACCACGCGTTCGGCGAAATTTGGACCGCGCCGTTACGAATGTGCGGCGGCGCATCGCGATCAGCCCTGCGCACGACGTCACCAAATCATCCGCAATCCTCCGCGCGCGATCGCCGCTAAACACACCCACGCATCGCAAGTTGCGAGCGCCTGGCCCGCCCGCAGCGCGCGCCGTGGCACATCCGTTGCGATATGTCCGGGTGCGTCACGCGAGCGATTCGGAAGCCGCGTGATCGCAGTTTCACACACACGGCATTGCGCGTCGGAAGGACGCGCGCAGGAGGACCCAATGGCATTCGTGAATCGCGTGCGTGCGTTCGTTCGTGGCGAAGAGGGACAGGACCTGCTCGAGTACGCGTTGCTCGTGGCGCTCATCGCCCTCGTGGCGGTTGGTGCGGTGACCGCGGCCGGCGGCAGCGTCAACACGATCTTCACCAAGATCGGCAACGAACTCTCGAAGGCGTCGTCCCTGTAAGGTTCGCGGGACCCCGGGAGGCGGACACGACGTCCGCCTCCTTCTTTTCTCACCGAGGAGAACAGTGAGGTCAAACATGGCTCGCGTCTTTTCGGCGATCGCGCGGGCCACGCGCGACGATGACGGGCAGGACCTGCTCGAATACGGACTGCTCATGGCGCTCATCGCCATCATCGCGATGGCGGGCGTCTCGACGCTCGGAAACCAGATCAACACCGTGTTGTGGCAGACCATTGTTCAAAACTTTTGATACCGTCGCCGTCTTCGTCGTCGTCGGTTGGGGCAGCGTCACCGCCGCCATCGACCTGCGCGAGCGGCGCGTCCCCAATCCAATGACGTTCGGCATCGCCGCGTTGGGATTCCTGCTGGCTGCGTTCCGCCTGACCGAAGTCGGCGTCTTGAGCGCGCTCGCGGGCCTGGCGGTCGGCCTCACGTTGATGCTGCCCTCGCATGTCATCGGCGCGACCGGCGCCGGCGACGTCAAGCTGCTGGCGGCCTTCGGCACGTTGCTCGGGCCCGGCCGCACCGGGTGGGCGTTTCTCTATTCTGCGATCGCCGGCGGGGCGATCGCGTTGATCGTGGCCTTCAGGCGGCAGCGGATGCGCCTGACGATTGAGCGCACCGCCGCGCTGTTGAAGCGGTCGCCGGAGATGGCCGCCGAGATCGAGCATCCGCGCGAAAACAATCGGTTCGCGTACGCACCGGCCATCGTGGTCGGCGCGCTCGCGGCCGCGATGGGCCTGTAACGACCAGGGCCCACGGACTAACGGACGAAGGACCGAGGACCAAGTTATGGCTCGATCGCGCGCATTCATCGTGTTCGTCATGGCAATTACGGTCGGGGGCGTCTTCGCCTACGCCACCTACAACTACGTGCAGGCCGCTCCGACCAAGACGGTTCCGATGCCGACGAAGAAGGTGATCGTCGCGGCATCGGATCTCGACATCGGCGCGGAACTCCAGGCCGATGACATCCGCGTCATCGACTGGCCGGAGACCGCGATGCCGGTGGGCGCGTTCCACGAGGCGAACGAGGTCGTCGGCCGCGCGCTCGTGCTGCCGGTGATTCAAAACGAGCCGATTCTGCCGATGAAGCTCGCGGCCAAGGATTCGGGCGGCGGCCTCCCGCCGGCCATTCCGCAGGGCATGCGCGCCGTGTCGGTGCGCGTCAACGAGGTCATCGGCGTCGCCGGCTACGTCCTGCCCGGCACGCGCGTCGACGTCGTCGTCACGCTGAACCCGACCGATCAGCATCGCGACATCACCTCGAAAGTGATTCTGACCAACGTGCAGGTGCTCGCCGCGGGCACCAAGATCGATCGCGAGACCGACAAGAACAAGCCGATCGCGGTCAGCGTCGTCACGCTGCTGGTCACGCCGGAAGAGTCCGAGCGGCTGACGCTGGCGAGCACCGAAGGCAAGATTCAGCTCGCGCTGCGCAACCCGCTCGACCGCGAGACGCCGTCGACGCGCGGCATCCGTCCGGGCTCGCTGCTCGGCGCGGCGCCGATCACGAACGTCGCCGAGCGGCTGCCCGCCACACGCCGCGCAGCCCTGGCGGCGGCGCCGAAACCCGAACCTCCGGCGCTGGAGCCGGCGACCGTTGAAATCATCCGTGGTGACAAGCGCGCGCGCGAGATCGTGCGCCAGGAGAACTAAATCATGCGCCGGCTAGCTTTCATCCTCCTCATTGCGATCGCGCACAGCTCGATCGTGTTCGCGGCTGACCCCGAGAGCATCTCGCTCATGGTCGGCCGCTCCGCGGTGCTCGACACCGGGTCGGCGATCGCGCGCGTGTCGCTGACCAGTGCGGAAGTTGCCGACGCGATGGTCACCTCGCCGAGCCAGGTGCTGATCAACGGCAAGATGCCGGGCACCATTTCGCTCTTCGTCTGGGATCGCGGCGGTTCGCTCAAGCGCTACGAAGTGGTCGTGCAGCGCGACCTCGCGCGGTTGAGCGAACAGCTCACCCAGCTGTTCCCCGGCGAGGGCATCACCGCGATGAGCAACGGCAAGTCGGTCGTCCTCTCGGGCACCGTCTCGCACAAGGACATCATCGATCGCGCGTCTCTCGTCGCCGGCGGATACGTCGACAAGAAAGACGACGTCGTCTCGCTGCTCCAGGTGCGCGATTCAGGCGGCAGCAACCAGGTGCTGCTGCGCGTCCGGTTCGCCGAGGTGAGCCGGTCGGCGTTGACCGAACTGGGCGTCAATTTCTTCACCAGTCCGAACGGCTACAAGAACGTGCAGGGCCGCGTGACGACGCAGCAGTTCCCGGCGCCGGTGTTCGACAACAACGGCAACGAGAACAAGCTGGTGTTCAGCGACTACCTGAATTTCTTCCTCTGGGACTTCAAGCACGACCTCGGCGCCGTCATCAAGGCGCTGCAGATCAAGGGTCTGTTCCAGAGCCTGGCCGAACCGAACCTCGTCTCCGAGAGCGGCAAGGAAGCGAGCTTCCTCGCCGGCGGTGAGATTCCGGTGCCGGTCGCGCAGCCGAGCGGCGGCGGCACCGCCGTGACCATCATGTACAAGGAGTTCGGCATCCGCCTGAACTTCACCCCAGTCATCAACGGCGACCGCGTGCACCTGAAGGTGCGCCCCGAGGTCAGCACGCTCGATTTCGCCAACGGCGTCACGCTCCAGGGCTTCCGCGTTCCGGCGCTGTCGACGCGTCGCACCGAGACCGAGCTCGAGCTGCAGAACGGTCAGACGTTCGCGATTGCCGGTCTGATCAACAACACGATGAACAAGACGCTGCAGAAGATCCCTGGCATCGGGGACATCCCGATCCTCGGGTATCTGTTCCGCAGCGCCGCCGCGCAGAAGGATCAGACCGAGCTGGTCGTGATGATCACACCGGAGATTCTGCCGCGCATGTCGCCCGGCGTGACGCCGAACCTTCCGCGCCTGGCCGAGCCGTATCTGTCGCCGATGAAGAAGTCGCTCGAGCCGCCGGCGCCGGGGTTCCGGCCTGGCGCGTCCTCGGCCGGACAGAATGCGACGCCTGCGAGCCAGCCGGCGACGGCAACCGCGACGACACCGGCGGAGCCGGCTGCGCCCATGAACCCGGCAGCGGCCGCCGCGACCGTGCAGGCGCTGACGCCGTCGAGGGCGCCGATCGTCAACGGCGAATCGCAGCCCTCGCAACCGGCCGACGCGACGCCGGCCGAGCCGGCCCGCAAGATGACGCGCGACGAACAGGCCGCGTTCGATCAGGCGAAGAACGAAGAGCGCACCGGCGCGGAGCGTGACGGCAAGGCCGCGAAGCAGGCGGCGAAGCAGGCGGAGATCGATCGCAAGAAGGCCCTGGAAGAGGAGAAGCGCGCGGGCGAGGCCGCGAAGCGCCAGGCGGCGATCGACAAGGCCGCGCAGGAGACGGCCGAGAAGCGCGCCGCGGAGCAGGCGAAGAAGCAGGCCGAGATCGACAAGAAGAACGAGAAGGCGATGGCCGAGGCACAGGCCAAGCTCAAGGCGGCGCAGACGGCGTACGAGGCCGAAGTCGCGAAGACGAAGAGCAACAAACAGTAGGCGGAGTACGGAGTCATGGCGCAGCTGGTCGGACTGATCGTCAGCGAAGACGAAGCTTTCAAGAAGCACATGGGGCGCCTGCTGCGGGCAGGCGCCATTCCCGTTAGTGTCCTCGACGATCGGGCGGCGCGGGACGCCACGCCGCCCGATGTCGTCATTGTCGACGCCCGCGGCGATTCCTCGTCGGCGATGGCGAACATCGAGCGGCAGCGCGCCGCTCACGCCGGCGCCGGAATCTTCGCCGTCGCGCTGCTCGCGGATCCGGAAGTCATTCTGTCGTCGATGCGCGCCGGGGCGAACGAGTTCTTCACCTGGCCGCCTGCGGAGGAAACGTTTCACGGCGCGATTCGCCGCACCGCGGCGCGGCGCGAGACCACGCAGGGCGCTCGCCCGCCGGCCACGACGCTCGTGTTCTTCGGCGCCAAGGGCGGCGCCGGCACGACGACGATTGCGGTGAACTGCGGCGTCGAGCTCGCGCGCTTGAGCAAGAAGTCGACCGTGATCCTCGATTTGAAGGCGGGACTCGGTGAAGTGTCGCTCTTCCTCGGCGTCCGGCCGCGGTTCAGCATGCTCGACGCGATCGACAACCTGCATCGCCTCGACCGCGAGTTCCTCCGCGAGCTCGTGGTGAAGCACAAGTCGGGGCTGGAGATTCTCGCCGGGTCGGATCACTTCGATCGGCCGGGGGCGGCCGATGCCGGCGCGCTCGAAGAGCTGCTCCGGCTGCTCGCACGGCAATACGAGTACATCCTCGTCGACGCCGGCAGCCAGATCAATTCGTGCACGGTCGCGGCGCTCTACACCGCCGACCAGATGTTTCTCGTCGCGAACCCGGATGTGCCGTCGGTCCGCAACGCGCAGCGGCTGCTGGATCGCGTGCGCCAGCTCGGGGCGGCCGGCGAACGCGTGCGCGTGCTGCTGAATCGCGCCGCGGAGCCGTATCCGATTCCGCCCAAGCAGATCGAGGGCGCGCTCGGCCATCCGATTCATCACACGTTTCCGAGCGACTACAAGACGGTGTCGACCGCGCTCAACTCGGGCGTGCCGCTCGCGCTCGCCGGCACGTCGGATATCGCCGGCCAGTTCGATCGCTTCACGCGCCGGATTCTGGAACCGAACGCCGAACAGCCGGTCGACGCGGCGAAACGCAATCGCCTTGGACTCGAACGCTTTGCATCCCTCTGGTAAACAGACATGAGCTCACCTGGCAGCACGATCGCGCCTTCCGCCGGATCCCGAGGACCCGGCGGCCGTCCCGACATCCAGCCGCGGCATCAGTATCTCGAGCTGCGTGCGAACATCCACCGCAAGCTGCTCAACCGGCTGAATCTCGAGGCGCTCGCGCAGGCCGACCGGTCGCGCGCGGAAAGCGAGATCCGAACGCTGCTCCAACAGCTGCTGTCGGAAGAGAACGCGCCGCTCAGCCTCTCCGAGCGTGAAGTGCTGTTCGGCGAGATCCTCGACGACGTGTTCGGCCTCGGACCGCTGGAGCCTCTGCTCCGCGACCCGACGGTGAGCGACATCCTCGTCAACACCTATAAGCACGTCTACGTGGAGCGCGGCGGCGTTCTCGAGCACGTCGCCACGAACTTTCAGGACGACAAACATCTGATGCGCGTCATCGACCGCATCGTCAGCGGCGTCGGCCGGCGCGTCGACGACAGCTCGCCGATGGTCGACGCGCGCCTGGCGGACGGATCGCGCGTCAACGCGATCATCCCGCCGCTCGCCGTCGACGGTCCGCTGATGTCGATCCGCCGCTTCCCCGCCGAGCGGTTGAAGGCGGACGATCTCGTCAGCCTGCGCGCGATGACGCGGCCGATGCTCGAGTTCCTCTCGCACTGCGTCAGGGCGAAGTTGAACTGTCTGATCAGCGGCGGCACCGGCGCCGGCAAGACGACGCTGCTCAACGTGCTCTCCGGATTCATCGGCGAGCGCGAACGCATCGTCACCATCGAAGACGCGGCCGAGTTGCAGCTCCATCAGGATCACGTCGCGCGGCTCGAGACCAGGCCGCCGAACGTCGAAGGCAAGGGCGCCATCCGTCAGCGGCAGCTGCTCATCAACGCGTTGCGTATGCGTCCCGATCGCATCGTCGTCGGCGAGGTCCGCGGTGAAGAAGCGCTCGACATGCTGCAGGCGATGAACACCGGCCACGACGGATCGCTGACGACGGTTCACGCCAACACGCCGCGCGATGCGCTGAGCCGTATCGAAACGATGATCGCGATGGGGGCGACCAACCTGCCGGAGCGCGCGATGCGCCAGCAGATTGCCGCGGCCATCAACCTGGTGGTCCAGCAGACGCGCCTGACCGACGGGTCGCGCAAGGTGACGAGCGTCTCCGAGATCACCGGCATGGAAGGCGACATCATCACCATGCAGGAGATCTATACGTTCGAAAAAATGGGCATCACGCAGGACGGCAAGGTCATCGGACGCTTCCGCGCCACCGGCGTGCGGCCGAAGTGCTGCGAACGATTGAAGGCGTCGGGCATCCACCTGCCGGCCGACATGTTCGAGGGCGTGACGGAGGTGCGGTGATGATGCTGGCGTTCTTCGGGTTCATCGCCGTCGCGGGTACCATCTTCTTCGGCTATCTGGGCGTGACCTATCTGCCCGGCATGCTCGCCAGCCGCCGCCTCGAGCAGCGGCTGCGCGACGTGTCGCCGGTCGACGACCCGGCCGCCGAGGGTGACACGGTCGTCAAGCAGCGCGACCGTGGACCGCTGCCGATCATCGACAAGTTCGTGTCGCGCACGGGCGCCGGTTCGTGGCTCGCCCGCCTCATCGAGAAAGCCGGTGTGCAGACCACGCCGAGCGCAATCATCACGATCAGCCTGACCGCGGCGGCCACTGGAGCGTTGGTGGCCCTGATGTTCACGGGCAAGGTCTGGGCCGGAGTGCTGGCGGCCGTGTGCGGCGCCGTCATGCCGATTCTCTGGCTGGTCCACAAGCGCTCGGTCCGATTGAAGCGGTTCGAAGAGCAGTTTCCCGAAGCGCTCGACCTGCTGTCGCGCGCGATCCGCGCCGGCCACGCCTTTCAAACGGCGATGGGCATGGTCGCCGACGAACTGGCCGATCCGGTCGGACCCGAGTTCAAGAAGGCGTTCGATCAGCAGAACTACGGCCTGCCGCTGCGCGACGCGCTGAACGAGCTGTCCGAGCGCGTGTCGATTCTCGACGTCCGTTTCTTCGTCACGGCGGTGCTCATCCAGCGCGATACCGGCGGCAACCTCGCCGAGATTCTCGACAACCTCGCGCACGTCGTCCGCGAGC
>DAIUKO010000061.1:21364-28206 GCA_036848175.1 Vicinamibacterales bacterium | reverse complement strand
AGACGTTCTCGATCGGCTTCGACGAGCCGGCGTTCGACGAGCTCGAACACGCGCGTCGCGTGGCGCGTCACTTCGGCACCGATCATCACGAGTTCGTGGTGAAGCCGGACGGCGTCGGCATCCTCGATGCGCTGATCTCACACTTCGACGAGCCCTTCGCCGATTCGTCGGCCATCCCGACGTGGTACGTGTCCGAGATGGCGCGCAAGCACGTCACCGTCGTCCTGTCGGGCGACGGCGGCGACGAGTTGTTCGGCGGCTACGATCGCTATGTCCCTCACCCGCGCGTTGTCGCGTTCGACAGATACAGTCCGCGGGCGTTGCGGAACGTCGCGGCGATTGCCGCGGCCCGCCTGCCACACGGCGTGCGCGGCAAGAATTTCCTGCGGCACGTCGGACGAGACGACCAGGGGCGCTACCTCGACTCGATCCGTTTCTTCAGCACCGACGAGAAACCGTCGCTCCTGAGCCGCGACGTGCTGCGGCAATTGAGCGCCACGGACCCCGAGAGCCGCCTCGCCTCGCATTTCGAGCGCTACGCCCAGCTTCCGTGGCCAAGCCAGATGATGCGCTTCGACGCGGAAACATATCTGCCAGAGGACGTGTTGACCAAGGTCGATCGCATGAGCATGGCGCATTCGATCGAGTCGCGCGTCCCGCTGCTCGACAACGAGGTGATCGAGTTCGCTTCGTCGTTGCCTGCGTCGATGAAGATCAAAGGCGGCCGGCGCAAGCACGTCCTGAAGGAAGTGGCGGCCACGCTGCTGCCGGCGGAGATTCTCGATCGCCGCAAGCAGGGATTCGGCGTGCCGCTCGGCACCTGGTTCCGAGGCAATCTTCGAGAGTTGTTCGCCGACACATTGCTCTCGCCGGCGAGCCTGCAGCGCGGCTACTTCCAGCCGCTGTTCGTCCGCCAACTCGTCGACGAACACCTGTCGGGCAAGCGCGACCATTCGCTGCGGTTGTGGCAGCTCGTCGTGTTCGAGAAGTGGCACCATCAGTACGTCGATAATTCATTTCCACTCTCCGCACCTCGACTACTCTCCGCGCCGGTTTTACAGTCGCGCTGACGGCAAAAATGGCGGCTTTATCTGAACTCTGCTGGCACCTGCCTTGCTCAGATTGCAGTGCCGATGAGCCGCGCGATTCCGATCGTGTCTGTGATGACCAGCTTCGACCCTGGCGGTACCGAGCGCCAGATGATCGAGCTGGTACGTCGCCTCGATCCCGCGCGCTGGGCGGTCCACGTCGCCTGCTTCCACACACGCGGCGCCTGGTTCGGCCGCGTAAAGGAAGTCGCAGCGTCGGTCGCGGTATTCCCGGTGACGAGTTTTCAGTCGCTCGGGACGCTGCAGCACGTCTGGGCATTCGCGCGCTGGTGCCGCGCGCAGAAGATCGCCGTCGCGCACACCACCGAGCTCTACTCGAACAGCTTCGGATTGCCCGGCGCCGCGCTCGCGGGCGTGCCGGTGCGCATCGGTAATCGGCGCGAGATCAACCCCGACAAGTCGCCGTCGCAGATCGCGCTGCAGCGCGCGGCGTATACGGTCGCGCACAAGGTGGTCGCGAACTCGCGTGCGGCGGCCGAACGTCTGCGCACGGAGCATGTGCCGGCGCGCAAGATCACCATCATTCCGAACGGCCTCGATTTCAACGCCGTTCGTCCGCGCCGGCCGCGCGCGCGTCTCCGCAAGATCGTCGTCGTCGCCAACCTGCGGCCGGAGAAGGGGCACGACGTGTTGATGGACGCGGCGGTTGAAATCCTGCGGCGCTTCCCCGACGCGCACATCGAATGCGTCGGCGGCGGACCTCAGCTCGAGCCGCTGATCGCGCGCGCGGACGCGCGCGGCATGCTGCATGCCATCACCTTTCTTGGACAGCGAGACGACGTGCCGGCGCGACTGGCGGACGCGGACGTCTTCGTGCTGCCGTCCCGATCGGAAGCCTTTCCCAACGCGCTGCTCGAGGCGATGGCGGCGGGGCTGCCCATCGTCGCGTCGGGCGTCGGCGGCATTCTCGAGGTCGTCGAGAACGAGCGCACCGGATTGCTCGTTCCTCCCGGCGAGCCGCAGCCGCTTGCGGATCGCGTGTGCCGCCTGATGGCGGATCCGGTGCTGGCGTCACGGCTGGGCGCTGCGGCGCGCGACGAGGCGCGCGCACGCTTCTCATTCGACCGAATGGTCTCGGCCTTCGAACGGCTTTACCTCGAAGAACTCACCCGTCGCGGCATCGTCGCCGCGCACGAA
The DNA here is from genome assembly GCA_036848175.1 of Vicinamibacterales bacterium. Classification (GTDB taxonomy): domain Bacteria; phylum Acidobacteriota; class Vicinamibacteria; order Vicinamibacterales; family CAVVIG01; genus QHWF01. The sequence continues at coordinate 25,960 of DAIUKO010000061.1, read as the reverse complement.
CCTCAATGGGCGGCGTCATAACATGTGCGGAATCGCGGGCAAGTTTCATTTCAATCCGAATCAGCCAATCGACAGCGCGTGTCTGACCGCGATGACGACGGTCGCCGCGCATCGCGGCCCCGACGCCGACGGCTTCTACATCGCCCCCGGCATCGGACTCGGCCATCGCCGTCTCAGCATCATCGACCTGTCGACCGGCGATCAGCCGCTCGCCAACGAAGACCGCACCATCTGGGTCGTGTTCAACGGCGAGATCTACAACTTCGCCGAGGTGCGCGCCGAGCTCGTCGCGCACGGCCATCGCTTTCGCACCAACACTGATACCGAAGTCATCGTGCACGCCTACGAGCAGTGGGGCGAGGGTTCGGTCGAACGCTTCCGCGGGATGTTCGCCTACGCGCTGTGGGATGAACCGCGGCGGCGGCTCGTGCTGGTGCGCGACCGCCTGGGCGTGAAGCCGCTGCATTACGCGGTCACGCCCGCGGGCGTGACCTTCGGGTCGGAGATCAAATCCCTCCTCGAGGATCCGGTGGTGCCGCGCGACTGGAGCCCCGAAGCGCTCGACGCCTATCTCGCGCTCCAGTACGTGCCGTGCCCGCAAACGATCTATCGCAGCATCTGGAAGCTTCCGCCTGCGCATCTGCTGGTCGCGGAAAACGGGCGTGTCTCGATCCGGCGCTACTGGGATCTGACGTTCACCGGCGACGGCGACGCTGCGCGCGAACAGGAGTATCTCGATCGACTCGACGCGCTCGTCACCGAGTCGGTGCGGCTGCGGCTGATGAGCGACGTGCCGCTCGGCGCGTTTCTCTCCGGCGGCATCGACTCGAGCGTCGTCGTCGCGGCGATGGTCGACACCAGCCCCGGCCGCGTGGTCACGACCTCGGTCGGCTTCGACGAGCAGGCGTTCAACGAGCTCGAATACGCGCGCGTGGTCGCGCGCCATCTCGGCGTCGAACAGCACGAGAAGGTCGTCGATCCGGGCAACACGGACATCGTCGACCTGCTGCCGAAGCTGGCGTGGCATCTGGATGAACCGTTTGCCGACCACTCCGCCGTGCCGACGTACTACGTCTCGCAGGCGGCGCGTGAACAGGTGACAGTGGCGCTGTCGGGCGACGGCGGCGACGAGCTGTGGGCCGGCTACGCGCGGCATCGCGTCGAGTGCTGGGAAGCGTCGGCGCGCCAGTGGCTCGGTCCCGGCGCGCGGCTCGCCGGCAGGCTGGCGCGGAACATGCCGCTCGGCGTCAAGGGGGCGCGATCGCTGCAGCATCTGGCGCTCTCGCCCGCCGAGGCGTGCGCGCGAAAACACGCGTACGGCCTGTTCGAGGCGGACGCCCGCGAGGCGCTCTACGCGTCGGACTTCGCCGCCGAAGTGCGCGACGCCGATCCGTTCGCCGGCTTCCGCCTCGCCTATGCGTCGTGCACCTCGCCGGATCCGGTCGATCGCGCGTTGTACGTCGACGTCAAGACCTACCTCGTCGACGACATCATGACCAAGGTCGACAAGATGAGCATGGCGGTGTCGCTCGAATCGCGCGAGCCGCTCCTCGATCACAAGCTGCTCGAGTTCGCGGCGACGGTTCCGGCCTCGCTCAAGCTGAAGAACGGCCGCAGCAAGTATCTGCTCCGGCGGCTGCTCGAACGACGCATCCCGAAATCGATCGTGAACCGGCCGAAGCACGGATTCGAAGCGCCGACCGGCGAATGGCTGCGCGGCCCGCTGGCGCCGATGGTGAACGACCTGCTCCTCGACGGACGGCTGCGCGGCCGCGGGATCTTCGACGATCGCGAGGTCGCGCGCCTGTGGCACGAACATCGGCACGGCACCGACGACCATCGCCATCGTCTGTGGAGCCTGGTGATGCTGGAGCTCTGGTTCCGTCGGTTCGTCGACGAGACCCCGGCCGCGCGAAGCGAGGCGGCCTGATCATGTGTGGGATTGCCGGATTCGTATCGGTCGACGGCCTCGACGACGACGCGACCTCGCGCGCGATTCGGATGCGCGACATCATCACGCACCGCGGCCCTGACGAAGCAGGCCTTCACGTCGACGGCTTCGCCGCGCTCGCGCACCGGCGGCTGAGCATCGTCGACCTCAGCACCGGGCAGCAGCCGACGTGCAACGAGGACGGCAGCGTCTGGATCATCTTCAACGGCGAGATCTACAACCACGCCGACATCCGCAAAGAGCTCGAGGGGCACGGCCACGTCTATCGCACGAAGAGCGATACCGAAACGATCGTCCACGCCTACGAGCAGTGGGGCGACGAGTGCGTGCATCGCTTCCGCGGCATGTTCGCGTTCGCGATTTGGGACGCGCCGAAGCGGCGGCTGCTGCTCGTCCGCGATCGCCTCGGCATCAAGCCGCTCTATTGGGCGCGCCATCGCGACACGCTGCTCTTCGCATCGGAAATCAAGGCGATTCTCGCCAGCGATCTGATTGCGCCGCAGGCGCATCAGGAGGTGCTGCCCGAAGTCCTCAGCACGCGCTACACCTCAGGTACCGACACGATGTTCCGCGGGATCAACAAGCTGCTGCCCGGGCATCGCCTCGTCTTCGAGAACGGGAACGTTGACGTCGAGCAGTACTGGGATGTGCCACTCGGCAGCCCTGAAGGGCTGCGCGACCGGAATCACGACGGCAGCGCCGATTCCGCAGCTCTCGGTCGCGCAGGCCTTCAGGCCGGCCGTGACGTGGTCGCGCAATTCCGCGAGCTGCTCGAAGAGTCGGTCCGTCTGCGCCTCATGAGCGACGTGCCATTGGGCATGTTCCTCTCGGGCGGCATCGACAGCTCCGCCATCGCCGCGATCATGGCGCGCATGATTGACCGGCCGCTGCAGACCTTCTCGGTCGCGTTCAAGGAGCGCGCGTTCAACGAGCTCGAGTATGCCCGTGAGGTCGCGCGCGAAGTCGGCGCCGACTCGCACGAGATCGTCATCGACGACAGAGACTTCTTCGGTGCCTTGCCGAAACTGGTCTGGCACGAGGACGAGCCGATCGCGCACACGTCGAGCGTGCCGCTCTATTTCGTCTCGGCTCTCGCGCGTCAGCACGTCACCGTCGTTCTCACCGGCGAAGGCAGCGACGAGCTGCTGGCCGGCTACGGGAAATATCTGCGCCTCTCGTTGAACTGGCGGGCGGGCACGGTGTACGAGCGATTCGTTCCGCAGGCGCTTCGCAACTCGGTGGCGAACGGCGTCGTTCCGAACCTGCCCGGCAAGCTCGGACGCATCGCCAGGCGCACGTTCCTCGCGATGGACCGGTCACCCGAGGCGATGTTCTTCGACAACTTCGCATCGATTCGGCTCGCCGATCAGCGCGCGCTCCTCGCGCCCGGCCTGCGCGCCGCCGCGACGCGCGCGCACGCCTACGGTTGGTCGCGGGCGTACTTCGAGAAGCCGGGCGGACACAGCACGCTGCTCGATCGTCTGCTCTACGCCGACATCAAGACCTACCTCGTCGAGCTGCTGATGAAGCAGGACCAGATGAGCATGGCGACGTCGATCGAGAGCCGCGTGCCGTTCCTCGATCACAAGCTGGTGGAGTTCGCGTCGCAGCTCCCCGACGAGTGGAAGCTGCGCGGCTTCACGACCAAGCGCGTGCTGCGCGAGTCGATGAAAGGACTGCTCCCGGATTCGATTCTCAATCGCCCGAAGATGGGCTTCCCGGTGCCGTTTGCCGCATGGACGCGCGGACCGTGGAATGCCGTCGCGCGCGACGTGCTGCTCGATTCGAGGTCGCGCCAGCGCGGCATCATCGACCCGGCTGCCGTCGATCGCCTGCTGCGCGATCACGCCGACGGCCGTACCGAAGGCGGCGACCGGATCTGGAGCCTGCTGAACCTCGAGCTCTGGTACCGGACCTTCATCGACAACGAAGGCATTCAAACGCTCCCCCATGCGCATCCTGTGGTTGAAGACCGATCTGTTGCTGCCGCTTGACAAGGGCGGCAAGCTCCGCACGTGGCATCTGATGCGCCACCTCGCGAAGCATCACGAGATCACGTATCTCGCGTTCGCCGAGCCGGGCCAGCCGCCGGCTGATGTCGTCGGCATGCGCGAAGTCGCGGCTCGCGTCGAAACGGTCCCGCGATCGGAGCCGGCGAAAGGCACCTGGCGCTTTTACGCCGACGCGGCGAGGCACGTGGTCGACCCGCTGCCGTACGCCGTCGGCAAATACCGGTCGACCGAGTTTCGCCAGCGCTTCGACGCGCTCGTCGCCGAAATCGATTTCGATCTGATCGTGTGCGACTTCCTGTTTCCTGCGGTGAACCTGCCGAAGCGCCTGCCGTGCCCGGCCGTCATCTTCACGCACAACGTCGAGTCGGAGATCTGGCGACGTCATGCCGAGACCAAGGGAAGTCCAATCGCCAGGCTGCTCTACGGCATGCAGTATCGCCGGATGCTCCGCTACGAAGGCGCCGCGCTCCGTCGCTTCGACGGCGTCCTTGCCGTCTCCGACGCCGATCGCGACACCTTCGATCGAATCTACCCTGGCGCCATCCAGCGCCCGGTTCACGTCGTACCCACGGGCGTTGACACCGAGTACTTCGCTCCGTCGACTCCCGAGTCCCAAGTCCCAAACGTCGAATC
>DAIUKO010000061.1:0-21264 GCA_036848175.1 Vicinamibacterales bacterium | reverse complement strand
CCCAACTCCCGAATCCCGGACGATCAAATCCCAAATCCCAAATCCCGAATCCCCCACACCGGCCCTGATCTTCACGGGCTCCATGGACTGGCTGCCGAACGAAGACGCGATGCTCTTCTTCTGCCGCGAGGTCCTGCCGCTGATTCGCGCGGAACAACCCGAGGCCACGCTCTCGATCGTCGGCCGGGCGCCGACGCCGGCCGTCAAACAGCTCGCCGCGCAGCCGGGCGTTCGTGTCACCGGCCGCGTCGATGACGTGCGGCCCTATATGCGCGATGCGGCGGTGTACATCGTCCCGCTGCGCATCGGCGGCGGCACACGACTGAAGATTTTCGAAGCGATGGCCATGGGCAAGGCGGTCGTCTCGACGAGCGTCGGCGCCGAGGGTCTGCCCGTCGTGAACGGTAAGCACGTGATCCTGGCCGACGAGCCGCAGACGTTCGCGCGCGCGGTCCTGGAGCTGCTGCGCGACGCCGATCGCCGGCGTCAACTCGAAGCCGCTGCTCGAAAGCTCGTCGTCGAGAAGTACGACTGGACCGCGGTTGCCGGAGCGCTGGAAAGCGCGCTCCTTACCATTGCGGATTGCGGATTGCGGATTGCGGATTTATTGACGATTCAATCCCCAAATCAATCCCCAAATCAATCCGCAATCTTCTCTCAATCCCCAATCCCCAATAAATCCGCAATCCGCAATCCGCAATCCGCAATAGGCAGGTCTTTATGAAAGTCTCGGTGTTTGGTCTCGGATATGTCGGCAGCGTTTCGGCGGCGTCGTTTGCGGCCGATGGACACGAAGTGATCGGCGTCGACGTGAACGCCGACAAGGTCGCGACCGTCAACAGCGGCCGCAGCCCGATCGTCGAGCCGGGTCTCGACGACCTGTTGCGGCGCACTCAGTCGGAAGGCCGCTTGCGTGCGACCACCAACACGGCGGAGGCGGTCGCCGACTCGGACGTGTCGCTGCTGTGCGTCGGCACGCCGAGCCGCAGGAACGGAAGCCTGGACCTCACGTATCTCGAGCGCGTCTCGGAGCAGATCGGGGCGGCGCTGAAAAACAAATCGACCTACCACGTCGTCGTCATCCGCAGCACCGTGCTGCCGGGCACGACGCACGAGCGTGTGATTCCGGCGCTGGAGCGGGAATCCGGCAAGAAGTACGGCGAGGATTTCGGCGTATCGGTGAATCCCGAGTTCCTCCGCGAGGGCACGGCGCTCAAGGATTTTCGCAAGCCGCCGCTGACGCTCGTCGGCCACAATCACGCCGCCGACGCGAGCGGGACGATTGCGCTGTATCAGGCGATCGACGCGCCGCTCGTCAGCACGAGCATCCGCGTCGCCGAGATGATGAAGTACACGAGCAACGCCTGGCACGCGCTGAAAGTCGTCTTCGCGAACGAGATCGGCAACCTCTGCAAGAAGTTGAGCGTCGACAGCCACGAGGTGATGGACATCTTCTGCCGCGACGAGAAGCTGAACCTGTCGTCCTACTACCTGAAGCCGGGGTTCGCCTTCGGCGGGTCATGTCTGCCGAAGGACGTGCGCGCGCTCCAGTATCGCGCGAAGGAAGTGGACGTCGAACTGCCGGTGATCTCGCACATCCTGCACAGCAACGCACTGCAGATTCAACAGGCGTTCGATCAGATCATGGAGACGGGCAAGAAGAAGATCGGTCTCCTCGGGTTCAGCTTCAAGGCGGGCACCGACGACCTGCGCGAGAGTCCGATCGTCATCCTCGCCGAGCAGCTGCTCGGCAAGGGGTGCGAGCTGTGCATTTACGACAAGAATGTGTCGCTCGCGAAACTCGTCGGCGCCAACAAGGACTACATCGAGAAGCAGATTCCACACCTGTCGTCGCTTCTCTGCAACAGCATCGACGACGTCATCGAGAAGTCCGAGGTCATTGTCGTCGGCAATCGGTCGCCTGAGTTCGCCGACGCGCTGACGAAAGCCCGGCCGAACCAGATCGTCATCGACCTCGTGCGCCTGCCGATCGTGGGGTCACTGCTTCAGGCTGACTATCGCGGGATCTGCTGGTAGATGAAGACTCTCCTCATTTGCCACGACGACGCGCCGCTCGACCGCGAGGGGCTGGCGCGGTGGCTCGCGTCGTTCTCGACGTTCACAGGAACCGTCGTCATTCGTGAGCCGGGCGGGCGGGTGAAGAAACGGATCAGACGCGAGATGTCACGCGTCGGCCTCTGGCGCTTCCTCGACGTGTTGGCGTTCCGCTTGTATTACTCGCTCGCGCACGCGGCCGGCGATCGCGTGTGGGAGCAGCGCGAGCTCGATCGGTTGCGCGCCTGGTTTCCCGAGTGGCCCGAGACGCCCCATGTGGTCGTCTCGTCTCCCAACTCGCCTGAGGCTGAGGCGTTCATCCGCGGGCATCAGCCTGATCTCGTGCTCGCGCGTTGTAAGACACTCCTCAAGGAACACATCTTTACGATCCCGCGCCTCGGCACGTTCGTCATGCATCCGGGCATCTGCCCGGAGTACCGCAACGCACACGGCTGCTTCTGGGCGCGGGCGACGGGCGATCATCAGAACGTCGGCATGACGCTGCTTCGGATCGACAAGGGCGTCGACACCGGCCCGGTCTACGGATATTTCCGCGTCGACGCGGATGCGTCCGAGTCGCACGTCATCACGCAGCATCGCGTGGTCCTCGAGCATCTCGACGCGATTCGCGACAAACTGCTCGAGATCGAAGCGGGCACGGCTGAGCGAATCGAAACAGCAGGTCGTCACTCGGCGACCTGGGGTCAGCCATGGATGACCGCCTATTTGCGGATGCGCTCGAGGAAGTCTGAAGTCGGACGCCTGAAGTCGGAAGTCGCGCGATGACCTCCGCGTTGATGTACCACGACGTCGTCGCCGTCGGTGCCGAGGACACCAGCGGGTTCCCCGGCCGCGACGCGGCGCTCTACAAGGTCACGCCTGAACAATTCGAAGAGCATCTCGAGGCGATCGAAAAACGCCTTCGCGCCAATCCCGTCCCTCCCGCCCCAGTGCTCACATTCGACGATGGCGGCGCGAGCGCGATGACGGCAGCCGACGCGCTCGAGCGGCACCGGTTCGTCGGCCATTTCTTCATCACCGCGAACTACATCGGGACGCGAGGCTTCGTCACCGCGCAAAACCTTCGCGAGCTGGGCGGACGCGGTCATGTGGTCGGGAGCCATTCGTGTTCGCACCCGCTGCGCATGGGGCACTGCGCGTGGGCGCAACTGCTCGATGAGTGGACGCGGAGTCGATCGATCTTGTCCGACATCCTGGGCGAGGATGTGACCGTCGCCTCGGTTCCGGGCGGCGACTTCGCGCCGCAGGTCGCCGAAGCCGCCGCGCGAGCCGGATTCACGCGGCTCTTCACCTCGGAGCCGACGCTCGAACGTCGTGGCGCGTTCGGCCTCATGCTTCTCGGCCGCATGACGATTCAGCGATGGACCACGGCGCAGACGGCCGCGGCGCTCGCCGCCGGCGAGTGGCTCCCGTGCGCGCGGCAAGCCGTCGTGTGGAACGCGAAGAAGATCAGCAAGCGCGTCGGCGGCGAACGGTATCTGCAGATTCGCAAGCTGCTGCTCGGCCATCGCAGCGAGGTGAAATGGGGAGATCGCATTGCGGATTGAGGATTGCGGATTGCGGATTGATTGCGGATTGAGGATTGGGGATTGAGGATTGATTGGGGATTTATGATTGGCGGATGCGATACTGCCTGACGCTCGTCCTCATCCTGCTCGTTTCAGTTCCACTCGCTGCACAAGAAACACCGACCGAACGCGAGGCCGCCCGCGACGTCCTCGAGAAGATGGCGGCGCTCGAACGCTCGCTCGACGTCCCGGCGCTGGTCGCGCGGCTCACGGGCGCGAACGAGGCGCGCGACGCCGTCGTCGCGCGCGCCAGGGAGCTGATGGACAAAGAGCTCCTGGCGCTGGCCGATGACATCGCCACGCATCCCGAGATTGGATTCGTCGAGAAGCGATCCGTCAGCAAGCTGACCGACTATCTGCGGCAGCACGACTTCAGCATCGAGACCGGCACGGCGGGGCTGGCGACCGCGTTCGTCGCGAAGTACCGCCGGAACAACGGCGCGCCGAACCTCGGCGTCATCGTCGAATATGACGCGCTGCGTGGAACCAAGGGCGCGTTTCACGGCGATCAGCACAGCGCGCAGGGACCGGTCGGGATCGCCGCGGCCGTCGCCATCGCCGAGTATCTCACCCGCACGAACACGCCGGGCAGCGTGACCGTCTTCGGCGCGCCTGGCGAAGAGATGATGCCGCCCAATGCGAAAACCGACATGCATCTCGCGCACGCGTTCGACGGCATGGACATCCTCGTGCGCAGCCACTCGTCGATGACGACCACGAGGCCGGCGCCGGGATTCGGGACGTGCTGCCTGAACATCGTCGGGGCGAAGTACACCTTCAGCGGCGCGCCCGCGCATCAGATGACGTCGTGGAACGGCCGCAACGCGCTGACCGCGATGATTCACTTCTTCACGAACATCGACAGCGTGCGATCGAGCATTCGTCCCGAAGCGCGGATTCAGGGCGTGATTCTCGAGGGCGGCACCGCGCCGAACGTCGTGCCCGATCGGACGGTCGCCGACTTTTACATCCGCTATCCCGACGAGGTGTACCTGCAGCAGGTCGTCGAGTTCGTCGACAACGCCGCGAAAGCCGCGGCGCTCTCGACCGGCACCAAGGTGAAGATCGATCACTACGGGAAGGATCTCGACGGCATCGGCGTGGCGACGCTCGCCGAGGTCGGCTTCGCGTACATGAAACGGTTCGGCGCGACCAACGTGCAGGCCGAGCCGGGCAAGCCGCAGGGATACGAAGAGACAGGCAGCGTGTCGCGCGATATCCCGGGGATCGGCTTCAGCGCGCAGTCATCGACCGCACCGAACCATACCTACGAGATGGACGCCGACAACCTGAAGGAGATCGGCCACAAGGGGTTCACGATCGATGCGCAGGCGATGGCCGCGGTGCTCTTCGACTTCGCGACCCACGCCGACTATCGTGCGGCGGTGAAGAAGGAGTTCGACGGGATCAAGGCGCTGTTCGGAGAGTACCAGGCGGCGTTGAAGAAGGTTTATACGGTGCCGACCGTGCCCGATCCGAAGTGACGTCTCATCTCACATCTTTCCAGTTCTTGCCGCCCTGGATCTGCTTCGCGAAGCAGGCGCGCGCCCGCGCGTAGGCGTTGGTGAGCGCGCCGACGGAGACCGGCTGCCGCAGCTCGCTGTCGTCGGGACACGACGTGCGCGGATCGGGTTTGAAGGCGGGTCGCTGGACGGTCTCCCCGGGAATCGGTTGCTCGCCGGCGAAGTAGATCGCCGCGCCTTCGCGCACCCACAGCGGCCGGCGTCCGAGGATCGCATCGGTCATCACGTGGACCAACTCGTGACGGATCGTGCGGTCGAGGATTCCGCGTTCGCGCAGGACCGCGAGCGGCAGCAGGTGCAGCTCGTCGTTCACGACGGCGGCGGCGGTGAACCACGCCTGGCCCGTGGCGCGTTCGTAGTCGTCGGTGGTGGGGTGGAAGCGCAGCGTCACGTGCGGCGGCGGGGCGACGCCGAGCGTGCGCGCCAGCTCATCGCGCGCTTTGAGCGTCTGCGCCGCAATCGTCGCCTGCTGCCCCGCATCATCATCCGGCAGCGCCACCCACACATTCAGCCTCACTTCAGTCGGCACTGAAGTGACACTTGGGTGAGGACTGGAGAGAGGCTGCGCTGGTGACGTCAGCCTCGCTTCAGCGAGGCCCGAGATGTTGAGGCCGGGGAAATAGCGGCCCAAGATGTAGGCGGCGTCTCGGCCGTCCGCCGCGAGGCGAGCGGATCCGATGACGCACATGCCGACGCCATGGCCGGACCCGTGACCGCTGAAGCGATACATATCGCCCTGCTTGCGCAGGTCGAACACGGTGCTCTTGATGTGCTGCCAGCCCAGGGTGCGGCCGACGGCGACGCGCAGATCCTGTCCCGAGATCTGATCCGGCTTCAGACCCTCGACGCGCAGCCGCGCGACACGTCCCGAACCGTTCCGCGCCAGAATCCGTATCTCGCGCAGGCGGTCGCCGCGAAATCCCGCGGCCCGAAGCGCCCGCAGCAGATCGTCCTCCTGCAGCTGCGCGACCCAGGAGGGCGCGCCGCCGCACGCGTCATCGTCGCGCGACGGGAGGTACGGCGGATCCTCATGACCGGGCCAGACCGCCGACGGAATCTCCGTCCGGCCGCCGCACGACGCCGTGTAGTACACGCTCGCGATCGTCTCGCCGCGCAACAGGACGCGGCCCGCGGTCGCCTGCGCCGCGCGCTCGGTCGCCGCGGTCGCGGTCCGCACCACCTGGCAATGCGTCTGATCGCACAGATCGAACCCGTCGGCGCGATGGCGGCCGCGATTCGCGAGCGCGAACGTCCGCGCCGTAATCGCCAGCGCTTCGAGCGCGGCGGGCTCGCTGTCACGCATCGCTTCCCCCGCGAGAACGCGCGCGATGTAGGTTTCGAGCGGCAGCGTGACGATCGTGTAGCCGCCACCAGGCTTCGCGATGCCGATTCGAAGCTGATTTGCCGCGGGCACATTTGTCTGTCCGGGACCGACACGCGGGTCGGCCCCGACGACGAGCCGGGCCGTCGAATCGCTGCTCGTCGGGGCGGACCCGTGTGTCCGCCCCGCAACGACGAAGAAACATGCCGCCACGATCACGATCCTTCTTCGTGTCTTCGCGCCCTCGTGGCGACCTTCGTATGTCACTCGACCAGCCCCATGAAATCGACGACGCTCTCCCAGATCCGCGGCAGGCTCGCGATCAGCTGATGATCGTCGTCGACGAGCGACAACGTCACGTTCGGCCGTTGGCGCGCGAAGGCTTCGACGGTTCGAAAGTCGACCGACGCGTCGCGCAATCCCTGAAAGATGAGCGTCGGCTGCGTGAATGGCGCGTTGAAGGCGTCGTGATGCAGGCTGTCTTCGTAGAACGAGTAGTTCAGCAGCCGCTCTTCCCCATACGCGTAGTGAAAGAACGACAGCGCGCCGCGGCTCTGCCACTCGTCGATCCGTTCCGGCGGCAGCAGATGGTGTCCGGGCTTCGCGAACATCACCGCCGGCGCGAGCAGGATCACGCGATCGACCTTCGGAGCGAACCGGACGGCCGCCAGGATCGCGAGCGTGCCGCCGAGACTCGACCCGATCAGCGCGACGCTCTCGTCGACGTGCGACAGCGCGGCGCCGAGCTCGTCGAGCATTCGCGTCATCGTCAACGTGGCGAAATCGGGCCCGTTGAAATCGGGACACTCGAGGACGATGTCGCAGTCGCGGAGCCGCTCGGCAAAATACGCGGCTTTCGTCGACTGTGCGGACGAGGCAAACCCGTGAAGGTAGAACACACGCGGCCGGCCCGGCGGGTGTCGATGCGTCACAACAGCTTCTGACAGCCGGGCCGGCACCGGCACTTGATCAGGCCTTCACCGTCAGTGTTGTAGTTGTAGGTCAGCTCCTCGCCCTTTCGAATCGGCCGTGCCGCCCGGATCCAGATTGTACCGTCGACGATGTGGATGTAGCAGTTGGGACGGCAGGAATGATTGATGAAGCGCGCCACGTTGCCGCCGACGCCGGCGTCGATGACGCTGCGGTTCGTCAGCTTGAAGCACCAGATGTGGCCGCGCTTGATGTAGCGCCGCTCGCGCCGCAGGCTTTCCTGATTCGAAATCTTCTCGCCCGCGTAATCGATGATGCGTGTGTTCTTCGGAATCGGTGTGGTTGCGTAGACGCCCCATCCATGAATCGTCGATCGCCGCTTCTCGATCATCGCCTTAAGATTGTCGCATGTCCTGCGACGAGCCTCCGCCGCCGGCGCTGCTCGAGGGGATCGCGCAGTTCAACCGCGGCGAGTTCTTCGAGCAGCACGAGACGCTCGAGCTCCTGTGGCGCGCCGAGCGGCGCGACGTCCGCTATCTCTATCAGGGCATCCTCCAGGTCGGCGTCGCCTTCTACCAGTTGCAGCGCCTGAATCACCACGGAACGGTCTACCTGCTCACGCGCGGTCCACGCTACCTCGCGCCGTTCGCCCCGCGGTGTCAGCGCGTCGACGTTCAGACGTTGATCGACGACGCGGCGGCGGCGCTGCGCGAGGTGGAGCGTCTCGGCCCGGACCGGCTCGCCGAATTCGACTGGTCGCTCGTGCCGAAGGTGCGCCTCGTATAGAATGGCGCCGCCTTCTCATTTTCAGGAGCGACATATGCGCCTGTTCCTTGCGCTCGCCCTGGCGAGCGCGGCCGTGACCATGACACTTGCCCAATCGTCGTCGAAGCAAACCTGGCCGGCTGCCAACGCCGGCCTGCCGTTCAGCGCCGCCGTCAAGGCCGACGGCCTCATTTACGTGGCGGGCACGCTTGGCACCAAGGGCGACGTCAAAGCCCAGACCAAAGAGGTGCTCGACAACATCAGCGCGACGCTCAAGACCGCCGGGTCGAGCCTCGCCAACGCCCTCAGCACGACGGTGTATTTGAGGAATCAGAGCGACGTCGCGGCGATGAACGAGGTCTATCGCACCTACTGGGCGAAGGATCCGCCGGCACGAACGACTGTCGTCGTCCCGCTGCTCAACGAAGGGCTGGTCGAGATTTCCGCCGTCGCCGTCCCGGACGGCGGTCAGCGCACGGTCATCAACCCGAGCGAGTGGACGTCGTCGCCGAACCCGTACAGCTACGCGGTCAAGAGCGGCAATACGGTGTATCTGTCGGGCCTGATCTCGAGGAACGGCAAGGACAACACGCCAATCAAAGGCGATATGGCGGCGCAGACCAAGGCGGTGATGGAGAATGCGGCCGTCGTGCTCAAAGCCGCCGGCATGAGCTTCTCGGACGTCGTCAGCGCGCGGATGTACATCGCGGACAACGCCGCGTTCCAGGACATGAACAACGTTTACCGGACCTACTTCCCCACCGATCCGCCGGCGCGCGCGACCGTCAAAGCCTCGCTGACAGCGCCCGACTACATCGTCGAAGCGACGATGATCGCGGTGAAGGGCCCGAACAAGACCGCGTTCACGACGCCGAACGCCGACGGAACAGCCGGGACGAAGAATCCGAATCTCAGCTCGGCGATCCGCATCGGCAATCGCCTGTACGTCGCCGGCATTCTGGGCAACACGCCGACCAATAAGGGCGACGTCAAGGCACAGACCGCGGAGGTGATGGCGCGGATCGGCCGGACGATGAAGGCCGCCGGCTTCGAATGGAGCCACGTCGTCGAAGGCATGGTCTATCTGCCGGACCTGACGAAGTTCAACGACATGAACGCGGGGTACCGCGAGTCGCTGTCGAAGGACTTCCCGGCGCGCGCGACGGTCGGCGCCGGCCTGATGAACGCCGACGGTGCCGTCGAGATCATGATGACGGCGTCAAAATAGATCGATAGCGGGCCGAAAAGGCCCGCCCTCCGAGCGCAGTCGTCCGGGGCCGCCTGTCTAGGCGCGCGGAAACGTTCGCGCGATTTCGTCGGCCGATCGCAGCGTCAGCGCGACGAAGGTCAGCGTGCCGTTCGTGCAGCCGCCGGTCGGTGTCGTCGGCGCCCCCACGACGAACAGGTTCTCGTGGTCGTGGGTGCGGCCGTAGCTGTCGCACACGCTGCTGGCGCGATCGGTGCCCATCCGGCAGCCGCCGCCGGGATGATCGAGATAGTCGCCTTCGCTCCGATTGACGATCCGGCCGTTGCTCGCTTTGGCCATCGTGTCGAACACGCCCTGGACGTGCGCTCTCGTCGCCGCTTCGCGTGCGACCGTCAGCGCGTCGAAGGCGTGCTCGATCTTCGGCATCGGGTCGCCGTAGCGATTCTTCTTCGACGCGTCGAGCGTCAGCCTGCTGTCCGCTGACGGGTGCACGTCGACGTACGCCCGCAGCCGCACCGAGCTGCCTTTCGTCCGCGATCGCCAGTCGGCCATCAGCTCGTCGCCGAGCAACAGCTTCCCGTCCGGCGCCCGCAGCCGCGGATCGCGCCCGGCCGAGCTCTCCCAGACGCGGGTGTCGTGGCGGACGAACGGCTTGTCGGTCGGACAGCGGAAGTACTCGCGCGAGATCAAGCTGTGCGTCATGTTCTGGCCGGGGAACGTCTGGTCGTCGATATTCGCGATCGCGTTGATGAACTTGTGGCCGTTCATGTAGCGGCCGACGAGCCCCGAGCTGTTGGCGAAACCGTTGGGGAAGCGCGAGTTCGACGACAGCAGGAGCAGATGCGAGCTCCAGCAGTAGCCGGATGCGATGACGAACGTCTTCGCGCGGTACTCGACCGGATCGGTCGGACGGTCCTGGTGAACCCCCTGGGCGGCCACGACCGTCGTCCGCCGATCGTCCAGCACGAGGCGCCGGACGAGCGTGCGATCGTGGAGCACGATCTTCTTCGGCTCCATCAACTGCCGGAACGTGAAGTCGGGCGAGTAGCGCGCGCCCGACGGGCAGACTTCGCCGCACGTGTCGTAGACACAGCAGGCGCCGCGGCCGCCGAACGGCGTCAGGTTGCGCGCCATCGGCAGGCCATCGAACTTCAGGCCGCTCTTCTCGGCCCACGCCTTCAGAATCTGCAGGTTGTACGACAGCGGAATCGGCGGCTGCGGGTACGGCTGCGATCGCGCGTCGGCCGCGTACGCGCTCGGCGCGCCGCTGACGTTCAACCGCCGCTCCGCCTCGCAGTAGTAGCGTTCGAGATCGTTCCACTCGATCGGCCAGTCGACGGCGAGGCCGTAGATTGACTTCAGCCGCAGATCTTCCTCAGAGAAACGGTTGCAGGCGCCGCCCCAATGGAGCGCCAAGCCGCCGACGGCCATCGTCATCGAGATGATGCCGGCCGCCTGCTGATCCTCGATGTAGTCGTCGTGCCAGGGATGCTCGCCGTAGTCATTCGCGCGCTCGCGATACCGGCCGCGATTCTGCGTGTCGAAGATCGACCGGCCCGCTTCGACGACCGTGACCTGGAGGCCGGGGCGAAGCTCGGAGAGCTTCTGCGCGAGCATGGCGGAGGTGATTCCGCCGCCGATGATGCAGATGTCGGTTTCGTGAGTCATCGGAGCGGCTTCGGACGCTGAATGGTCACAGCGATCGGTCTGCAGACCTCGCGCTGGATCATCGCGCTGTAGCAGACGTCGTTCGCTTCGCTGCTGCGGAAATAGAACGCCATCAGATCGGCGACGACGTGCTGACCCATCGGCCGCGGCGGCAGGGCGCGGACGTTGGCCTTCGTGAGCGCCGCATCGAGCAGCGCGCGGCGCGTGTCGAGATCGAGCGACGACCAGCGTCCGCCCTTCGCGCGCGCCTCGGCTTCGAGCGCGGCGAGCTGCATCATGTAGGCCGGCACCGGCGACGCTCCAGTCTTCTGCAGCCGCGGATGACCGTAGCCGTGCGCCATCGCGACGCCTTCGCGATAGCCGCGCGTCCACTGCACGAACATGTCGACGGTTCCGCGCACGCGCTCCGCACCGAGCGACGCCGGCAGCACGGTCGCACCGACTTCTTGGAGCGTCGCGATGGCCGCGGGCGTCAGCTCGCGCGGCTGCGCCAGCAGACGAAGGCGCTGAAACGGCAGGACCGTTGCACAGGAGGCGGCCCACTGCAGGAGTGTTCGTCGTTGCATGCGCGATCCTAATGCTATAGTTGTCGGCTTATGGAAGCGATTTTTGCGGCGTGGGGCCGTATCCTCACCGGCTACATGCCGGCGCTCTCAATCGAAATCACCCGGGAATGTCCGCTGCGCTGCCCAGGGTGCTACGCATACGGCGACGATCATCTCGGCGGCGGCGTGACCCTCCGGCAGTTGCGCGATTTGAAGGGACAGGAGCTGATCGATCGCTTCATCGAAGTCGTCGACCGTCATCGTCCGCTCCACGTGTCGATCGTCGGCGGCGAACCGCTCGTCCGTTACCGCGAGCTGCAGACGATTCTTCCCGAACTCTCGAAACGGGGCATCCACGCGCAGCTGGTCACGAGCGCGGTCCGGCCGCTTCTCGACGAATGGCGCGGCCTGTTCCGTTTATCGATCGTCGTCTCGATTGACGGCCTTCAGCCGGAGCATGATGAGCGCCGCAAGCCGGCCACCTACGACCGCATTCTGAAACATATCGAGGGCCACGCCATCACCGTCCACTGCACGGTGACGCGGCAGCAGGTCAATCGTCCCGGGTATCTCGAGGAGTTCCTCCGCTTCTGGTCGGCGCGGCCGGAGGTCACCAAGATCTGGATGAGCCTCTACACACCGCAGATCGGTGAAGTGTCCGCCGAGCGGCTGAGTCCTGCCGATCGCGAGCGCGTTGTCGAGGACCTGATGGCGCTGCGCATCCGCTATCCGAAACTCTTCGCGCCCAAGGGACTGCTCGAGGTCTACGCCAGACCGCCGGCGTCGCCCGACGAATGCATCTTCGCGCAAACGACGAAATGCATCTCCGCCGACTTCGAAACCAGAATCACGCCGTGCCAGTACGGCGGCAATCCGGATTGCAGCAATTGCGGCTGCATCGCGTCGGCCGGGCTCGCCGCGGTCGCGCGCCATCAGTTGTGGGGCTTCATTCCCGTCGGATCGCTGTTCACGAGCTCGATGAAGATCGGCGAGCGTGTGAAGCGCCTGCGTCCCGCCGAGTCGCCGGCGGTGTGATGTTATGATCGATGTTCGGAAGCGGCGGCGACCCGGTCGACGCCGTCAACACCGTCAACATTGACTTGATGCTCACAGCTGCACACCGGAAAGCGCGTTCGCTGAGGGAGTTCGTCCGCGGACTCGTGCACACCGCGCATCCCCTGCTCGTGCAGATCATCCCGATCCGCCGCTGCAACATCGACTGCGGCTACTGCAACGAGTACGACAAGGTCTCGGCGCCGGTGTCGGCCGATGTGATGAAGCGGCGCATCGACAAGCTCGCCGATCTCGGGACCTCGGTCGTCGCCTTCAGCGGCGGCGAGCCGATGCTGCATCCGGATCTCGACGAGCTGATCGCACACATCCGATCGCGCGGCATGATGGCGGGGCTGATCACCAACGGCTATTTCCTGGTGCCGAAACGGATCGAGGCCCTCAACCGCGCCGGCCTCGACTTCCTGCAGATCAGCATCGACAACGTCGAGCCCGACGAAGTCTCGAAGAAAAGCCTGCGCCTGCTCGACAAGAAGCTTCAGGACCTCAGGGACCACGCGACCTTCGACGTCAACATCAACTCGGTGCTCGGCGGCGGGATCAAGAATCCGGAGGACGCGCGCACCATCAACACACGCGCGCGCGCACTCGGCTTCTCCACGTCGATCGGCATCATCCACGACGGCTCGGGACGGTTGAAGCCGCTCGGTCCGGTCGAGCGCAAGGTCTACGACGAGGTGACCGCGTCGATCAACGGCACCGGCCAGATACTCAAGAATCTCTACTCGGGAATCCGCCGCTTCCAGGACAACCTCGCCGACGGCCAACCGAACGACTGGCGGTGCCGGGCGGGCGCGCGCTACCTGTACGTGTGCGAGGACGGCCTCGTCCACTACTGCTCACAGCAGCGCGGCTACCCCGCCGTGCCGCTCGACAGCTACACTGTGGACGACATCCGCCGCGAGTTCGCGACGCCGAAGTCGTGCGCGCCGTACTGCACGGTCGGCTGCGTGCACCGGGTGTCAACGATGGATTTCTGGCGCTCGCCGCAGGACGCGCGGCTCAACGCGCGCGCGACCAAGACCGCCTAGACGCCGTTCGATCCCGGCGCAGGGAGCCGCGATGACGAAGCCGCCGCGCGAGCTGCTCGAGTTCCTCCGCCGCCACGATGCCGACGTTCGATCCCTCGCGCTCGGCCTTCGATCGCTGGTCATCGAAGAGACGGCGCCATGCCACGAGTACATCTTCGCGATGCGGAGCGCGATCGTGCTCCTCTACGGGCCCACCGATCGCGTGCTCGAAGACTGCATCTGCATGATCGGCGTGTATCGGAAGCATGCGAACCTTCAATTCACGCACGGCGTCGATCTCGATGACTCGTTTGCGGCGCTGCGCGGCAGCGGCGCGCGTATGCGCCATTTGACGATCCGGAGGCTGTCGGAGCTGCAGCGTCCGGAGATTCGTGACTATCTCCGGCAGGCGTGGAAACTCGAGGGCTTGACGCGAACCGGTCAGGGAAAGCCGAGTGATGTCGTCACCGTGGTGAAGCCACGACCGACGACCAGGGCCGAACGACCGACTAAAGACCAACGACCAACGACTACGAAGCCTTCGCGAGCTGCTTCTCTTCCTTCTTCTCCTGCTTCCTTTCTTTCTTCCGCTCCTTCCGGCCGCTCTCGGTCTGCGCCCAGTCGTTCGCGAAGACCTCCTGCATCTCGGCGATGACCTTGTGATCGGTGATGATGACGCCGACCTCTCGCCGCTTCTCGAGCTCGAGCCGCCGCAGGCTCTGACTGCCGACGAAGGCGCGTTTGCCGTCGCGGATGATGGCGCGGATATGGAGCCGCTTGCCGGGGTACTTCTCGAACTTCACGTTCCACTTCGCCTCGACCTTGCCGATGATCTTCACGTCGACACCGGCCTTGATTCGTTCGGTCAGCACGCGCAGGATCGCGTCGTCGGTCACCTGCGGATCGTAGATGAGCAGCTCGCGGCGTGCGCGCTTGATGAAGTCTGTCAACCGTTCGCGCGCGTTCTCGGGGCTGACGACGAAGCGGTCGTTTCCGGGCACGTAGGGCTGCCGCTCGAAGTCGGCTTCGAACAGCTTCATCGCCTCCCGCACGAGCTTCGGATTCTTGGTGACCACGCCGAAGCTTCGGCTCTTGGCGATGTCGAGTCCGGTGAAGTTGAAACCGTACACGTGCAAGACATGACTGTCGAGAATCAGCATCTTGCCGTGGTAGCGCACCAGGTCGTCGGCGGTGCGGGACACCGTGACTCCCCTCTCGAGCAGCCGCATCTCGAGCTTGCGAAGGCTCTTCGTTCCGCCACGATTCTGATGCGCCGTCAGCGCGCGAACGTTGACGCCACGACTCACCGCCTCGCCCAATGCCCGCGCGATCTCATAGCGATCGAGGCGGAAGATCACGATGTCGATGTTCCGCTTCGCCTGTTTGATCGCGCTGATCAGCGGGGCGATGCCGGCGTCGGGCTGAATGATCAGCTTCATCACGGATGGGCACAGCAAGTTGCTGGCCATCTCGATAGAGCGAAGCTCTGCCGCGCCGGCTGGCCCTAGAAGGGCCGCCGGAAGATTCAGCGTCCGGTGAAGCGAACGCGGAACCCGAAGTTCACCAGGCGCGGCGTGCCGATCGTCGACGGGTTGGTCTGCACGAAATAGGTCTTGTCGAAGGCGTTCTGCATGCCGAAGAACGCCTGGACGTTGCGACCGAGCTCGCGCGACGCGGTGAGATCCATGACGGTATACCCGGGCAGTCCGGGCCCGAAGCCGGCGTCGTATCCGGAATCGGTCAGCGTGGCCGGTGGAATGAAGTTGACGTTCTGATCGTCGTTGTATTGCAGGCTGACGAACTGGAGGCCGAGCGCCACAGTCGCGTACTTCGAATTCGCGTACGCCACCTGAGCCGATCCACGATGCTTCGGCACTTGCGGCAGGTACTTCCCGACCAGCGCCGCGTTCGCCACCCCGCCGTCGGTCACCTTTGCGAGGTCGAACATGTAGGCGCCTGCCAGCCGCCAGAACGATGCGAGACGGTATTCGGCGTCGGTCTGGAAGCCGCGCACGTGCGTCTTGCCAAGGTTCTGCTTTTGCGCGCAGCCAGCCGGCACTGCACGACCCGAGCAGAACGCTGCGGCTTGCGTGACGTTGGCCACCGGATCCGTGATCCGGTTGTCGAACCACGTCACGCGCGTCGTCAGGTTGCGGGCCGGAGCGAGATTCACGCCGACCTCGCCGCCGACCAGGCGCTCAGGACCAAGATCGCTGTTCGGGAACGTCGTCACGGCGCCGACGGAGAACTGACGGTAGAGCTCGGTCAGCGTCGGCGCCCGGAAGCCCGAATTCGCCGCGCCCCAGATGCTCACCTTGTCGGAGAGGTGATAGAGCGCGCCGAGATGCGGTCTGACGACGGTGTCGTTGCGATCCGGGATGTTCGGCCGGTTATTTGCCGTCGGCAGCCCGGTCGCCACCGTCGTCTCGAGATTGTGGCCGTCGTAGTTGCGCCAGCGATCGACCCGCGCGCTCAGCGTGAGCACCAGCTTCTCGGTCGGCGTGATGATGTCCTGCACGAACGCGCCCAGACTCTGCTGCGTACCGCCGGAGACCCGCTGCACCGACAGAGTCGCCGCCTGCGTCACCCCCACGATGACGGTCGGAACCGCCGGCACGTACGCGTCCTCCTGACTGTCACCGTCAACCCATCGCCAGTCGCCGCCCGCGCTCAGGACTTGCTTGGCGCCGAGTGTCTTGGTCCACTGCACCATGCCGCCGACGCCGTTGGTCGGCACGCGCTGGTCGGTGGCCAGCCGCACGATGTTGCGGGTGGTTGCGGCGTTGGTCACGGCCAGGAAGTTGAAGTGCGCCTTCTGCGCGTCCACGAACATGCGCGCCTGCAGGTCGCTCTCGTCGCCCAGCCGCGCGCGCACGCCGCCGCTGAACGTGGTCCACCTGGTGTCGTTCAGCTCGCCGACCTTGGCGTTGTTGCGCGCCTCCGAGAAGTAGCCGCCGCGGACGAAGGTCTGAAGACGATCGCTCGGCGTGTATTCCACTTTGAGCGACACGTTCTTGTACTCGACGTCGGCGTTGTTGTCGATCGGCCCGCGCTCGCGCTCGGCGACGATCGGAAAGCCGTCAGTATTGAGGAAGCTGCCCTCGAGCGCGACCGCGACCTTGTTCCACGAGTCGCTGCCGAAGAAGTCGAACTTGGGCGTCCCTTTTGTACCGTACTGCGGCGCGAGCTCGAGCGTGCGCCGCGTCGGGCGGCTGGTGATGATGTTGATGACGCCACCCATCGCGATATTGCCGTACAGGCTCGACGAAGTGCTTTCCGTGATCTCGATGCGATCGACGCTGGCCATCGGCACGCGGCTCCAGTACACCCAGCCGCCGAACGGATCGTTGAAGGGCACGCCGTCGAGCAGCACGAGCGTCCGGCTCTGCCCGCTCGGTCCGATACCGCGAAGCGACACGCCCTGAGTGGTCGGCTGCGCGACGAGACCGCTGGTGCGGCGGAAGAGGCTGAAGGTCGGGACCTGACGGAGGACGTCGTCGGCGATGAGCGCCGGCGACTGTTCGATCGTCTCGCTGGTCACGACGTCGATGCTCGCCGGCACGTCGCCGAGCCGTTGTTCGCTGCGCGTCGGTGTGACCGTGACGGTTTCCAGCAGGGTGGCCGGCTGCAGGACGATCTCGATTTCCACGCCGCGCTCGCCGCTGCCGATGCGCTGCGTTTTCTCGGCGAAGCCGCCCGAGCGCACGGTCACCGTGACGTCGCCATCGACCGGCATATCGATGTTGAACCGGCCGTCAGGTCCGGTCATGCCGAGACGTTCGGGTCCGGACGCCGGTTTCACCACGACCGATGCGCCGGTGACGATGGCGCCGGTGGAATCCTTCACCACGCCGGACACGGCTGCGGGAGCTGCGAGCGTCAAAGCAAGAAGCAGCGCGATCAATGTGAGCCTCCAGCCACTGCAAACGCGACCAGCGCGGCGTCTTCGCCGCTGCCGGTCGCAACGACCACGAACTGACGTCCCGCACGCGAGCGGTACGTCATCGGCGTACCGTTCACGCGGCGCGGTACCGGGGTCTGCCACAGCTCGACGCCGGTCGTCGCATCGACGGCGTGAAATGCCGCATCACCGCCGCCGGCGAACACGAGTCCTGCGGCGGTGGCGAGCACGCCCGGTGCGCCGGCGGCACCGAGGACCGCCGGCAGCCTGACGTCCTTCAAGGCGGGATGACGGCGAATCGACGGCGTGTCACCGAAGGGCACGCGCCATTTGACGGCGCCGCGATTCAGATCCAGCGCGACGAGATGTCCGTACGGCGGCTTCAACAGCGGCAGGCCGTTCATGAACTCGGCGTTCGTCTCGCCGACGCGCACCAGCTCGGCGTCGACTTCCGACGCGCGCGGATTCGCGCTCGAACGATCGGCAGGGCCGACGCGAATCAGGTTGGCCTGATTCGTCGTCTTGAAGAAGAGCACGCCGCTCTTCGCATCGAACGCCGAGCCTCCCCAGTTCGCGCCGCCGATGATGCCGGGGCGCTGCACCGTGCCTCGACGCGTGGGCGGCGTGAACACCGGCCCGATGCGATATTTCTTCAACTCCTCCTGCGCCGCGGCCTTCAACTCGGGCGTGAAATCAATCACATCGTCCGGCGTGACGCCCTGTTCGGTGAACGCCTGCGGCCTGGTCGGAAATGGCTGCGTCGCCCACGCCTTCTCGCCTTCCACGTCGCTCGCCGGCACCGGACGCTCTTCGATCGGCCACACTGGTTTGCCGGTCACTCGATCGAAGACGAACGCGAAACCCTGCTTCGTCAGCTGGACGACCGCATCGATCGTCCGGCCGTCAACCTTGATCGTGACCAGCGCCGGCGGCGAGGGGTTGTCGTAGTCCCACAGTCCGTGATGGACGAGTTGGTAGTGCCACTTGCGCGCGCCGGTGTTGGCGTCGAGACAGACGATCGACTCGGCGAACAGGTTCGCGCCGGGACGACGCCCGCCGTAGAAATCGTTGCTCGGCGTGCCGAGCGGCACGTAGACGAGGCCGCGCTCGGCATCGAGCGACATCGGCGGCCACGCGTTGGTGTGGCCGGTGAAGCTCCACGAATCGTTCTGCCACGTGTCGTTGCCAAGCTCGCCCGGCTGCGGAATCGTGTGGAACGTCCAGACCTGTTTGCCGGTGTGGGCGTCGAACGCGCGGATGTCGCCGGGCGGATCGTTGCGGTACACGAGCCGATCGCCGACGCCGTTGCCGAGAATCACCAGATCCTTGTAGACGATGGGCGGCGACGTGTTCGTGTAATGAAGCTTGTTGATCGCCCAGACCAGCCCCTCGCTCAAATCGACGACGCCGTTCTTCCCGAACGAGTCGACCGGCTGACCGGTCGCCGCATCGATGCAGATCAAGCGGTAGCGGCTGTTGATGAAGATGCGCAGCTTGTTGCCCGCGGAGCGATCGCGCCAGGCGGCGACGCCGCGATGCACGAAGCCTGTGCCGTTCGGCGGCTGGCCTTCCGCGTACGGCTTCGGATCGTACGCCCACAGCTCGGCGCCCGTGTCCGCATTCAGCGCGACGACGCGGTTGTACGGCGTGCTGAAGTACAGCACGTTGTCGATCATCAACGGCGTCACCTGGAAGTTGCCCGGACGCGTGCCGAACTCCGCGAGCGCCTTCTCGCCCGTCTTCCATTCCCACGCGACGCCGAGACGGGAAACGTTCGAGGTGTTGATGTCCGTCACCGTCGAGTACTTGGTGCCGCCTTGATCGCCGCCGTAGAACGGCCACTCGACCATCGTGCGGTCCGGCTGAGGCCGGACGCCGATGAGGGCGGATGATGCGAGGGCGACAGCGCCCGCGAACACGAACGCAGCGATCGGCTTCAACATGGCGCGAGTCAGGGGATTATAATGCGCGCCATGCGAATGAAGATTGTCGTCTTTGCATCGATCGCCGTGGCGGCGGCGACCCTCACGGCGCAGGATCAAACTATCCGGATCCGCGCCGCGACCGTGCTCGACGGAACCGGCAAGATCGTGCGGAACGCGACGATCGTCGTTCAGGGATCCAAAATCACGTCGATCGACACTGGCAATGCCGGTGCGGCGAGTTACAACCTGGGACAACTCACGGTACTGCCGGGCATGATCGACGTCCACGCCCACGTCGCGTGGCATTTCGATAAAGACGGCCGCTATGCGGCGCGTCCCGGATCGCCGGCGAGCGAAATCCTGTACAGCGCCGAGAACGCGTACACGACGTTGATGGCTGGCTTCACCACGATTCAGAGCCCGGGCTCGGCAAGCGACGTCGATCTACGCGAGGCGATCGCGCGAGGCGTCCTGCCCGGTCCGCGTATTCTCACCTCGATCCGTCAGCTCAACGAACGCAGCGGAACCCCGGAGGAGATCCGCGAAAAAGTCCGCCAGCTGAAAGCCGACGGCGCCGACGTCGTCAAGATCTTCGCGTCGGCCAGCATCCGCGACGGCGGCAAGCAGACGATGACCGACGAACAGCTGCAGGCCGTGTGCGGCGAGGCCAATGCGCTCGGCATGCGGACGATGGTCCACGCGCACAGCCCGGAGTCGATCAAGGCGTCGGTGAATGCCGGCTGCCAGCAGATCGAACACGGCGTCTTCGCCAACGACGAAGTGCTGAAGCTGATGGCGGACAAGGGCGTCTACTTCGATCCGAACGTCGGCGTCGTGCTGCAGAACTACCTGACGAACAAAGCGAAGTTCCTCGGCATCGGCAACTACAACGAGGAAGGCTTCGCATACATGGAGAAGGGGCTCGGGCTCAATCGCGAGATGATCAAAAAAGCGGTGGCGACGCCGAACCTCAAGATGGTCCTGGGCACTGACGCGGTTGCGGGCGCGCACGGGCACAACGCCGACGAGATCGTCGAGCGCGTGCGCCAGGGCGGTCAGAAGCCGATGGACGCGATCATCTCAGCGACGTCTCTTGCCGCGAAGTCGCTGCGCCTCGACAAGACGATCGGCACGCTCGCGTCAGGGTTCGACGCCGATCTCGTGGCCGTGGACGGCGATCCGCTCAACGACATCACCGCGGTGACGCGCGTCGCCTTCGTCATGAAGGGCGGCAAGGTCTACAAGCACATCGCGCCGGGCTCGCGCGGCACGCATTGATGTGCTCGAATGCGTGATCCTCATCGGTCTTCCCGGCGCCGGTAAGACGACGTTCTACCGGCGCCACTTCGCGTCGCATACGCACATCAGCAAGGATCTCTGGCCGAAGGCGAGCGGTCGTGACGCGCGGCAGCGGCGCCTCATCGACGAGGCGCTCGCTGCCGGCCAATCGGTGGTCGTCGACAACACGCATCCGACCGTCGCGGACCGCGCGTCGATCATCGCCGCCGCCCGGGCGCGCGGCGCGCAGGTCGTCGGCTATTTCGTGGACGTGACGACGCGAGTCGCGGTCGCGCGGAATGCTGGCCGCGCCGGGCGCGAGAAGGTCCCGAACGTGGCGATCTTCACGGTCGCCAAACGTCTGCAGCCGCCGACGCTCGACGAGGGCTTCGACCAGCTGTTCCGCGTCGAAGTGACCGAGGACCGCGCCTTCCGCGTCCTCGAGGTCTGACCGCGGTCTGACCGTGGTCTGACCG
>DAIUKO010000060.1:0-28941 GCA_036848175.1 Vicinamibacterales bacterium | reverse complement strand
CGATCGGTCTCGTGCAGAACGACATCAAGCGCGTGCTCGCGTACTCGACCGTCTCACAGCTCGGCTACATGTTCCTCGCGATGGGCGCCGGGGCGTACGCGGCGGGCATCTTTCATCTCTACACGCACGCCTTCTTCAAGGCGCTGCTCTTCCTCGGATCCGGCGCCGTGATCCACGCGCTCGCGGGCGAGCAGGATCTTCGCCGGATGGGCGGACTGAGGAAGGAGCTGCCGATCACCTACTGGACGTTCCTGATCGGATCGCTGGCGATCGCCGGCGTGCCCGGGCTCGCCGGATTCTTCAGCAAGGACGAGATTCTCGCCAGGAGCTACGAGAGCGGCCACACGACGCTCTGGGCGATCGGTCTGTTCACGGCGTTTCTGACCGCCACCTACATGTTCCGCCTCGTGTTTCTCGCCTTCCACGGCCCACGACAGCCGCCCGCGGCCTCGCCGCAACATCCCGAAGAAGAGGAGCCGGCCGCGCAGCATGCCGCACCCGCGCACGCCGGTGGCCACTCGACGAGCAGCCACGTGCACGACGCGCCGCCGGCGATGGCGATCGCGCTCGTCGTGCTGGCGATCGGATCGGTGTTCGCGGGTTACATCGGTCTCGGCGGACGCTTCGAGCATTTCCTCGAACCGAGCTTCGCGCCGCAGACCGTTCACGACGTGGCCGACGCCAGCGCGGAGAAGACGCTGATGATCTTCTCGATCGTCGCCGCGCTCGCCGGCATCGGTGTCGCGACCGTCTTCTTCCTGACCAACCGGCGCGCCGCCGATGCGATGGCGGCGCGGTTCAGCGGCGTCTATCGATTGCTTCTGAACAAGTACTACGTCGACGAGATCTACGACGCGGCCGTCGTCCAGCCGATCCGGATCGCGTCGGAAGATGGCTTGTGGAAAGTCGTCGACGCGCGCGTGATCGACGGCGCCGTCAACGGCGCCGGCGACATCGTCGGCGGCTCGAGCGAGTTGTTGCGCCGGCTGCAGAGCGGGTCGGTGCGCGCCTACGCAGCGTCTCTGTTCGTCGGCGTCGTGCTGATTCTCGGCTACTACTTGTGGCGGTGATGAGCTTCCCGATCCTCACATCTCTGATCGCCCTGCCGGTGGCCGGCGCCATTCTGCTGCTCTTCGTGCGCGACGAGGAGAAGAACGAGCCGCTCGTCAGGAATATCTCGCTCATCGTCTCGACGCTGGTGTTCGCCGAGACGCTGCTCTTGTGGGCCCGCTTCAACAAGGCGTCGGCCGACTTCCAGTTCATCGAGCGCCACGCGTGGATGCCGACCTTCGGCATCGACTATTTCGTCGGCGTCGACGGCATCAGCCTGCTGCTGATCGTCCTCACCGCCTTTCTGACGCCGATTGCACTGCTCAGCTCGTGGGAATCGGTGCACAAACGCCTGAAGATGTTCTGCATCTTCATCCTGCTGCTCGAGAGCGCGATGATCGGCGTCTTCGTCGCCCTCGATCTGTTCCTCTTCTACGTGTTCTGGGACGCGATGCTCGTGCCGATGTACTTCCTCATCGGCATCTGGGGCTACGACCGCCGCATCTACGCCGCGGTCAAGTTCATCCTCTACACGATGGCCGGCAGCGTGCTGATGCTGCTCGCCATCCTCGCGCTCGCCTACCTGCACGGCGGGCCGAACGGCACGCCGTCGTTCGATCTGCTCGAGCTGTACGCGCTCGACGTGCCGCGGAATCAACAGTTCTGGTTCTTCCTGGCGTTCGCGCTCGCGTTCGCCATCAAAGTGCCGCTGTTCCCGTTCCATACATGGCTGCCTGACGCGCACGTGGAGGCGCCGACGGCCGGGTCGGTCATCCTCGCGGGCGTGCTGCTGAAAATGGGAACCTACGGGCTCGTGCGCTTCGCGTTCCCGCTCTTCCCGGAAGCTGCGTCGTTCTTCGCGCCATACCTCGCCGGGCTCGCGGTCGTGGGGATCATCTACGGCGCGCTGGTCGCGATGGTGCAGCCCGACATGAAGAAACTGGTCGCGTACTCCAGCGTCAGCCATCTCGGGTTCGTGGTGCTGGGCATCGCGGCGATGAACACGCAAGGCGTGCAGGGCGCGGTGTATCAGATGCTGAACCACGGCGTCAGCACGGGCGGACTCTTCCTCATCGTCGGCATGCTCTCGGATCGGCGGCACACGCGGCTCATCGCCGAGTACGGCGGCCTGAAGAACGTCGCGCCGCGGCTGGTGGCAGTGTTCTTCCTCATCACCCTGTCGTCGATCGGGCTGCCCGGACTCAACGGCTTCGTCGGCGAATTCCTGATTCTGTTGGGCGCGTTCCGGTGGGATCCGAAGTTCGCGGCGCTGGCGGCCACGGGCGTGATTCTGTCCGCCACCTACATGCTCTGGATGTTCCAGCGGGTGAACTACGGGCCGGTCACGAATGAGAAGAACGCGTCGCTCGCCGATCTCGACCGGCGCGAGCGGATCGTGATCGTGCCGATTGTCGCCGTCACGATTCTGATGGGCGTCTTTCCCAATCTGTTCCTGCGTCCGATCGAGCCGTCGGTGAACCGGATGATCGGCCAGGTCAGTCAGCGCTCGTCGCAGCGGCTGCAGGTGAAGCGTGTCGGGAGTCGGGATTCGGGATTCGGGATTCGCACTATGTTGACCCCGATCGACGGCGAACCTCGATCGAATCCCGAATCCCACATCCCGAATCCCGAGCACCATCCATGAACATGGGCGCCTGGAACGCCATCGTCCCCATGTCCTGTGTGACCGCCGCGGCCCTTGCCGCCATGGTCGCCGAGGCATTCCGTGCGCCCGGCGAGCGGATGCCGATCGGTCCGCTCGGCGCCATCGGTCTCGTCGGCGCCGGCATCTCGTCGCTGCTCCTCTGGCGTGACGGCGCGTCGAGCTTCGGCGTCGTGCTCGCGGACAAGTTCGGACTGTTCGTCACCTTCATCCTGATCATCGTCGGCCTGCTGTCGATCGCGCTCTCGGAGCCGACCATCGACCGCGAGCGGCTGCCGCGCGGCGAGTACTACGCGCTGATGCTCTTCGCCCTCGCCGGCATGATGCTGATGGCGACGTCGACGGACCTGCTCGTCATCTTCCTGGCGCTCGAAGTGCTGTCGCTTGCCGTCTACGTGCTCACCGGCATCCGCCGCGATCACGCGCTCGCCAGCGAAGGTGCGCTCAAGTACTTCCTGCTCGGTGCGTTCTCGAGTGCATTCTTCCTCTATGGCATCGCGTTCACCTACGGCCTGACCGGCAGCACGCGCCTCGATCGGATCGGCAGCCTGATGGCGGCGCAGGCGATGGCGCCCTCGCCGATGCAACTGCTCGCGGTCGGCCTGCTCCTCGTCGGCTTTGCGTTCAAGGTGTCGGCCGTGCCGTTTCACATGTGGACGCCGGACGCCTACGAAGCCGCGCCGCCGGCGATCACCGGGTTCATGTCCACCGGCGTGAAAGCGGCCGCATTCGCCGCGTTCGTCCGTGTGTTCCTTGCCGCGTTCGAGCCGCTGCGTCCGAGCTGGAGCCTGATTCTGTGGATCGTCACCGCGGCGACGATGATTGCCGGCACCGTGATTGGCGTGTCGCAGTCGAGCGTCAAGCGGATGCTCGCCTACTCGAGCATCGCACATGGCGGCTATCTGCTCCTGGCGTTGCTGGCGGCGAACGACGTCGGGAAAGCGGCCATCCTCTTCTACCTGCTCGCGTACGCGGTGACCAACATCGGCGCGTTCGGCGTAATCGCGGTTCTCGAGACGACCGATCAGCCCAACGATCGCGTGCGCGACTTCGCCGGACTCTGGTACTCGCAGCCGGCGCTCGCGACGCTGATGACGATCTTCCTGTTGTCGCTGGGCGGCTTCCCGCCGCTGGCCGGCTTCATCGCCAAGTGGTACGTGTTCAGCGCGGCGGTGAAGCGCGACTACGTCGGCCTCGCGATCATCGGCGTGCTGACCAGCGTCGTGTCGGTGTTCTTCTACCTGCGCATCATCGTCATGATGTACATGACGACGACCGACTCGCCGATGCGCGTGCCGCCGGTTCCGCGAATGGCTGCCGTGGCGCTCATCGTGTCGGCGATTCTCGTCTTCTACCTCGGCATCCTGCCGACGCGCGTCCTGGACTGGGCTGTAGCTTCAGTCGCAACGATTTTCTAAACTACGTCCCATGCGGCGCTCCCTGGCCGCGCTCCTGTGTCTGGCTGGCGTCGTCGTCAACGCCGCCGCGCCGCCGGTTTCGCCGCGGATCGCGCGTGTCGAGCGCTGGTTGAAGGCCGTCCTGACGCACGAGCCGGGAACCAGCGACGATGCGTTCGGTGCCGTCGCGGCATGGCCGATGGCGTCGGTCGGGGCGCTGTGGGTCGATCTCAATAGCCTCGTCGCGCTGATGCGCAATCCGCGCATCGCCCGGTTCGACATCCGCCAGCCGGGACAGCGCGTCACGCAGTCGATTCGCTACACCCCGAACGACATGCACCGGTTGAGGATCCTTGCCTGTGCGGCCGCGGGGCTCGTGCAGCACCAGGAGTGTCTCGCCCTGAAGGCCGGGGCCGAGACCGATGGCGATCTGCTGCGGCTCGCGCGGCTTGCCGAAGCATCGGTCCGCCGCGGCGACGCCAACTACGTGCTGCGGCGAGGCGCGCTGCTGCACACCGACGTCGCGATGGCGTCACCGGCCGCAACCGAGCCGATCGAGCCGCCGGGATCGGCCGCTCCGCAGCGGCTGCGGCTCAGCCTCGACGACGGCTTCGGGAAGGGTCTCGGTCAGAGCGCCGTGCACTGGGAGATCGCGCGCATGCTGCTCGATCACGTCCAGCCGGCGGGATCGGACAAGGCCGATCCCGCGCACGACGACATGGTCAGGCGGTGGTATCGCGCGACCGCGGCGTGGATGCAGTCGCGTGAGAACTACGAGACGCTCCATCTCGATCGCGCGCGCGGAATCTTTCCCGACGATCCCGACATCCTGTTTCTGAACGGCGCCTTGCACGAGACCTACGCCGCGCCCCACATTCAGAGCGCCGTCCACGGCGTCTCGCTCCCGTCGGGGATGACGTTCGACCTCGACTCGGATCACGGGGAGTTTCGACGCGCCGAAGGCTTCCTCCGTCGCGCGGTGACGCTGCAGCCTGATTTCAGCGAAGCGCACCTGCGCCTCGGACACGTGCTGCTGCGGCTCGGCAAGCCCGCCGACGCCGTGAAGGAGCTCACGCAGGCGATCGCGACGAGCGATGATGATCTCCTGAGGTACTACGCCGCGTTGTTTTCGGGCGCCGCGCGTGAAGCGCTCGGCGATTTCGAGGCAGCGGCCGAATCCTACGCCCGCGCCGCGGAGCTGCAGCCGTCCGCGCAATCGCCGCATCTGGCCTTGAGCTCGATCGCACGGCGGCGCGGCGATCGCAGCGGCGCGCTTCGCGAGATCCGGCTCGTTTTCGAGCTCGCGTCCGGCAGCGAAGACGACGATCCGTGGTGGACGTATCACACCGCGCAGGCACGCAACGCGGACGATCTGCTCGCCGAGCTGATTCAGCCCTTCCTGTCGGGCAGCGATCGATGAGCG
This sequence comes from Vicinamibacterales bacterium, assembly GCA_036848175.1. GTDB lineage: Bacteria > Acidobacteriota > Vicinamibacteria > Vicinamibacterales > CAVVIG01 > QHWF01. Next base: position 23,408 of record DAIUKO010000060.1, on the reverse strand, counting down.
CGCGGCTGGCATCCGTCGTCGTTTTCGTTGCCGCGTCGACGCTCGTGGCTCGCGCGCAGAACGCGGCGTTCTCGACCAAGGTCGAGGCTGTCCGCGTCGACGTGCTGGTGACCGACAAGGGGCAGCCGGTCCGCGGGCTGACACCGGCCGATTTCGAGATCTTCGACAACGGCGTCCTGCAGCAGGTCGATCTGGTGAGCTTCGAGCAGATCCCGCTCAACGTCATCCTCGCGCTCGACATGAGCGACAGCGTCGCGGGCGAGCGGCTCGATCATCTGCGCATCGCCGGCCACGCGCTCCTGAATGGATTGAAGAAGGATGATCAGGCGGCGCTCGTGACCTTCCGCCGCGACGTCACGCTCGACGCGGACCTGACGACGGATGCGGCCGCCGTTCGCGCGGCGCTCGACGAAGCGGAGCCTGCCGGCGCGACCGCGCTCGTCGACGGTGCCTACTCCGCCATCGTCGTCGGCGAGTCGGACGTGGGGCGCGCGCTCCTCATCGTCTTCAGCGACGGTCTCGATACCTCGAGCTGGCTGCCGTCCGAGTCGGTGCTCGAGAGCGCCAAGCGATCCGATGTCGTCGCCTACGCGGTCTCGGTCGGCCGCGCCAGAGCGGAGTTCCTGCGCGACCTGACGTCGTTCACCGGCGGGCGGCTCTTCGAGATCGAGAAGACCGCCAATTTGAGCGCGATTTTCCTCAGCGTGCTCGAAGAATTCCGCCAGCGCTACCTCGTGAGCTACACACCGCACGGCGTCGCCAGGGACGGGTGGCATCGTCTGACCGTCAGAGTCAAACGCGGCGGAACCGTGAAAGCGCGCCCCGGCTACCTCGCCGGATCCTGATCCACGACGTCGTATCCGCCGTCCTGCCGTGCGTTTTTGATTGCCGTCGCGGCGTGATCGGCCGCAAGTGCGGTGCTATAGTTCCGCCACATTCGCGTTTCCCGAGCAGACCAACGGTTCATAGGGAGGTTTCCGATGAACAGTGGCTACGGTCGTTCGGCGGCGGCGCTTTGCCTCATTCTCCTCACCATCGTCAGTGCGCGGCCGGCGTTGGCCCAGCAGGGTCAATATGCCGCCGTGCAAGGTCACGTCCTCGATCAATCGGGCGGCGCCATGCCCGGCGTGACCGTCGTCGTGACCCACCAGGGCAGCGGGATGTACCGGCAGGTCGTGAGCAATGCGGACGGCTCGTACTACGTCGCCAACATGGTGCCGGGCCCCTATCGCGTCACCGCGGAGCTGCAGGGGTTCAAGAAGTACGAACAGCCGGACGTCCTGCTGACGATCGGCAACACGACGACGCTCGAGATCAAGCTGACGGTGGGCGGCGTCGAGGAGAACGTGACGGTGACCGGCGAGTCGCCGCTCGTCGACGTGACGTCGAAGCAGATCGGCGCCAATATCGGCCAGGCCGAGCTGAACGCGCTGCCGATTCTGAACAAGAACTGGATGTTCGCGGTCGGCCTCACGCCGGGCATTCAGATTCAATCGTCGACCGCGTCGTTCGCCTGCGAGTCGCTGATCGTCGGCGGCGGCAGCAACCGCAGCGGCAACTTCTCGATCGACGGCGGCGGCAACAACGACGACTACCTCGGATCGTCGTGCGGCAGCCAGGTGCGCCCGGCGCTGGAGTCGGTCCAGGAATTCCAGGTGCTGACGAACCAGTACGACGCGGAGTTCGGTCGCACCGCTGGTGCGATCGTCAACGCGATCACCAAGCAGGGAACGAACCAGCTGCACGGATCGTTCTTCGACAGCTACACCGACGACCACGTGACCGCGATGGACTTCTTCGTCGCGCAGTCGCAGGGGACTGCGAATCCAATCCAGAAGCCGCACACGGCGCAGAAAGACCTCGGCGGGACGATCGGCGGGCCGATCAAGAAGGACAAGGCGCACTTCTTCTACAGCCTGGATCGCCTGGTTTACGACGAGGGCCGGAGCAACACCTTCACCGCCCGTCCGGAGCTGAACTACGCGAACACTCAGAGCATGAAGCTCTGGAACAATATGATCCGCGTCGATCATCAGGTCAACGCGACCAATACCTGGACTGCCCGCTTCCTGGAAGAAGTCTCGCCCACCTACAACCGCGTCGCCGGGCGATGGACGCTGGCGTCGCGGGACCAGGAGTACGACGTCGACAAGAACATCGGCGGCAACTGGAACACGATTCTGGGCAACAACCGGTTCAACCAGATCCGGGTCGGCTATACGTACGAGAAGAACGGCTTCACGGCCAAAGAGGTGCAGGACGGCGTGCCGATGACGCAGTTGGCGCCGACGCTGACGATGTTGACGTTTGTCGACGGGACTCGCAACGGCGCGCTGTTTCGCCTCGACGACGCCTACGAGGTGAGCGAGTCGTTCACGCAGTTCGTGCCGGAGTGGGCCGGCGGCAGCCACGATCTGAAATTCGGTGCGCAGTACATCTATTCGCAGATCGAGCTTCCCGATCAGACCGACATGAACGGCCGGTTCACGTTCTCGACCGATGCCGCGTTCGACGCGAAGAACCCGTCGACGTATCCGGAACGCCTGGCGATCAGAGTGCCGGCAGCCGGCGACATCCTGATGCCGACGCATGTCATGGTCTTCTTCGCGCAGGACAAGTGGACGCGCAAGAACCTGACGCTGAACCTCGGCGTGCGCTACGACCTGGAGAAGACGCCGATCAACAACTCCACGAACCCGCTCTTCGGCGACCGCTCGGCGTACGGCGTCGACAAAAACAACATCGCGCCACGCATCGGCATCGCGTGGCGGCCGCGCGGCAGCGCCACGTCGCTGTTCCGCGGCGGCTACGGAATCTTCTACGACAAGATCACGCTGCAGACGACGACACCGTTTGTCTCGACGGGCGTCTTCAGCGATTCGTTCACCGCATCGTTTCCGACGTCGGCGGCGGATCCGGGTCCGAGTCGCGGTGAGTTCCCGACCAATCCATTTCTCATGAACGGTCCAGTCGTCAACTTCGCGGCGATCAACGCGCTGTTCCCGCCGGGATCGATTGGGCGTAACACCGGCACCGCGTTCCTCGACAATCCCGATCGCGCCGTCCCCAACGTGCATCAGGTGACGTTCGGCTACGAGCGGCAGTTCGCACGACAGATGGCCGCCACCGTGGACTACATCCACAGCTGGAACCACGATCAGCTGATCAACTTCGACATGAATCCGGCGCTCCGTGTCGACACCAGCCGGACTGGCCGCCTGGTCTACACGGATCTCGACAATCTGGCCGGCCAGCTCGGGATTGCCCCCTTCGTCAATCCCGTGATCACGCGCGTCAACGACGGCTCGTCGCAGTTCGACGGCGCCAACTTCATGCTCGAGAAGCGGTTCAGCAATCACTGGCAGGCGCGCGTGTCGTACGCCGTCGGCTACGCGCGCGGCAACGCCGAGGCCAACCAGACCGCCGACAACAACTATCAGGTGCTCGGCGATCCGAGGCTCGACCGGAATTTCGGACCACTCGACGCCGACCGCCGGCAGAACCTCACCATCAGCGGCCGCGTCGAGATCCCGAAGACGCGCGGCCTCACGCTGAGCGGTGTCTACCGGTTGCTGACCGGCGCGCCGATGAGCCTCTACAACTCGAACATCGACGCCGACCGCAACGGCAGGCTCTTCGACCTGATTCCCGCGGGTCACTACTGTGGCGTGGGGCTGAACTCGATCTGCGTGGATAACGACGGTGGTCGCAACGGCGCGCGAGGGCCCGGCTACAAGCAGACCGATTTGCGGTTCGCGTACCGGCTGCGGCCGTACCGCGCCACGACCATCGACGCGAACTTCGAGCTGTTCAACATTTTCAACACGGCGAACTTCAGCAATCCGGGGCAGGTCGCATTCGGATCCGATCAGCGGCTGCCTGATTTCCTCGTGCTCACGGCGCTGCGCGGCGGCAACGGTCAACCGAGGGCCGCGCAGTTCAGTGTGAGGTTCGGATTCTGAGGGAGAAAGAACCACGGAGGACACGGAGGACACAAAGGGCACAAAGAGCACAAAGGTGCGAAGCCAAGCTTCTGAACATCCTGAACTCCGTGTCCTCAGTGTCCTCCGTGGTGGAGAGCTATCCGAGGCCGAAGACGAAGATCGCGTGACCGCCGGCGACGACGATCCGCTGTTTCCCCTCTGCCAGGAATGACATGGGCGCGCAGCGGATCGCGCCGCCGGTCTGGAATTGCCAGAGCGGCTTCCCGCTGGCCGCATCCACCGCGTAGAAGTTGCCTTCGTTCGATCCGCCGAACACGAGTCCGCCGGCCGTCGCCATCACGCCCGCCCACGGCGGCGTCGGCAGCGTGAAATCCCACACCGCCTTCCCGCTCTTCACGTCGATCGCGCGGACCGCGCCCCACGATTCCTCGTCCAGCCGCTTTTCGCTCCCGCCGGTGAAGTAGGTGCCGGGGCGATACTCGGTCGACGACTTGTAGTAGATCGATCCCATCTCGCGGACCGGAACGTACAGCAGTCCGGTCAGCGGACTGTAGGCCGGACTCGACCAGTTCGTCGATCCCTGCAGGCTTGGATAGACGAGCGTGCCTTTCTCGGACGGCTCCATGTCGGGCACCAGGATCGGCCGTCCCTTCTCGTCGAGTCCCTTCGCCCAGGTCTGTTTCGCGTACGGCGCGCCGAGCAGATACTCGCCGGTCTTGCGATCGAGCACGTAGAAGAAGCCGTTGCGGTTCGCCATCACGACGAGCGATCGCGGCTGTCCGCCGAATTGTGTGTCGACGAGGACTGGAATCTGATTGGCATCCCAGTCGTGGACGTCGTGCGGCGTGAACTGGAAATGCCAGCGCATCTTCCCGGTCTCGACGTCGATCGCGAGCAGCGAACAGGTGAAGAGGTTGTCGCCCTTGCGCGCGTCGCCGTTCCAGTCCGGTCCGGGATTCCCGGTGCCCCAGTAGAGCAGCTTCAGCGCGGGATCGTACGAGCCGGTGAGCCACGTCGCGCCGGCGCCGTGCACCCAGCTGTCGCCGGCCCACGTGTCGCTGCCGGGCTCGCCGGGAGACGGCACGGTGTGGAGGCGCCACACCTGTTTGCCGGTTTTGGCGTCGTATGCATCGAGGAATCCGCGAATGCCTGCTTCGCCGCCGCTGATGCCGACGATCACCTTGTCGTCCACGGCGAGCGGCGCCGCCGTGATCGCGTGGCCCGTCGGATTGTCGCCGACCGGCACCACCCATCGCTCGGTGCCGCTCCTGGCGTCGAGCGCGACGAGGAATCCGTCGAGCGTCCCGACGTAGACCATGTTGTCGAGGATCGCGACGCCGCGATTGACGCGCGGAAATCCGAGATTCAACACCGACGGTGCGATCGGACGGCTCCATTCCCAAATCGGCCGTCCGCTTCGCAGATCGAGCGCGACGACGCTTGCCGGCGCGGAGGTGACGTACATCACGCCGTCGGCGACAACTGGTGTGCCCTCGAGCGAACCAGCGCCGGGCGGTTGATACACCCACAGCGGCTTCAAACGGTTCACGTTGCTCGGTGAGAGTTGATCGAGCGGCGAGTAGCGCTGCGACGTGTACGCGCCCGAGTAGATCAGCCAGTTGCCATCGGCGGTCGCTTGAGTCGCGAGGCGAGAAGAGCTCACCTGCGCCGCCATCGGCGTGAGAGCCGCGGCGCACAGCGCGATCACCGCCAAGAGCTGCACGAAGGCTTTCGCGGTTTCGTGGTTTCCCGGTTTCGTGTCACTGCAGGCGGTCGAATGGTTGGCAGCCCTCATGAGGCGCCTCTCAACGTCGCGAGGAAGGCCACCAGATCGTCGAGCTCCGCGGCTGAGAAACGCGACGCGTATGACGGCATCAGCGTCCCCTCGAGCTCACGATCGAGCGCGGACAGATCCGACTTCTCCAGCACGTACACGACGCCGCCGGCATCGCGGATGTGGATCCAGAACACGTCTTCGTTGATCCGGATGCCGCGAATCTGACGGCCTGCCTTCGTCGTGGCGCGCACGACGAGGTACCCGGCTGGATGTGCCGCCGCAGGATTGACGATCGATTCCCGGAGGTGCGAGGCGCCGCGCAGCGCGCCAATCGACGTCAGCTCAGGACCGATCGTCGTGCCGCGCCCGGCGATGACGTGGCAGGCGCCGCATCCGGCCGACTCGTACAGCGCCGCGCCGCGTTTTGCATCACCCGGCGCCGGCCGCGCCGCGACGCGGCCGAGCGAGCGAACGTACGCCGCGGTTTGCCACGCCGTCCGCTCCGTGAGCACGGTCGTGAAGCCCGGCATGTCGGTGCCGGGAATGCCGGTTCGGATGATGTCGACGAGAGATCGATCGTTGGCGGCGTGCCGGAGCGCGACGGTCTGCAGGGTCGGACCGGTGCCGCCGGCGCCGTTGGTGCCGTGACACCAGGCGCATTGCGATTCGAAAATGCGTTTGCCGGCCGCGATGTCGTTCGCGCCGGCGCTGCGCAGCGGCTCGATCGCCGCGGGCGGTTGCGCCGCCGCTGCGGCGGTCGCGACCATGACGCTCAGCAAGACGCCCGACGTTCGTCTCATGCCGCGGATTATATGGCGGCACGGACGGCAAGGCCGCCGACGCGCGGAACATCTCCGCGCGTCAGCGCCGCCGGCGGCTCGTGGCCTGCGACGTTCGATTCGTCGCGCGACTTACTTGATGCGAAGCGGCAGCGCCATGTTGGCCAGCGCCGGATCGTTCACCGTGATGGCCAGACCGACCGAGGCGGTCGTCCCGTCGGCCAATTGATTGCAGACGCCGGGCTGCATCGCGTCTTCGTGCGCGTTGTAATGCTCGTACGAGCCGACCGGCGCCTGGACCGTCCCCAACGGATCGGGCGTCCGCGTGTAGAAGAGCACGCCGTTGTGAACATAGCCGGCATGCGAGAATCCGGACGCGAACGCCGTGGTCACATAGCGCGGACCGGAGCAGTCGGGCGTCGCGTAGTAAAAGTCGATCGGATCCTCTTCGGATCGCGCCCCGCCCGTCGTCGACATCCACAACGTCACGGCGTCATCGCCGACGCGGTGCATCACCGCGCCGCTGTACGGATCGGTCGCGACGCCGATTTCCGTCCCGTTCGCGTCGACGACCAGCGCTGCGCCGTAGCCGGCCGGTCCCGTCGGCCCGGTTGGGCCCGCCGGACCCTGCGGACCCTGCGGACCCTGCGGACCCGCCGGACCCTGCGGACCCGCCGGACCCTGCGGACCCTGCGGTCCGGCAGCGCCGTCCTTACCTTGGAGTCCTGCGGCGCCCTGCGGACCCTGCGGTCCGGCAGCGCCGTCCTTACCTTGGAGTCCTGCGGCGCCCTTCGCGCCGTCCGGTCCCTGCGGTCCCTGGTCGCCCTTCGGACCTTGCGGCCCGCGGATGTTCAAGGGAATCGTGAGTTCGTTCGTTCGGCAGGAGCTGCCGGGAAGCAGAAGCCGCACATCGCCGTCCCGCTGGATGCAGAGGCGGAGTTGATCGACGTCCGCGTAGGCCATTGTCGCCGTGAGAAAAGTACCGGCAAATACCGTGAGCACAATCGTTCGCATCAGATACCTCCAAAAGGAGTGGGTCCGCGACTCAGCTGTGCAATTGCCGTGTCAGTGCGACGGCGTGAAGTCGTTGCCCAATCGGTAGACTTCTGACCGCCTCGAGTTACAGTCCTGACCCCCGATCTCACAGATTCAGACTTACAAGTTCGGCTGGGGCTTGACGGTTTGCCATTGAAGCCTACAATGTAGGCCATCATGGCGGACACGCTCGGCGCGTTCGAGCAAGCGGTCCTCCTCGCGCTGTTGCGCCTTGGCGACGATGCCTACGGGCGCGCGATCATGAAGGACGTGCAGGAGCGTCTCGAGCGAGAGGTCGCCGCTGGCGCCGTGCACGCCACGCTCGAACGGCTGCAACGAAAGGCGCTGATCACGTCGCGATTGGGATCGGGCACGCCGGTCCGCGCCGGGCGCGCGCGACGCTACTACCGGATTCAGCCCTCGGGCATCCGCGCGCTCAACGATGCTCGCGAAGCGGTCGACGCGCTGTGGCACGGGTTCAGATGGCCGCTGCAGAAAGCCAGGAGTCACTCGTGACCGTCGAGGAGCGACTGCGATGAGCGAGAGCGAAGCGGAGCGGAATCCACCGGCGTGGGCCGAAGAGATGCTGCGATTGCTCCTCAAGCCCGAGGATCGCGAGACGGTGTCCGGCGATCTCCTCGAGGAGTATCGCGTGAGCATCGTGCCGTCGCGTGGACGCGCGCGCGCGGATGTCTGGTACGTGCGTCAGGTGATGGGATTTGTCTGGCGCTCGGCGTGGATGTGGGGTGTTCTGCTCGCCGCGTCGATCATCGGCCGCGACGCGCTCGACTGGTGGTTGTCGCCGACCAGTGATTTCTACGCCCGCTCCCTCGTGTCGACCATCCTCGCCGTGGTGCTCTTCGCGTGCGCCGGTGCGCTGACGGCATGGCGGTCGCGATCGATCCGATCGGGTGTCTTTGCCGGCATCGCGACCGGATTGATCGCCGGCGTGCTCGTCAACATGGGATCGTTGGTGATGCTGGCGATCCGGCACGATCCGCACACGATGGCGATGATCAAAGCCAGCGGCGGACTGGACGAGGCGTTCTCGTTGCCGTTCTTCGTGACGCTGCCGGGAATCGTGTGCGCGACAGTCGGAGCCGTGGCGGCCAGGACGCTCAGTTACGTCGTCCGTTCACGCGCCGCTCAGTAGCGCCGCCAGCTGGCGATCCTGATTCGGCAGAACGGTTCGCAGATCGAGGACCAGTCGATCGCGCTCGATGCGCGCGATGACCGGCGGTGTGAGACGCCGCAGCCGTGCTTCGAGCGCATCCGGGCTCAATCCGATCTTTTCAAGCGCGACCAGACGCGTCGGCAGCTCGACGCCTGGCGCGCTGCCGCCCCCGACGGCTGAGACGCCCTCGACGAGCTCGGCACGCCAGCCGGGCATCCTCCTGATCGCCGTCGCGAGCGCGTCTGCACGCGCGTGGATTTCCTCGACGGTCATCGTCAGCATCCGTTGAACCGGAACGGTCGTCGTCGCGCGCCCGGCGACGTACTCGGTCAGCGTCGCCTCGAGCGCCGCGTAGGTCATCTTGTCGACGCGCAGCGCGCGCATCAGCGGGTGCGTTCGGATTTTCGCCAGCAGATCGGATCGCCCGACGATGATCCCGGCCTGCGGTCCACCAAGGAGCTTGTCGCCGCTGAAGCAGCAGACATCGACGCCGCCCGCGACGCTGTCGCGTACGGCCGGCTCATCGCGCAGGTGAGGCTGAAGTGAGGCTGGAGTGGAGGCTGAAGCGAAGCTGGAGTGAGGCTGAAGTGAGGCTGGAGTGAGGCTTGTGACGAGTGACAGGAATCCGCTGCCGAGATCTTCGGCGACTGGGATGTTGAATTGTCTGCCCACCGCAACGACGTCGGCAAGTGCAGGTCTTGCCGTGAAGCCCTCGATTCTGAAGTTCGATGGGTGGACCCGGAGAATCAGTGCCGTCCGATCGCTGATCGCAGCCGCGTAGTCCGATGCCCGGGTCTTGTTCGTGGTCCCCACTTCGCGCAACACCGCACCCGATTGCGCCATCACGTCGGGAACACGGAACCCGCCGCCGATTTCAACCAGCTCCCCGCGCGACACAATGACCTCGCGTCCCGCCGCCAGCGCCGCGAGGACGAGCATCGTCGCCGCCGCGTTGTTGTTGACCACGGACGCGGCCGCGGCGCCGGTGAGGCGGCACAGCAGCGCCTCGCCGTGCACGTCGCGGCGGCCTCGTGCGCCCTCGACCAGGTCGTACTCGAGCGACGCGTATCCGCGCGCGACCGCGCCGACGCGCTCGATCGCGACGTCCGCGAGCGGCGCGCGGCCCAGATTGGTGTGCACAACGACGCCGGTCGCGTTGATGACCGGCTGCAGCGATGCGCGAAACGCGTCGCCGAGTTCGGACGCGGCGTCGGATTCGATCCGCGTCGTCACCGCCGCCTCGTTCGCCAGCGACCTGTCGCCGCCGGCGATGGCTGTCCGGATTGCCGCCGCCGCGTGACGCAGCGCGGTGACCGTCGCGTCTCGGCCAAAGCGTTCTTCGAGCGCGCGCACGGTGGATCGCTGCCGCAGTTCGTCGATCGATGGAATAATCCGAAAGTCTGGCAAATCCTCGCGCCCCGCGATTCTGCAATACTATGTCATCGCCCTCATGCAACCAGATCCTCCCAAGCACCGGCCGCTCGAACGCTTCTGGCCGTATGCCGACCTGCCGGAGCAGCCGTCGGAGGAAGAGCTCGCGCAGCTGGATCCGGATCTGTACGAGGCGTTGTTCGGCGCGACGCCGCGCCCGTTCTCGATCACGATCGTGTTTCCCGAGCTCGACGATCCGCGGTTTGCCGACGCGCTGACGCTGGCGCGCGGCGCCGCTGAATTTCGCGAGAGCGGCCGCGGCGCGAACCATCGCTATCGCGCGCGCTTCTGGTCGAGCGACGCGATGCGCTTGCGCGATCTGTTCGAGATCGTCGGTCGCTCCGACGACACGGAGGTCTTGATCGACGACCGTCCGGTTCCCTACGCGCGTGAGTTGTGGCTGCCGCTGGTCTGGTTCCTCATTCCCCGGTGATGGATCGTGCCTCCGAGCATCGAAAAGGAACTCCAGCGCCTCGAAGTCGAGCTCAAGCAGCTCGAGGCCGAGTACAACATGTTCTTCTCGGGCCGGCTGCCGAAGCCGCCCTGGGAAACGCGCAGCCGCGTCGAGGCCATGGTCAAGCAGTACGATCGCGCGTACATCCAGAACTACGGCGACCGCTTCCGCTTCCACTCGCTGCAGGCGCGCTTCCAGGCGTTCATCGATTTGTGGGACCGCGGGCTGCGCGCGCGCGAAGAGGGACGCCCCGGCCCGTTCGCGCAGCAGCGCCCGAAGGAAACGGAAAAACGCCGGCCGGAGGATCGCATCCTCCACGTCTCATCGTTCCGCGATCCGCTGCGCGAGATGGACAAGCTGACCGAGCTCTACGAATCGCTTTCGGAGGCGCGCCGCGAGCTGGGCGAGGATCAGGTGCCGTTCCACAAGTTCGCCGACCTGGTGAAGAAGCAGGTCAAGAAGCTGCGCGAGACCGGCAGCCCCGAAGTCGCGTTTCGCGTCGCGGTGAAAGATGGAAAAGTAAGCCTGACCGCGCGCGCGCTGAAGGGCGTTTCGGATTGAAGAAGGTTGTGGGGAACGATCCGGAAGGACTGAGAACTGAGCGCGCAGGGCACTCAGTTCTCAGCCCTGCTAGGGTTAGATCTTGGTGACGTTGCCGGCCTGCGGGCCTTTGGGACCGTCAACGATCTCGAACTCCACTGCCTGACCTTCCTCGAGCGAACGGAAACCGTCGCCCTGGATAGCCGAGTAGTGCACGAAGACATCACTGCCTCCGTCGCGCTCGATGAACCCGTACCCCTTGGCGTTGTTGAACCACTTGACCTTGCCTGTGATGCGCATCGTTCTTCCCTACGTGCTGTGACGCGAGTTCGCGTCGTTGAACAAAAGATAAGGGACCAAAAAAAAAGGCCGCGTGTTGTTTGCGGCCTTTCCCTTACGGCGCCAGGCCCGCCCGGCGTCGAGCACAGATAATAACGGAACTCGGCGATTATGCCAAGAGCTCTTCTGAGTGTTTCTGACAAAAACGGAATTGTGGATCTCGGTCGCGGCCTCGCGGCGCGCGGATTCGAGCTGGTGTCGACCGGTGGAACGGCACAGGCCTTGACCGAATCCGGCCTGAGGGTGACAAAAATCTCCGAAGTCACCGGATTTCCGGAAATGATGGACGGCCGCGTCAAGACACTGCACCCGAACATCCATGGCGGCATCCTCGCCCGGCGAGCCATCGCGGAAGACATTCACGCGATTACCCGCCTCGGCATCCAGCCGATCGACGTCGTCGTCGTAAACCTGTACCCATTCGCGCAGACGGCGGCAAAACCGGGCGTGACCTTCGACGAGCTCGTCGAGCAGATCGACGTCGGTGGTCCGAGCCTGGTGCGCGCCGCCGCGAAAAACTTCCGCGACGTCCTGGTCGTCGTCGATCCTGGGCGATACGCCGATGTGTTGCGGCAGCTCGACGCGCCGCAGGGACCGTCGCTCGACTTCCGCTTCGCGCTCGCTCGAGAGGCCATCGCTCACACCGGCCAGTACGACACGGCGATTGCGTCCACGCTGTACGACTTCGCGGTGCGCGACGGCGCGTTGGTCAGGAACGACCATCGAGGCGCGGGCGCGCGACTCGCGCTCGAGCTGTCCAAGCTTCGCGATCTGCGATACGGAGAAAACCCGCATCAGAAAGCGGCGCTGTACGAGGCCGTCGCGGAGGGCTTCCAGCCCTGGCAGGTCCTCCAAGGCAAGGAACTGTCGTACACGAACCTGCTCGATCTCGATGCGGCGGTCCGCATCGCGCTCGAATTCACCGAACCGGCTGCCGTCGTCATCAAACATACCAACCCGTGCGGTGCGGCGACCGGCGCTGACGCGCGCGATGCGTACCTCCGCGCGCGCGATGCCGACAGTCTCGCCGCCTACGGCGGCATCGTCGGCGTGAACCGGCCGATCGACGCGCCTGCTGCCGAGGCCATCGTGTCAACGTTCATCGAGGCAGTCGCCGCGCCGGGCGTCGATGACGCGGCGCGTCCCATCCTGGCCCGCAAGGCCAACATGCGCATCGTCGTGGCCGACTTCGAGATCCTTGCGGCGGATCACCCGGGCCGTGCGAGTGAGGAAATCCGCTCGACGCTGGCCGGCGTTCTCGTGCAGGAGCGCGACCGCGTGGTCGAGGCATCGCAACCGTGGGCCATCCAGAGACTGCCTGAGGGACTGCACGTCGCGACGAAGCGTCAGCCGACCGCGGAGGAGTGGGAGGCGCTGCGGTTCGCCTGGCGGATCTGCGCGCACGTCAAATCGAACACGGTCATCTTCACGGACGCTCGTCAGACGCTCGCGATCGGCGCGGGCCAGATGAGCCGCGTGGATGCGGTCAACGTCGCGGTGATGAAAGCCGGAGCGGCGCACGTGTCCCTCGCCGGATCGGTGGCGGCATCCGACGCGTTCTTCCCGTTCCGCGACGGCCTCGACGCGCTCGCCAGCGCCGGCGCCACCGCCGTCGTGCAGCCGGGTGGGTCGGTGCGCGATGCCGAAGTCATCGCGGCCGCCGACGAGCACGGGATGGCGATGGTCTTCACCGGCCGGCGGCACTTCAGGCACTGACGCTCAAACGAAGTTCTTGCGGTGTGACCGTCGCCGGCCCGAACTTCCCGACGACGATGCCGGCGGCGTGATTGGCGAGCATCGCAGCTTCGGTCATCGACGCGCCGGCGGCGAGGGCGAGCGCGAGCGTGGCGACGACGGTGTCGCCGGCGCCGGTGACGTCCGAGACCTCGCGCGCAGCCGCAGGAATCTTTCCTTCGCCGGTTTCGTGCAACAGCCACATGCCCTGTTCGCCGCGGGTGATCAGCACGCCGTCGCATTCCGCGCGCCTGCGAAAATCGCGCGCCGTCTCCCGCGCGTCGGCGTCGGTGCGCAGCCGTCGATGGGTCGCCGTTTCGGCTTCGTGATGGTTCGGCGTGATCAAGGTGGCGCCCGCGTAGCAGCCGAGGTGCGGAATTTTCGGGTCGACGACGAGCGCGACGCGACATTCGAGCAGCGCCTCGATCACTGGCCGTGTGATCGTCCCTTTCAAATAGTCGGAGACGAGCAGCGTTTTCGCGCCAGGTCCCAGTCGCTTGACGCGATCGACGATCTCGCGCTCGATCGCGTCGGCCACGTCGGCGTCGCGCTCGTAGTCGATGCGCGCCACCTGCTGATTCCGCTCGGTCACGATCCGCACCTTCTCGGTCGTCGGCCTGCCTGGATCCTGCACCAGACCGTCGACGCCGACGCCGGCGGCGGCGAGCTGCTCGCACAAGCGGACGCCGGTGTGGTCTGCGCCGATCGTGCCGACGAGCGCCGCGCGGCCGCCGAGCACGGCGATGTTGTTGGCAACGTTCGCCGCACCGCCCAGCCGCATATGCTCCGATTCGAACCGGACGACGGGCACCGGCGCCTCGGGCGAGATGCGCGTCACGCGCCCGACGATGAAACGATCGAGCATGACGTCGCCGACGATGAGGATCGGCAGGCCGGGAAAGCGACTGATGATTTCGCTCGCGCGATCGGATTGGAGCGGAGGCAGGTTCACGCTTCGGATCGGTTCGGTCTGGCGTGCTCGGCTGCAAACGGCATCGTGACGATGATCAGGAACAACATCAGGAATTCGGAGTCGCCGAAGTTGTACTCGAACAACCCGGCCGCGAGCATCGCGGCAATGGCCGCCAGGCCGGCGGCTGCCAGAAAGCGCTGCCGGCCCGCATAGAACAGTCGTCCAAGGTCGAGCGTCAATATGCCGAGGAACCAGCACCAGATGGCGAGCGCCGGGAGGCCACGCTCGGCCGCAATCTGCAGCGGCACGTTGTGCAGATGCGGATTCAGTTTCTCCACGGCGTCGGGATCGCGGTACTCGGCGTAGACGCGTAGCACCATGTTGGGCCCCACGCCCGTCAACGGGTGCGCCTGGATCATGTGCTGACCTTCGTGCAGCATCGCGACCCGATCGCGCCGCGTCGCGTCCTGCTGATTGAACATCGACGTCATCCGCGCCGCGACCTTGCCCGGAGCCGCGGCCAAGAACACAGCCGCGACGATCGGTAACACCGCGAGCAGGCGGAAATCCTTCAGCGCCAGCAGCAGCGCCGCCGCCACACATGCGCCGACCGCCGCGCTGCGCGTGAACGACAACGCCACGGCGACGGCCAGCGCCGGCATCACCAGCGCCGCCCAGGTGCGCTCGCCGAGACCGAACAGCACGCGCGCCAGCGCGACGCCGATCACCAGCATCAGCAGCCCCGAATACGTCATGTAGTGGCCGAGCGTCCCCTGCGGCCGCTGGCCGAGGTTGTCGTAGTGCAGGATGCCGTACTGAAAGATGCCGATCAGCGCGCTGATCGCCGCGCACGACAACACGACGGTCATCAGCGTCAACCCGCGCGATCCGGTCGCGAAGCGATACACGATCGGCACGAGCAGGAACAGCACGAGCTGCTTGGAGTCGATGAAGCTGGCGCGCGGATCGATCGAGAACGCCGCCGAGACGAGCGTCATCGCCGCGTATGCGGTCAGCGGCCAGAAGAAACGCGGCGCCTCGAACCGCTCGTGCTGCACGAGCATCAGGCCGAGCCAGCAGAGGACTGCGATCGTCAGCAGGATTTGCGAAGCCGCGATCGAGAACTGGAGTGCGCCGGCAACGCCGCCGATCGCGATGAGCCCCGCCAGCTCGACGCGCGACCCGCCGAAGCGCGGCGGCGTGTCAACGTGTGCAGATGACCCAGCCGCGATCGCCTGTTCCATGTTTCGCACCATCTTATCGCGTGGGCCGGATGGGGTGGGTTATCCTCGTAAGGTGATGAAATTTCTACGAATCGCGTCTGTGATTGCCGTCGTCGCGCTCGCGCCGAGCCACGTGGCTCGACCGTTGGCCCGCGCGATGGCGTCCGCCTCGACGGTCCCCACCGAACGCACCGACAGCGCACCGTTTTTCGCCGGCATCGGCACGCCCGACTCGTTCAAGACGACGATGGACCGCCGGCTGGCCGCGGCTCAGGAGAAGCTCGATCGTCTCGTCGCCCTCAAAGGTCCACGGACCGTCGAGAACACGCTGCGGCTGTACGACGACCTGAAGAGCGATCTGGACTCGGTGCAATCGCCGTCGAATCTCATCCGCCAGACGCATCCCGACGAGTCGATGCGCCAGATGGCCGACGCGATCGAACAACGTGCGCGTGCGATGAGCACCGAGCTGCCGTTGAATCGTGCGGTCTACGACGCGCTGGCCGCCATCGACATGAGTCACGCCACTGCGCCGGAGAAGTTCTACGTTCAGCGCGAGCTGCGCGACTTTCGCTTGAACGGCGTCGACCGCGACGAGGCGTCGCGCGAGCGAATCGCGAGAGCGCAGCGCGATCTCAACGCCGCCAATCAGGACTACCTGAGAAACATTCGCGCCAGCTCCCGAACGATCACCGTCGCCGGCGCCGCCGATCTCGCCGGCCTTCCGCCCGACTTCATCGCGCAGCTCAAGCCCGATGCGAGCGGCGCCCTGACGCTCACGACCGGTCTCGGGACGATCATTCCGGTCCTGACCTTTGCCAGGAGCGACGACGTCCGCAAGCGGCTGTACATCGAGTGGATGAACATCGCGTACCCCGAGAACATCGCCGTTCTCAGCCGGATGCTGGCGGCGCGCGCCGAGATTGCCCGTCTGACCGGATTCGATTCCTACGCCGACTTCGACATGTCCGATCGGATGGTCGGGACGGCGCACGCCGCGTCGGCGTTCATCGATCGCGTGGCCGACGCGTCCAAGGCGCGCGCCGACCGCGAATACGAACAGCTTCTCAAGCGCAAGCAGCAGGACGTGCCGGGCGCGACGACGGTCAACGCGTGGGAGAACGCCTACTACGTCGAGCTCGTGCGCCGAACCAGCTACGACATCGACGCGTTGTCGGTTCGCGAGTACTTTCCGTTCGATCGCGTCCGCCAGGGCGTCTTGGACGTCACGGCGCGGCTGTTCGGCATCACCTACCGGCCTGCCAAGGACGTTCCGGTCTGGCATCCGTCGGTGGAGGCCTACGAGATCCTCGACCACGGCGAGCTCATTGGCCGCTTCTATTTCGACATGCATCCGCGTCCGTTCAAGCCGAACAACAGTCCGCTCGCGTCGACCGTACGCGCCGGCGTCGCCGGCCGGCGCCTGCCGGAAGTCGTCATCCTCGCGAGCGTGCCGGGGGGACAGCCGGGAGATTCCGGGCTGTTGACGCACGACGACGCGAGGAACTTCTTCCACGAGTTCGGACATCTGCTGGCCACGGTCTTCGCCGGCAACGGGAAGTGGATGGGCCTCACACGCTACGCCGAGCGCGATTTCAACGAGGTTCCGTCGCAGATGCTCGAGGAATGGATGTGGGATGCGGCGACCCTCGCCACCTTTGCCAGGCACTACAAGACGAACGAGCCGATTCCCGTCGCGCTCGTCAACCGGATGCGCCGCGCCGGCGAATTCGGCAAGGCGATTGGTCCGATCGGCGTCCGCGGTCAGATGGTCCTGGCGCGCGTGTCGCTGGCGCTGCACGAACACGATGCGAAGGACGTGGACTCGAACGTCGTGCTGCGCGAGGCCACCGAGAAGTACATGCCGTGGCCGTACGTCGAAGCGACGCATCGGCAGGCGTCGATGGCGCACCTCGCCAACCGCAATTACGCGTCGGGCTACTACATGTACATGTGGTCGCTGGTGATTGCGAAAGACTTCTTCAGCCGGTTCGATCAGAAGGATCTGCTGGCGCCGCGCATCGCGCACGAGTTCCGCGAGAAGGTGCTGCAGGTTGGCGGCACGAAGCCGGCATCGGCCATTGTCGAAGATTTTCTCGGCCGGCCGTTCAACGCGAACGCGTGGGGGGCGTGGCTGAATCGCGATTCCTCGTGAGCGCGCGTGACGCCGCCGCGGCCACGCGCGCCGGCTCGATCCGCGTCAAACATCTGAAATCTCCCGGTGCGCAGACGCGCTGATCGCACGGACGGCACGGCAGCTCGCCGGCATCCACCGATTCCGTGACGAAGCGGTCGTCGCGCCAGGGCGCCGATCGCACCGGCAGCGTCGGCCCGTACAGTCCCACCACCGGCACCGTCGTCGTCGCCGCGATGTGCAGCGGACCGCTGTCGCCGCCGATGTAGAGCGCGGCACGGTCGAACAGCGCACGCAGTTCCGCCAGGGAGAACTCGCCGCACGACAGGACTCGATCCGCCGACGCGCGCAGGTTGGCGCGCGCTTCGGCCATCACTCGGGTGGCGGCGTCGTGTTCCGACGGTCCGGAGGTCAGGACGATGCGCCGCCGCGGATCCTCGATCACCAGCGCTTCGACGAGCGCCGCGAAATGCGCGATCGGCCAGCGCCGGAACGGATTGCCGGCACTGACATGCACGACGACGATCGGATCGCCGGCGCGAACGCCGGCGCGCGCGAGCCGATCGGCGACGGCCGCCGCCGCTGTCGCATCGACCGTCATCGCGACTGGAAACGCAGTGCGATCCGGCGGCCGAATCCCGAGCGGCGCGAGCAGGTCCGATTGGTTCTCGACTGAGTGCCGCGGCCGGAGCTGGCGCGGCCGCGCGACGCGCTCGGTGTACATCCAGCCCCGCGCGGCGACGTCATAGCCGATGCGGACCGGCGCGCCGCTCAACCAGGTCAGCAGCGATGCGCGCGGGCCGCCGTGAAAATCGATGGCGAGATCGTAGCGCCCGCCGCGCAGCCGCCGGACGAGCGCGAGATCGTCGCGCAGCCCGCGCCACCCGCGCCCGCGCGGCGCGACGATGACTTCGTTCAGGTGCGGATTGCCGAGCACGACCGGCGCCGCCGCCGGTTCGACGACGTAGGCGAGATGAGCGTCGGGGAATTTCTGTCGCAGCGCGTGAATGGCCGGCGTCGTGAACACCACGTCGCCGATCTGGCGGAGCCGGACGAGCAGGATCCTTTTCAATTACTCCGCTTCGATGGTCGCCTCGTCGATGAGCATGACGGGGATGTCATCCTTGATGGGATACACACGCTTGCACGTTGCGCACTTCAAGGCGCTGCCGTTCTTGACCAGCGCCACCGGTGTCTTGCAGTTCGGACAGGCGAGGATTTCGAGCAATTCGGGATCGACCGGCATGGCGAGGACTATATGACACCCCCGGCCTTTTGTGGAACAATTTGACCGTATGAAGATCGTTGTCCTTGCCGCGGCACTCATCTTTTCTTTTTCACATGCCGCAGCGGCGCAACCCGCGTCCTCCGCATCGGCGAACGTCGCGGAGGCCTACGCGCAGTTCCTGATCGGACATCATCTCGAGGAAGACGACAACGCGGACGGCGCGATCGCCGCGTACAAGCGCGCCATCGCGCTCGATCCCGCGGCCGCGGACATCGCCGCGCAGCTCGCCGGGCTCTATCTGCGCCAGAACAAGATTCAGGACGCGATGTCCACCGCCGAGCAGGCGCTCAAGATCGCGCCGGCCAACAGCGAAGCCAATCGCGTGCTCGGCATCGTCTACGCCGCGCTGGCGGAGGCGTCGAGCAACCGAAACGGGAAAGACGACGAGAACCTGAAGAAAGCGATTCAGCATCTCGAGCTCGCGATCGCGCATCCGACCGGCGGCATCGTCGACCCGAACGTCCGCGCGACGTTGGCGCGCGCCTACATCAACAACGGTGCGTTCGAGAAGGCGATTCCGATCCTCACCGATCTGGTGAAACAGGAGCCGGGCTGGGACGACGGCCCGGTGCTGCTCGCGGAAGCGTACGCGGGGGCAGGCCGGACGAAGGACGCGATCGCCTGGCTCGAAGAGCAGAACGATCCGCGATTGATGGGCGCACTCGGCGACTTCTACGAGCGAGAGCAGCGATGGTCCGATGCCGCCAAAGCCTACGAGCGCGCCGTGCAGCAGACGCCGCGCAATCGCGAGCTGAAGACGCGCTACGCCTCGACGCTGCTGAAGACCGGCCGCCGCGAAGATGCCGAGAAAGCGCGCGAGGTGCTCTCCGACGTCGTCTCGGCGCGCGCCGACGTCCAGTCCTTGTACCTGCTCTCGCAGGCGCAGCGACGGCTCGGCGATTCGAAGGCCGCCGAAGCGAGCGCGCGCCGCGCGATCGCGCAGAATAACAAGAGCCCGTGGGGCTATTACGCGCTGGCCGAGGCGCTCGAAGAACGCCGCGAGTACCAGGCGGTCATCACCGAACTCGCGCCGGCCGTCGCCGACCTGCGAGGAAAGACGGCGGAGAATTCGTTCGGCGCGTCGCTGCTGCTGCCCCATCTCGGCTTCGCCTATCAGGAGCTCGGTCAGCACGACAAGGCGATTGCGACATTCGAAGAAGCCCACAAGCTCGCCCCGAAGGATCCCACGGTCTCGAGCTACTTGATCGAGGCGAACATTGCCGCGAAGAAGTACGCGGCGGCCGCCGACCTCGCACGGGCAGCGGTGGCAGACAATCCGGACAACCTGCGGCTCGTGCGGCTGCAGGCGCAGGCGCTTCGCCACTCGGGGAAGGCCGACCAGGGCATCGCGCTTCTCGAGGACACGGTTCGCAAGCACGCGGACGATCCGATGGCGTACATCGCGCTGGCGCAACTGTATTCGGACGTCGATCGCGGCGCGCAGGCGGTCAAGGTCCTGCAGGACGCGCAGGCGAAGTTTCCGTCCGACACGTCGATCGTCTTCGAGCTCGGGGCGGCCTATGACAAGCAAAAAAGGTTTGCGGACGCCGAGGCGACGTTCAAACAGGTCATCGCGCGCGAGCCGGACAACTCGGCGGCGCTCAACTATCTCGGTTACATGCTCGCCGACCGCGGCGAACGGCTCGACGAGTCGGTCGATCTGTTGAAGAAGGCCCTTCAGATCGAACCGGACAACGGCTCGTATCTGGACAGTCTGGGCTGGGCCTACTTCAAGCTGGACAAGCTCGATCTCGCCGAGGACAACCTGCGTCGCGCCGCCGATCAGCTCAGGACGAATTCAGTGATCCAGGATCACCACGGCGATGTCCTGTTCAAGCTCGGACGTCTCGACGAAGCGATCGCCGCGTGGACGCGCGCGCTCAGCGGCGACGGCGATTCCGTCAACCGCGTCGACATCGACAAGAAAATCCGGACCGCCAAACAGAAGCTCCCGAAGAAGTGACGGCTGTCGCATCACGAAACCACGAAACCACGACACCACGAAAAGATTCGAGTAATCGGTTTCGTGTTTTCGTGTCTTCGTGTTTTCGTGGCGTGTTGATGGCCGCGGCGTGTTGTACCGCCTGCGCGGGCCCTCTGGTGAAACTGCCGTCCGGCCCGGGCTCTTCCGCCGCAGACGCGACCGAGGCGCTGACCGACGCGACGGCGGCGTGCCGGGCGGTCTCCACGCTGAGCGCCGAAGTCGGCGTCAGCGGATCGGTTGGCGGCCGCCGGCTGCGTGGAAGCCTGCTCGTCGGCGTCGCGCCGCCCGCGTCGGCGCGCATCGAGGCGGTGGCGCCTGCGGGCCAGCCGATTTTCATCTTCGTGGCCACCGGCGACGACGCCACGCTCCTGCTACCGCGCGACAACCGGGTGCTGCAGCATGGCCGGCCGGACGCGGTGCTCGGGGCGGTCGCCGGTCCGCCGCTCGATGCGCAGGAGCTGCGCGAGACGCTGACCGGCTGCCCGCCATTGGCCCCCGGTGCGAACGGACGTCAGCTCGGCGCCGCCTGGCGCGTCGTCACCGTTGGATCGACGGACGTCTATCTGCGCCGCAACGCGGCCGCGCGCTGGGAACTGGTCGCCGCGATCCATCGCGCGTCGTCGCACGACGCATGGCGCGCGGAGTACGCCGACTTCGACGCGGGCGTGCCGCGCGCCATCCGGCTGTCGAGCGCCGACGGCAAGCGGTTCGATCTCCGCCTGAAGCTGTCGCAGGTGGAGACCAACGCGCGGCTCGGAGCCGAAGTCTTCCGCGTGCAGATTCCAGCCGACGCCGCTCCGATCACGCTCGACGAGCTGCGGCGATCCGGTCCTCTCGGTACGGGCCAATGACGCGCGTGCGCGCGTTTGCGAAGATCAATCTGTCGCTGCGCGTCATCGGCGTGTTGGCGGGCGGCGCTCACGAGCTGCGGACGATCTTTCAATCGATCGCCCTCTACGACACGCTGACCATCCGCCGTAGGCGTGGACCGTTCTGGATCGTGTGCGACGATCCGGCGTGTCCGGCCGACTCCACGAACCTCGTGTGGCGCGCCGCGGAGGCGGTGTGGACCGCGTCGGGCCGGCCCGGATCGCCGCGCGACGTCGGCGTCACGCTGACCAAGCAGATTCCAATCGGCGCCGGACTCGGCGGCGGCAGCAGCGATGCCGCCGCTGCGCTTCGCGCCTTCGCAAAGATGTGGCAGGTGAACGCCAAGCGTCTGCCCGATCTCGCCGCGTCGCTCGGCGCCGACGTTCCGTACTTTCTCGAGGGCGGAACGGTTCTCGGTCTCGGGCGCGGCGACGCGCTGTATCCGCTGATCGATCGGCCGCGATCATGGGTGACGCTCGTCGTCCCGTCGTTCGGCGTCAGCACCAGGGACGCGTACGGGTGGTTCGACGAGGATGCGGCCAAGCCGCCGGCAGGGCTCGATCGCGCGTGGCCGGACCGGCGCGGGCTGCGGGAGGCGCAAAACGATCTCGAGCCCGCCGTCGCGAAACGGCATCCCGAAATCACGCAGATCGTCACGGGGCTGCGCGGCGCCGGCGCGTCGTATGCGGCGATGACCGGCAGCGGCTCGACGGTATTCGGCCTCTTCGACCGCAGACCGGCGGCGGCCCGCGCGGCGAAATCGCTCGGCCGGCGCGAGCGGGCGTTGTCGAACATCATCATCACGCGCACGCTGACCCGCACCGAATGCCGGAGGCTTGCCGCCAAGTAAGGCGGTCGTATACACTTACCGTTTGCACCGCGTGTTTCAGGCCACTCCTGAAGGGTCAACCTCTTACAATCACGCTGCAGTGGGCCGAAGAACTCTGGGCGTGTCGGAACAATCACGATGTGGGGCCGCGCGGCCCCACGAAGTACGTCCGGGGCGCCGGGGTCCCCGGAGTGGGCGAAGTGGGGCCGGCGGGTCCCCGCGAAGCGCGTTCGGGGGGTAGGGCCCCCGGAGTGAACGATGGGGCGTGGCCAAGCGGTAAGGCGCGGGACTTTGGATCCCGTATTCGAAGGTTCGAATCCTTCCGCCCCAGCCATTGTTACTGGACGAGAGTCCATCGGGCGCTGATCCATGGGACGCGGAGCTGGAACGTTGATGGGTGACCCGTTCATGGCGACCGGATTCGGCGAGTTGAAGATTTTCTCGGGGAGCGCCCATCCGGAGCTGACGCGCGAGATCGCGGCGTTCCTCGGCGTCTCCCCGGGACAGTCGCGGCTGCGGCGGTTTCCGGACTCGGAGGTCTCGTTCCAGATCGACGAGAACATCCGCGGCACCGACGTGTTCGTCGTGCAGCCGACGTGCACGCCGGTCGATCAGCACATCATCGAGATGCTGATCATGATCGATGCGTTCAAGCGCTCGTCGGCGGCGCGGATTACGGCGGTGCTGCCGTACTTCGGCTACGCTCGTCAGGATCGCAAGGACAAGCCGCGCGTGCCGATTTCGGCCAAGCTGGTGGCGAACATCCTCAGCGCGGCGGGCACCAATCGCGTGCTGACGATGGATCTGCACAAGGCGCAGATCCAGGGATTCTTCGACATTCCGGTCGACCATCTCTTTGCCGCGCCGGTGATCATCGATTACCTGTCGCGGCTCGATTCGCCGAAGCTGACGCTGGTCTCGCCCGATGCGGGCGGTGCCGAACGCGCGCGCGCCTACGCG
>DAIUKO010000059.1:3377-29217 GCA_036848175.1 Vicinamibacterales bacterium | reverse complement strand
CGCGAGTTCCTCGAGGCGCAGATCGCGATTCTGATGGGCGGCCGCGTCGCCGAGGAGCTGTTCCTCCGTCAGATGACGAGCGGCGCCGGCAACGACATCGAGCGCGCGACCGAGATCGCGCGCCGCATGGTCTGCGAGTTCGGCATGTCGGCGGCGCTCGGACCGCTCGCCTATCGCACACCCGGCAACCCGTGGGAGACCGACAAGGGCGCCGGCATCAGCGAAGCCACCGCGCAGCGCGTCGACGAAGAGATCCGCGAGCACGTGATGCGCGGCTACGAGACGGCGCGGCTGCTCATCGCCAAGAACCGCGCCGCCGTCCGCGCCATGGCCGAAGAGCTGCTCGTCGTCGAATCGCTCGACGCCGATGGCATCCGTAACGTCATCACCAACGCGGCGTAGCAGGGCCTCGAGCGACTTTTGAGAGGCGCGACCTGGTTGGTCGCGCCTTTTTTCTTTTGCGGCCTCGTCCGCGCATGGATCGGCGCGGGCGTGCGACATGCGACATCGCCTTGCGATCACATGATGGCATCGGCGGCGGGGGAGTCGGGCCAGGTCGGTTCCGGGCGGGCGACGTAGCCGGCGTGGGCAAGCCGTTCCTGGAAGAGCGCGACTTCTGACGCCCAGAACACGAGCTTCACCCACAGTCGCGCCACGATGTACACCTGGCCGACGATCAACGCACTCCAGACCGGCGTGGATGCGTCAGGCGCGATTGCCGCGTACACCGCGATGACGATCAGAAACAACAGGAAATCGAGCAGGTAGAGCGTCGCCGCCGCGGCGGGGTTGCGCCCGATGAATCGCACCGCCGCCGTCAACGCGCCAAGCACGCTTCGGCGATCCTCGACGACGGCGCGGACTTTCGCGTAGTCGAAGATCGCGTTGCATCCGGCCAGCGCGAGCCCGAACACCACGTACATCGACAGCCTGATGAGGAACGCCGTGCGCTCGACCGTGAGGTCGCGTATCAATCGCGGATACAGGCGATCGAAGAGCCACACGTGCACGCCGCCGAAGAGCGACGCGTAGACGATCCACTGGACGGCGCCGAGTCTGAGGAACCGGAAAAAAAAGACGCCGCAGGCCGCGAAGAATCCGTTGGCGCGTGTCGCGCGGTCGCGAGCGAAGCGGTCGAGAATGCCGCCGGCCAGGAAGATCCAGAGCAGCAGGTACGCGGATGCAAAGGCGACGATCGCGATCGGACGCGTCGTGTCGTCGAGAAACGCGCTGAGGTTATCGAGGACGGCGCCGAACCCGAGGATCGTCGGCCGGAAGGTGACGGCCGCGCCGGTCGCCACATCGCTGAACTCCTGCATCCAGTCGTAGTCCACGCCGTTTGCGGCACGGTCGGCGGCGAGGCTCGAGCCGAGATGGGTGGCCAGCGAATCCCGGAGCGCCAGCGTGAGCGGCAGGCTGAGGAGCACCGTCATCACCCACACACCCGCCAGGACCAGCGGCGCGTCGTTGACGCGGCGCATGCCGTCGCGCCACGCGCTCATGCGAAGAAGGCCCAGGACACGAAGTGATCCTGCAGCCACGTCATCCAGGTCAGCGACCATTTGCTGGCCGCCCGATCGCGCTTCGGCTCGAGCGTCCGCGAGTTGTTGGTCAGGTTGACGTCGAGCAGCAGGATGCGGTCCGGATCGACCTCCGCCGACAACGCCTGCGACGGACGATCGTAGGTGTAGAGAATCCAGCGGTCCTTGCCCTCCCAATGTTCCCTGACACGCTCACCGTTCTTGAACGTCACGAGCAGGTCGACTGGAAATATCGCGTCGCCGTAGCGGCGGACGACGACGGTCGTGCGGTACTGATCGTGATCGCGTGAGCTCTTCAACTCCTGTACGCCGTAGTCGAAGACGTTCGACCCGCGATAGACCTGATCGAAGTACCACCCGATGTCGCGGCCGAGCACCTCCGTGGTCACGTCGAAGAAGTCATGTGGCGTCGGATGCTTGAACTTCCATCGCTCGAAATGCGTGGACATGATTTTCTGCAGCACCGGCCAGCCGAGCCAGCGCTCCATCGTGTTCAGCCACAGCGCCGTCTTGCTGTAGGTGATGCTGCCCGACGTCGGCGGGTAGTACCGATAGGTCGGCGACGACTCCGCATCGGCCTCCGCGTCGACGCGATACCCGGCGAGGCCGTTGCCGGAGGTTTCTCGCTTCAGCACGATGTCTTTGAACACCCACGGGATGAACCCACCGAAGTACCGCACCGCGAGGTAATTCGGGTCGAGGACCTGGGCGAGGGTGCGCGCCGTCGAGAACGTGTTGAACCCCTCGTCCATCCACGCGTCCTCGAACTCGTTGTTGCCGACGATTCCGTACCAGAACTGATGACCGGCTTCGTGCACGGTGACGCCTTCCGGCGTCGCCACGCGATCGGGCGCGAGCCATCGCGTGCCGGCGGTGAAGAGCGTCGGGTACTCCATGCCGCCCGCGCCGCTCTGAAATGCCGGATCGACGATCGTGATGTGGCCGTACGGGTACGGGCCGAACCATTCGCCGTAGTACTTCAGCGCTGCGCGCGTCGCGTCGAAGTGGCGGTTGGCCTGGCTCTCGTGCTCCGGCTGGATGAGCAGCCGCATCTCGACGGCCGGGAGCGTGGCGTGATGGAAGCGGGCGGTGCGCTCGATGTAATCGGGGCTCGTCGTCCAGACGAAGTCGTGCACGTCTTCCTGGTAATAGCGGTGCGTCGTCGTCCCGTCGGCGTTGTCGCGGCGGTCTCGCTGGAGGCCCGTCGCGCCGACCGTCCATCCTTTCGGCACCGTCAACGAGACGTCGTACACCCCGTAGTCGGAAAAGAACTCCGTATGCGCGTGGAACTGATGACAGTTCCAGCCGTCGTTCTGCAAGACGCCGAGTTTCGGGAACCACTGCGCGACGAAGAAATAGTTGCCGACGACGCCGGTGCGGGCGACGGGTCGCGGAACGTGCGCCGTCCATTTCACTTCCAGCGTCGCACTGCCGCCCGGCGCCACCGGCTGCGGCAACGGCGCGGTCATCACCGTCTCGTCGTCAGTGTTGTTGTCGTCGGGCTGGATGAAGTGGATTCGGCTGGTGAGGTTCTCGTTGACGGGCGAGGTGATCAGCAGCGAGGTCACCTCGATCCGCGATCGATCGGCCTCGCGGCGCGGCCGGCCGCCGCCTGGGCCGAGCGCGCGCTCGCGCATGAACGTCGTTCGATCGTGCTTCCATGCGTTCCAGTACAGATGGAACTGCAGATCGGTCGCCGTCCGTGTCGTGATGTTGCGCCAGGCGATCACTTCTGATCCCGTGATCGTGTGGGCGGCGGCGTCGAGCGTCGCGGCGATCGTGTAGTTGGCGTTTCGCGGCGAAAGCTGGATGGACTGCGCCGACGCCGTCGACGCGACGAGCACGAAGAGGAGAACTCTCATGGCTCCAACACGACCGACACGATCGCATCCGCCGGCGCCCGATCGATCGCGTTGCCGCTCACATCTCGCGCACGATAGCCGAGTTCGCGAACCTGGGCGAGAAACTGGTCCGCCGTCATTCCGGACGCACGCTGCAGTTGCGCGGGATGCAGCTCGGAAAGAATCGTGGGCCGGTCATTCATCAAGAGACGCCTGGCGCCTTCGAGGACCTGCGGCTCTGCACCCTCGACATCCATCTTGATGAGCCGCACCGGATGCGGCAGCTCGAGCTCGTCGAGTGCGACCATCCTCACTCGTTTCTCCAAATTGCCGGCGAGCGGCGCCGTGCCGTCGCGCAGCAGATATGCGCCGCCCGAATTGAGCGTCTCGACGGGAAACGTCAGCATGGCCGACCCCGACGCGGCACCGACCGCGGCGCGCGACACCACGACCCGGCCGCCGAACCGATTCTCGTCAACGGATCGTTCGAGTAGCTCCGCGTTGGCGTCGAACGGCTCGAACGCATACACGCGGCCGGCCGCGCCGACCATCGCGGCCATCTGAATGGCGAAGAATCCGAGGTGTGCACCAACGTCGAGCGCGATGTCTCCCGGCTTCAGGATCCGTCGCACCCAGGCGACCTCGTCGCGTTCGTAGGTCCCCCGGACGATGTTCAGGCCGATGACGTGATCGGCGAGATCGACGAACAGCCGAACGCGGCCGTCGCCCGCGTCGATCTCCTTGATGACGATCGTAGGCTCGTTGGTATAGGCGTAGTCGCGGTTCTTCTCGCGGAACTCAGCGGAAGTGACGAGGTGATTCCGAAGCTCACGCGTATCACGCGAACCAACGAGCTTCGGGCCGATGACGTCCTCGCTCTCCGGATCGCGATCGAGCAGCAGGCGGTACGCCCAGACGACGTGTTCCCGTGTAAGACCGCCGGGATGTTGTTCGTTCGTGTCCTCTCTTTTCCCGCCCCCCTGGAAAGAATTGGTCGGGTTGCCCGGCATGTCGCGCATCGTACAACAGGTATAATTTGCGGCTATGCCCAACATTCGTGTGATGCATTTCGGGCTCGGCCCGATTGGTGCAGCGATCGTCAAGCAGGTCGCCCAACGCCCCGGGTTCAAGATCGTCGGCGGCGTCGACATCGATCCCGCCAAGGAAGGACGCGATCTTGGCGACGTCGTCGGCTTCAAGAAGCGGCTCGGCGTCACCGTCTCCAGCGACCCGAAGAAGGCGATGAAGGCGGCGAAGCCTGATGTCGTCGTGTTGTGCACGAGCTCGTCGATCAAGAGGGTGATGCCGCAGATCGAGGCGATTCTCAAGACGAAGACGCCGATCATCTCCACCACCGAGGAACTCTCGTATCCGGGTTACACGCATATCCGGCAGGCCCGGCAGATTCACGACTGGGCGAAGAAAGCCAAGGTCGCGGTCCTCGGCACCGGCGTCAATCCGGGCTTCGCGATGGATGTGCTGCCGATTGCCCTGACCGCCGTCTGCGAACGCGTCGATCGCGTCGTCGTCAATCGCATCCAGGATGCGCGCATCCGCCGGCTGCCGTTCCAGCAGAAGATCGGTGCGGGCCTGACGACGGAACAGTTTCAGAAGAAGGTCGACGACGGGAGCGTGCGTCATGTCGGGATGACCGAATCGATTGCGATGATCGCCGACGCCCTCGGCTGGACGCTCGATCGCATCACCGACGACATTCAACCCAAGCTCGCCATGGTGACGATCTCGAGCGAGTTCCTCGCGGTCGATCCCGGCTACGTGTCGGGAATCATCCAGGACGGCGTCGGCTATCGCAAGGGCGAACCAGTGATCCGCCTGCACATGGAAGCCTACCTCGGCGCGCCTGAGTCGTACGATTCAGTGGACATCGAAGGATCGCCGCGTCTGTCGATGAAGATCGCCGGCGGCATCCACGGCGACGTGGCGACGGCGTCGATCGTCGTCAATTCGATCCGCCGCGTGATCGACGCCGAGCCGGGACTGCACACGATGCGCGATCTGCCGCTGCCGTCGTTCTTCCCCGGCCATTAGGCGCGGTTCTTCGCAGCTCAGCTAAACCTTTCTGCCCGCCATCCGTCTAACCGGTTCCGGTAGACGATCTAGTGGAGTATCATGCGTTCGCAATGGCAAAGCGCGGAAATACTCAGAAAACCGGCGATCTACTCCAAGGGACGCTCGACCTGTTGATTCTGAAAACGCTGGCGATCGGGCCGGCTCACGGTCACACCATCGCTTACGCGATCGAGCGGCAGTCCGACGACGTGCTGGCGGTCGAGCACGGATCGTTGTACCCGGCGCTGCATCGGCTCGAGGATCGCGAGTGGATCACGTCATTCTGGGGCACGTCGGAGAACAACCGGAAGGCGCGCTACTACCGGCTCACGCCGGCCGGCCGTCAACAACTGACCGAGCAAACCGATCGCTGGGACGCGATCGTCCGCGCGGTCAATCGCATTCTGCGTCCTGCGTGAGCCTCAAACGATTCCTGCGTCGCAGCCGGTGGGACGACGAGCGCGCTCGCGAGCTCGAGGCCTACCTCGCGATCGAAACCGACGAGAACATCGCACGCGGCATGACCCCGGAAGACGCGCGGCTGGCGGCGCAGCGCAAGCTTGGCAACCGAACCCTGGTCCGCGAGGAAATCTATCAGATGAACACCATCGGCATTCTCGACAGCGCCTGGCGCGACTTCCGTTACGGCGCGCGCCTGCTTCGCTTGAATCCGAGCTTCGCGATCGTCGCCATTCTGTCGCTGGCGCTCGGCGTCGGCGCCAATACGGCAATCTTTCAGCTGCTCGACGCGGTCAGGCTGCGTACGTTGCCCGTCGCCGATCCGCAGCAGCTCGTCGAGGTCCGCATCGGCGACACGCCGAACGGCCGCACCGGAGCCTTTACGGGGCGCCGGCCCTCGCTCACCAACGTCCTGTGGGAGCAGCTTCGCGATCGTCAGCAGGCGTTCTCGAGCGCGTTTGCCTACAGCAACGTCGCGTTCAATCTCACGACCGGCGGAGAAGCGCGATACGCACAAGGCGTGTGGGCCAGCGGTGAATTCTTCAGCACTCTGCAGGTCCCGGCGCTCGTCGGCCGCACGCTGACGCCGGCCGACGATCGCCGCGGCTGCGCCGCGCCGCCCGCTGTACTCGGCTACGGGTTCTGGCAGCGCGAGTACGGCGGCAGTCCGTCGGCCATCGGTCGCACGCTCGTGCTCGACGGCCACACCTACGAGATCGTCGGCGTGACGCCGGCGAGCTTCTTCGGCATGGAAGTCGGACGGACCTTCGACGTGGTCGTGCCGCTCTGTGCCGAGCGGCTCAGTCGCGGCGCGCAGTCGCGGCTCGATCAGCCCGACGCCTGGTTCGTCGCCGTGTTCGGCCGTCTCGAGGCGGGTTGGACGCTCGAGCAGGCAACGGCGAATCTCGCGTCGATCTCGCCGTCGATGTTCAAGTCGACGCTGCCGCCGCGCTACGGCGCCGAGGACGCGAAGAACTATCTCGCGTTCAAGCTGGCGGCGTTTCCGGCGGGCACGGGCGTCTCGTCGCTGCGCCGTAACTACGAATCGCCGCTGTGGCTGCTGCTCGCCACCACCGGCCTCGTGCTGCTCATCGCCTGCGCGAACCTGGCGAACCTGATGCTGGCGCGCGCCACCGCACGCGAACGCGAGGTTGCCGTCCGCCTCGCCATCGGCGCCTCGCGCGGACGCATCGTCCGCCAGATGCTCGCCGAAAGCCTGCTGATTGCCGCGATCGGCGCGGCGTTCGGCGCGGCGATCGCGCAGTGGCTCAGCCGCTTTCTCGTCGAGTTCCTCAATACCGACAACAACCAGATCTTCGTCACGCTCTCGCTCGACTGGCGGATCTTCGCCTTCACCGCGGCGCTCGCCGTCGCCACGTGCCTCATCTTCGGGCTGATGCCGGCGCTGCGTGCGACCGGCACGGCGCCCGGTCTGGCGATGAAGGCCGGCAGCCGCGGGTCCACCGACACCCGCGAGCGCTTCGGTCTGCGCCGCGCGCTGGTGGTCGTGCAAGTTGCCCTGTCGCTCGTCCTCGTGGTCGGCGCGCTGCTGTTCGTCCGCAGCCTGCGCAACCTGATGACGCTCGATGCCGGCTTCGCGCAGGAGGGCATTCTCATCGCCAATCTCGACCTGCGCCGCACCGGCCTGCCGAACGAGCAGTTACCGCCGCTGTTCGATAGCGTGATCTCGCGAGTCGCGGGTCTGCCCGGCGTACAGTCGGCCGCGCACGCCTTCATCGTGCCGGTGAGCGGCAGCGGCTGGAACAACAACATCATCATCAACGGCCAGAAACCGGCGAGCGCCGTCGTCAACTTCAATGCCGTCAGCGCCGGCTATTTCAAGACGATGGGCACGCCGATTCTGACCGGACGCGACTTCGACGATCGCCGCGACACGCCGATGTCCGAGAAAGTGGCGATCGTGACCGAGTCATTCGTGAAGAAGTACTTCGAAGGGCAGAACCCGATCGGACGGGCATTCCAAATCGAAGAAGGGGCGGGTGCACCGCGGCCGCTCTACCAGATCGTCGGCGTCGCGAAGGACACGAAGTACACCGACCTGCGCGAAGAGTTCAAGCCGATCGGCTTCTTTCCGATATCGCAGGGCGACGTCAAGGAGCTCTCGCCGTTCATGCAGGTCGTCATCCGCTCGAGCGCGCCGCTCTCCACGATTACGCCGCAGGTCTCGGCCGCGGTCGGCGCCGTCAACGGCGGCATCATCCTGCAGTACCAAACGATGAAGGATCAGGTCCGCGATTCGCTCCTCCGCGAGCGGCTGATGGCGACGCTTTCCGGCATCTTCGGCGCGCTGGCGGGCGTGATCGCGACGATCGGGTTGTACGGCGTGATGTCGTACATGGTCGCGCGGCGGCGCAACGAAATCGGGATTCGTATGGCGCTCGGCGCCGATCGCGGCGAGGTGGTGCGGATGGTGATGCGCGAGGCCGGACTGCTGCTCGGCGCCGGGCTGCTCGTCGGCGGGGTGATGGCGATCGCGGCGGCGCGGACCGCGCGCACGCTGCTCTTCGGCCTCGAGCCTGGCGATCCGGCGACGCTCGCGATGTCCGCGATCGCGCTCGCCGCGGTGGCGATGCTGGCCAGCTACCTGCCTGCGCTCCGCGCCGCGAGGCTCGAACCGACCGAGGCGCTTCGCGAAGAGTAAGGACCACTCGCGTCGAGCGTCCCCTTCGTCGCATTACGATATGGGTGATGCGGCTTCTTGCGGCGACGATCGGTTTCACTGGTGCGGCGGCGATGCTCGCGGCCGCGGCGGACATGCGCTCGATCGTCGCCGAGCGCGTGATGAAGCTGACGCGAGAGTCGCCGTGGAAGCCGGTGGCGTCGGTGCCGATCAAGTTCCGCACGTACCATCCGCAAGGCATGGTGAAGATCGACGAGACGATTTTCGTCTCGTCGGTTGAAGTCCACGATCGCGACGCCGGCAAAGGCGTCGGTCATCTCTTCAAGATCGACCGCGAAGGCGCGCTCGCCGCCGATCTCAGGCTGGGAGAGGGCAGCATCTACCATCCGGGCGGCATCGACTACGACGGCACGCACATCTGGGTGCCGGTCGCCGAGTATCGCCCGGACAGCCGATCGATCGTCTACCGCGTCGATCCCGACGCGATGACCGCCACCGAGATCGTTCGTGTCGGCGATCACATCGGCGCGATCGTCCACAACACCGACGACGACACGCTCCACGGCGTCAGTTGGGGATCGCGCCGCTTCTATCGCTGGACGCTCGGCCAGGACGGAAGACCGACCAACGCTGCGGCGTCTCCCGAATCGCTGCGCACGCTGAACACGTCGCACTACATCGACTACCAGGACTGCAAATACGCCGGCGGCCACCGTATGCTCTGCACCGGCGTGACCGAACTGCGTCAAGCCGCGGGCGGGCCGATCTTCCGGCTGGGCGGCATCGACCTCGTCGATCTCGACGACGGCCGGCCGCTGCACCAGGTGCCGGTGCCGCTCTGGACGCGGGATGGACTCGACATGACGCACAACCCCGTTTGGATCGAACCGCGCGCGAGCGGCTTGCGCGCCTACTTCATGCCCGAAGACGACCACTCGACGCTCTACATCTACGAGACGGAGATTCAGTAGTTGGACGTGCTCGCGAAATGCCCGAAGTGCGACGCCGCTTTGCCGGTTCACGCCGCCGAGGCGCCGGCGGTGATTACATGCGGCGGGTGCGGCCGGGACATCCCGCTGACGATCACCGACGACGTGCGGGCGGACCGCGCCGTCGACCGCTGCCCGGTCTGCGGCGGCGCCGATTTCTATATCCGCAAGGACTTCGATCCGAAGCTCGGTCTGACCGTCGTGATCATCGGCGCGCTCGTCAGCGCCGGCTTCTACTGGTTCGGCCGCGACCTGATCGCCTACGGCATCCTCGCCTCGGCGGCGCTGGTCGACCTCATCGTCTACGGCCGGCTGAAAGACGTCACCGTCTGCTATCGCTGTCATACGGAATTCCGCGGCGGATACGAACGGCGCGCGCCCGCGTTCGATCTGCACACGGCTGACGTGCTCGAATTGGAGTACGAGCGCCGCATCGGACGCCGCTAGAGTTGCTCGAACACGAAGGACACTCAGCGCCGCGATGAAGATCGGGCGACCGCACTTAGAACAGCGTCACGTCGACCAGCGCCCCTTCCTCGACAATACTCTCCGTCGCCGGGATCTCGATGTAGCCATCGGCCTGCGACAGGCTCGTGATGTCGCCGGATCCCTTGAACGCTGGAAAGGCGGCGCCGTCGCGCAGACGCACGGTGTAGAACTGATGGCGTCCTGCCGCGGAAACAATCCGGCGCCCGAGCGGCACGCGCAATGTCCGCGGCATGTGCGGAGGCAGACGGGCGGCCGCGCGCAAGTAGGGCACGAGCAGGATGTACGCGTTCGAGAGACATGACGTCGGATTGCCGGGCATGCCGAAGAACGGTGTGCCCCGAACCAGCGCGAACGCCGTCGGCTTCCCGGGCTTCACCGCGATGCCGTGAAAGATCATCTCGCCGCGAGACGCGATCGCATCGACGATGAGATCGCGTTCGCCGACGGAGCTGCCGCCGGAAAACACGACGAGGTCCGCCCGCGCGCACCTGTCGAGGGCCGCGATCAGGGCGTCGATGGTGTCTTCCGCCGGATGGTGCGTTTCGGGGATCCCTCCATGAGCCGAGACAATCGCGCCGAGCGTGAAGCGGTTGACGTCGTAGATCTGCCCGGCGGCCAGCGGCTGTCCCGGCTCGACGACCTCGTTGCCGGTCGAGAGGATCGCCACCCGCGGCTTCGCGAAGACCTCGACGTCGGTGCGGCCGATGGCGGCCAGCGCGCCGGTCCGGCTCGGCGTCAGGACGTCGCCGCGCGACACCACACGGTCGCCCGTCGTGATGTCGGCGCCGCGTTTGCCGATGTTCTGACCGGCCGACGCGGAGGCGAAGATCTGGATGCGGTCGTCGATCGCCTTTGCGGTCTCTTCCACCATCACCACGGCGTCGGCGCCGGCCGGCAGCGGCGCGCCGGTTGCGATTTCCGCGCAGGTGCCGACGGTCACGATCGCCGCTGATGTTTGACCCGTGTAGATCCGATCGAGAAGCCGCAATTGAGCTGGCGTCGATCGGGTCGCGCCGCCCGTGTCGGCGGCGATCACGGCGTAGCCGTCCATTGCCGATCGCGCGAACGGCGGCACGTCGATTGGTGAGGCCACATCGGCCGCCGCGACGCGCCCCGCGGCCTCGTCGAGCCGCACCCGTTCGGTCCGCTCGATCGGCCGCACGTGCGCGTCGAGACGCCGCCGCGCTTCGTCGAGCGAGATCGTGGACGCGAACGGCCGCATGTCTACTTCGAGGCCTGTTGTACCAAATGTCCCAGCTCCGGAATCAACAGCCGTTCCATCGCAAGGCGAACAGCGGCTTCGGATCCAGGGAGCGAGACCACGATCCGTCCGTCAACCAGACCGGCGGCGGCGCGGCTCATCATCGCGGCCGGTCCGATCTCTTCGTAGCTCAGCATCCGGAACAGCTCGCCGAAGCCGTCGAGCCGCTTCTGGAGCAGCGCGTCGATCGCCTCGTAGGTGCTGTCGCGCGACGTGATGCCGGTCCCGCCGGTTGTGATGATCACGTCCACGTCAGAATCGGCGAGTCGTTGTTCGATCGTCCCGCGCACGAGATCGGGATCGTCTTTGACAATGGTGCGTCCAGCGACGAGGTGACCGGCCGCTTCGAGCAGCGCGGCGATCGCGCGGCCGCTCGTGTCCGTCGCATCGGTTCGTGTGTCGCTGACCGTGATCACGAAGCAGCGCACCGACTGCGGCGCCTTCGCTTTGTGCTCGGCTTGAGTCAACGAGCGCATGTTACCATCCGGCCATGTATCGCGCCGGCCCTGAGCCGAGTCGAAGGGTTGCCGTCGCAGCGCTCGCGCTGATTGCGGCTGTACTCATCGCGCACCATGAGCCGGTGGCGTTCGGCTCGAGCCGGACGACGAACGTCGTGTCGCAAAGCGATCGCGATGCCGCGGCGTGGGTGCGGCAGACGCTGAGCGCGATGACGCTCGACGAGAAAATCGGCCAGCTGCTGGTCACGTCGCTGAACGCGAGCTTCACGAGCGCCGATAGCGAGCCGTTCGAGCATCTTCGTCATCTCGTCCGCGACGTCAAGGTCGGCGGCATCCACGTCTTCGGCGCGACCGAACAGTTCCCGGCGCTGCTCCTCAATGCCACCTACGGCGGCAGCTCCGCGTCTCGCAAAGGCGATCCCTACGCGGCGGCGGCGATGCTCAACCGGCTGCAGCGCGAGGCTCGCGTTCCGCTGCTCACCACCGCCGACTTCGAAGGCGGCGTCGGCTACATGCTGAACGGCGCGACACGGCTGCCGCGCGCGATGGCGATCGGCGCGACGCGCGATCCGAACCTCGCCTATCGTGCCGGAAAGCTGTCGGCCGAAGAAGGACACGCGCTCGGCGTGGCCGTCGACTTCTATCCGATCGTCGACGTGAACAACAACGCGCGGAATCCGATCATCAACATCCGATCGTTCGGCGAGGACGTGGCGCTCGTCTCGCAGATGGCACAGGCCTACATCCGCGGTGTGCAGGATGGCGGGATGATTGCGACCGCGAAGCACTTTCCGGGACACGGCGATACCGCGACCGATACGCATCTCGGCCTCGCGGTCATCGAGCATCCGCGTTCGCGGCTGGAGCAGGTGGAGCTGCCGCCGTTCAAGGCGGCAATCGACGCCGGCGTCGGCGCCGTGATGACGTCGCACATCGCGCTGCCGGCGCTCGATTCGACGATGGTCGAGGGCGCGTCGCAGCCGATCCGTTCGCCGGCGACGCTCAGTCGTCCGATCCTGACCGGGCTCCTGCGCGACGAGATGAAATTCGACGGCCTCATCTACACCGATTCGATGTCGATGTCGGCGATCGCGGAGAACGTGACGCCGGATCGCGCCGCCGCGCTCGCCGTCAAGGCGGGTGCCGATCAGGTTCTGCATTCGCCGGACGATGACGCGGCGTTCCGCGGCATCAAGGCGGCGGTCCAGAACGGCGAAATCGCCGAGGCGCACATCACCCGTTCGGTCGAACGCGTGCTGGCCGCAAAAGCGCGGCTCGGTCTGAACCGATCGCGCGGCGCCGATCTCGGATCGATCGACGCGGCGCTCGGGACGCGCGAGCATCAGCAGATCGCCGACGAGGCGGCGGCGCGCGCCATCACGCTCGTCAAGGACGAGCGTCGGCAACTGCCGCTGACGCTGCCCAGGACGGCGAACGTGTTGTATCTGTCGGTGATCGATTACAGCAGCGGATGGCGGGAAGGCGCGCCGAGCCGCACCTTTCTGCCGGAGCTGAAAAAGCGCTGGCCGAACGTGACCGGCGTCGAGGTTTCGGACAGAACCGGCGCCGACCAATTCGATCTGGTGCGGGCGCTCGCGCGGCGGGCGGACGCGATCGTCGCCTCGGTGTTCGTGCGCATCGCCTCGTTCAGCGGGCGAATGGATCTGTCGGATCGCCAGGTGACGCTGCTCGAAAGTCTCAGCGGCGGTCGAACGCCGTTGGTCGCCGTGCTCTTCGGCAATCCGTACACGGCGACGTTTCTCCAGAAGCTGCCGGCGATCGTCGTCACCTACGAAGCGTTCGATGCGGTCGAGGCCGCCGCGGTCCGCGCGATTGCCGGCGAGGCGGCCATCACCGGCAAGCTGCCCATCTCGCTGCCGGGGATGTTCCCGATCGGCCACGGCCTGAATCGGCCGGCAAAGCGATAGTGCTGCGCGACCAACTGCTGGCTCGCCTCGCCGAGATGGGTGATGCGCCCGATCATCAGCGGCTGGCTGCCGAAGTGCTCGGCATCAAAGGCGCGCCGCCCGACCTGGCGAGGCGGCTGGTCGCGCAGGCGCTCGTGCTCGAGGATCGCCGCGACGAGTGGCGGCGCGTCGGCGAGCGCATCTGCCGCGATGCACCGGCGGCGCCGGCTGTGTACGTGTTGAAGGATGCCGCCGATCGTCCGTTGTACGTCGGCAAGGCGATCAATCTGCGCCGGCGCCTGCGCGCGCACTTCGCCGAGCGCCGGTGGCGCGCGATCAAACCGGAGCTCTCGCGCATCGCCGATGCCGAGTGGCAGGAGGTCGGTTCAGAGCTCGAAGCGCTGCTGCGCGAAGCGGCGTGGATTCACGAGCGGCAGCCGATCGTCAACGTCCAGGTCGGCGAACCCGATCTCGGCGCGCGCGAGGTTCCACGCGCGCTCGTGCGCGACGTGCTCGTCGTCGTGCCGTCGGTCGAGGAGGATTCCGTGGAGCTCGTCGGCGCGCGCGTCGACGGCGAGTGGATGATTCAGCGTACGCGCCGCAGCGGCGACGACCTCGCGGTCCACGCGCAGCGGGCGATGCGCTTCTTCCGCTCGCGGCTGCGGCGCCGCTTCGAAGGTCCGGCGCTCGCGCCGATCGTGTTTTCCTGGCTGGCCCACCGCGGCGTCGACGCGACCCGCCTCGATCCGCATGACGCCCGCGACGCGCGTGAGCTGCGCGTGCGTCTCGCCGCGCTGTTCCGCGACGACCGGCTCTTCCGTGAGCGCCTCGAACAATGCTAGGATTCAAGATTCTGACCTGCCGCGGGGCCCATAGCTCAGTTGGATAGAGCGTCTGGCTACGAACCAGGAGGTCGCAGGTTCGAGTCCTGCTGGGCCCGCCAAAGTTGTTGCACGGCAACAACTTCAACACCAAAACAGCCAATTCGACAGAGGGCAAGGAGCCCGTATGGACCCTCTGTCTACGTGTGTGCTGTTTGAGCAATTTCTCGCGGAGCGTCGCTACCTGAAGAACGTCACGCCCAGCACGATTGAGTGGTATTAGACGGCGTTCAAGGCGCTGCAGCGCACGCTCGGTGCTGATCCGCCGCTGACGAAGTCCTCCCTGCAGCAATTCGTCGTCGATCTGCGGCAACGCCGGGTCAAGGCCGTCTCGTGCAACACCTACATCAAAGCGATCAACGCCTTCTGTCTGTGGTTACGAGACGAAGGGCATCGGCCGGCTCGACTGGAAATGCCGATGCTGAAAGTGGAGAAGAGGATCATCGAGACCCTCACCGACGACCAGATGAACGCGTTGCTCGCTACGAAGCCAAAACGGTTCGACCAGTGGCGCCTGCACGCGATTGTGTGCATGCTGCTCGACACCGGCTTGCGCATCGAGGAGGGATTGACGCTCCGCCGTCGCGACGTAGATTTCGACAACCTGCTCGCAACGGTCTTCGGGAAGGGTCGAAAGGAGCGGCGTGTGCCGTTCTCGTTTGAGCTGCGGAAGGTGTTGTTTCGGTATGCGCGCGTCCGAGAGCAACAGTGCGCGCGGTCGGAACTGATGTTTCCGGCGCGACAGGGATCAGCATGGGATCAACGCAACAGCCTGCGTGGCTTGCACCTGTTGCAGCGCAAGCTCGGGCTGCCGATGTTCGGCTGGCATCGCCTCCGCCACACGTTCGCGACGAACTACCTCCGCCAGGGCGGGGACATCGTCCGCCTCTCGATGGTGCTCGGACACTCGCAGATCACCACGACGCAACGCTACCTGCACCTGCTGACGGAGGATCTGAGCGCGAGCCATCAGAAGGTGTCGATTCTGAATCGGCTCGGGTGACTCGTATCGCGGCTGCCCAGACTGCAGGCTGGCGAGTGCACCCACTCCCTCGACGGGGACCGCGTCAAACCCCATGGCAGCGACTCCGTCGGTAGGGAGATTCGCTGTGCGTCATTACATCGCATCGGACTCCCGTGAGCGAGATTTTGACCCACAACCGCCCAGCCCGGTGTAGGCTGCTGGACTTACCAACAGGAGGACGAGATGCGAATGCTCTTGAAGTTTCAGGTGCCGGTAGAAACTGGCAATCGAACGGTCAACGACGGAACCCTGCAGAAGGTCACGCAATCCACTATGGACCGACTGAAACCCGAGGCCGCGTATTTCTTCGCGCAGGATGGCTTGCGCGGCGGAATCATGGTCTTCGACATGACGGACGTTTCGCAGATTCCGGTCATCGCAGAACCATTGTTCATGGGACTGAATGCGAAGGTCGAGTTCATCCCCGTGATGAACGCGGAGGATTTGGCAAAAGCTTTGAAACAGGTCGCTGCGGCCGTGTAAGCCACGTTTTCCACACTGTTGAAGGGTCTCGGTGCGTTCACAGCAGTTCGGCCTGTCCAAGGTGTCCAGGTGTTTCCTATTCCTCTCACATTGTGATGATTGAAGTTGGAAGGGGAGAGAAGGTCCACGGACACCTTGGACACCACGCAGGAGACATTCGAGTTGGTCCTGCGAGGTGACGTCGTCATCCGCCGACACGGTTCGAAGCTTCAAATTGACCTGATACTTTTATCGTGGCGGGCTTGGTCGTTCGACGGCCGGCTATACACCACTTCTGTCAACCAGGGTGTCATGCACTCGGAGTTTGCCGTTAAACCTCGTTGGGCAGACTGACCAACTCTTGTGCTGAGGGTCGTTCAGGGCTTCTGGGTGCTTGGGTCCGCACTATCAGCCTCATCGACGCTTGCAGGACTTCGAAGCCTTTCCAGAACTGGACGGACCAGTGGTTGATTGTCAGCGAGGTTCGCGAACGCCGCCACCGACCAGAGCGCTATCATGTCAGCCCATCTCAATGCTTCGAGAATCTCGGAGTCTTGATAGTCATACCCAAGACCCTCGGTGGTCAGCCGAGCACCGATCTGCTGATAGCCAGTATGCGTGAAGCTGCAGAGCCGACTCCACGTCCGGCCCTTCAGACCGGAGAGCATACCGACCGGAAGGCGGCCGGGCTTCTCCAGTTCGGCAATCATTTTGCCGAAATCTCTCTGGAACTGATCCCTTCCAGCGCGATCCACCTCATCGTCCGATGCCGCGTGCAGCAGCCACAAGCCTCTCACGAACGCCTCGAACAGTGGTCGGATCATCGTCGAGGCGGAGCCGTAAAGCCTTTCGTGGACGAGCACGACAATCGCCTGCGCGTGTTCGACGGCTACGTGCCAGCACGCGGACGCGAGTTGCGTGCGTTTGTCGTCCGGGAGCTTGGAAATCTTCAAGCCATCGAGGTTGGCGTGCACCCAGAGCAGCACGTCGTCTGATTCCTTGAGATGGCCTTCTATGTTCACGGCCGATAGTGTAGTCGCGATAACAGGGCACCGTCGATTCGTCGAGTGACCTGTCGCGCCATACGGCGTTGACGTTGACGGCCGATGAACGCACCGAGCCTCGAACGCGGCCTGCGTAGTCTCAAGATCCGGCGCAGCATCGCGCGCCCGAGGCGACGATCAGGCCGACGTCTCCGACGCCAGGGCCGTGTAGATCCTCTCGGTCAGCTCGCGCAGGTGCTTCAGCTTGTGATTGCTGATGTCTTTGTTTGTGGATGCCAAAGGCTCAGCGTCAATCGCTCGACTCTGAATCAGCGCAGCGGCAATGATGGCCTTTGCTTGGATCTGTCCATCGGTCATGGAGATTCTCCTCGAGAGTGACAATGCCAGGCCGGGCGGCGCGTAGCGTTCGACTGGGCGGTGTCCACTGGATGCCGCCCTTTCGTTTTTGTTCGGAAAATCGCCACTTCGGCGTCTGCCGCGTTCCGTAAAATCCGCCCGAATCCACTTGCGTTGGGGTCAAATGTGGGGTCGAGCGTGCGCGGTATCGCCGCCGCATAATTCGTCCCGCAAGGTGGAAGAATCAATCACATGACCAATGATCATCTTGTGGCGCTCGGGCGCATTACTGTCGGCTACTCGCAGGTTGAATGGGCGGTTTCCGCGTTCATCTGGAAGCTTCTGTCACCCGACCAGCGAGTCGGCCAGACCGTAACTGCAAGCTTGATGTTTTCAGCCAGAGTATCTTTGTTGCGCTCGCTGTTCGACTTGCTGGAACCAGCTTACGGCCAGAAGGTGAACATTCCGGCGCTTGACGCTGCGCTGAAACTGGCGACTGACGCGGTCACAAAACGGAACGAGGTGGTGCACGCGCTGATGTGGCTCTCAACGGTTGATGACGGCGATCTCCAGCACATGAACTTGAAGCCGCGAAAGCCCGCCGAATGGAAGACGGCGCCGGCGTCTGTGGCCGACCTCCAAGGTATAGAAAAGCAGCTCACGAAAGCATATGAGGCTGTGTCGCAGTGCATGATGGATCACTTCAACGGATTCGGCATCGAGAAGGCGTGGGGACCGATGGGAGCCGGAAGTCTGTTTGGCCTGATGGCAACAGCGGCTCTGTCTTTTGAGCGAATGGAGTTGGAGCGTTTGCAGAAAGATGGCCTCGGTCCGGCTACCGGAAGCTGAGGATCTCGGACTCCTCCAAGCCCTTGTCGGTTCGGCAGAAGCTGCCGACGGAAACTCGCGACACAATGACATCTACGCCGCTGCTCGTTGCCGAATTTCGGCGAGCACCGAGACAATTCCCTCAACCTGCGATGATGGCCCCGCTGCTGTAACCAGTCGCAGTTGAGAACGCAGGACTACCGGCCCTGCTTGCAGCCCAATTGCGGGAACGAGAGTGCGTAGGTGCGCGCATGGCGTGCGATTTTACGTGCACGCCAGGATCGCGCCGTTGCTCATCCCCGGCGGAAAACCGACTTTTTGCCGGCTGCGCGCGTGGCGTGGATGTTGCCCCAGCTCGGGACACCGCCGAAGGAGGCGGACGTGATGTCGCGAGCGAGCGTCGGAGCGGCCATCAAGAAACTCCTCAACGCGATTTCTGGCGGACGCCGCGAGAGACCGACGCAGGGAGTGAACACGCCTGCGCGCCCAGCGGGTCCGACGCCGGCGTCGATCCACATTCCTTCGTGTGCGGCGTCCGAGACGATTGTCGTAAGAACCGGCGCGAGCGTGTACGAGCTAATCGTCCTTCGCGGCGACTGCGGAGAGGTGTTGGTGCGCGGCGGGAAGCGTTTCGCGGAGTTTTGCCCTGTACTGTTCGTCGGTTCGGTGCGAAACGGCGGTCCGGTCGCACGGCACACAATCGACATCGGCCTCTGCATGAAGTTTTACGTCGAGAATCTGGTCATCGTCACGTCCCCGGTCCAGTCGCTATCCAAACATTCCGCGAGTGCCGCCACAACGGAGTGTGCAGCGACGCAATGAGGCTCGGGTGAACGTCACCGAATCGGGAACATCGGATTGAATGGATGAAGGAGCAAGCCGTGACGAATGAAGACGATGCGCCGGACACGAGGATCAGCAACTGGACCTTGGCCACGGGAATCCCGCCGGGGCAGCGCGATGTTCATGCGTTGGTTGCATTGGATACGCCCCGTCCTCCAGCGCAGGAGGCGACGTCATGCCCAGATCACCTCTGAACGTCGTTGCGGTGAGCAACGATGCGCTTCGGTCGGAGCTCCTCGACGGGCTGCTCGTCGACGACAACAACTACGACGCCATTGTCGTTGAGTCGATCCCACGAGCGTACTCACGCATCAGGGAATTGCAACCGGATGTTGTCGTCCTCTTCATGGAGATCGACGATGTGGATGCGTGCCAGCTGCTCTCGATGCTGCACATGGATCGCGCGCTGCGCGGCACGAGCGTCGTGGCACGCACGACCGGTCCCGACCGTGGCGCACATAGCCTGCGGGACTTTGAAGAGCGATCCCAGACCCTGGCCAGCGCCGCGAGTTGATGATCTCGTGCGGTCGTTCGCGCCCAGCTTGAAAGGATAATCCGCACCTCCTCTTTGATCGATTCCTCGCTGACAGTGAGCTTCCCCGCAATCTCCTTGTTCGAGTTGCCATCCGCGATCATCTGAGCGGCGTCCGAGAACGTCGTGAGCACGACGATTCGGTCAGATCGAATCCGTATTCCCGCATCCGACCGGACATCTGCGCAGCCAGGCCAGGTGTGTCGCGAGCAGTGCTTTACGGGAGCCTGTTCCCACAAGAGGCGACGCACAACTCAGTTGGCTGTCCCGAACCTGGAACGAGGCGTCCGATCGACTCTTCTGAGTCGGCATGGCTGTCCCGCATTCCGTTTCGCGGCTCGTGAAGAATGTGACCATCCGTGGTGCGGAAAGACACGCAGTGCGTGCACGCCGTCACACGCCGCGTCCTGAGCACGGTTCGCGTCGACACTCGAAGGATCCGATCCACAACGCGTTACGAGCGACGCGACCCCCGCGCGCCGAGGGGTATGGATATTGCGCATGCCACGGCACGCAGCCGGACTGGCCGGCGGCTGGACAGCGAATGGAACGCACGATAGTGACTGGAGTTCTGACAATCGAAACGTCGCAGGCGCCTTCTGAATCGCGCATCAGCGTGACAGGCCGCCTGGTGATCGAGTCGTCACCGCGCTTGCGCGCGTTACTCATGAACGCCATCCGCAAAGTGACGAGCGCGGTGCTCGTCATCGACATGTCGGGACTCAGTTATCTCGATACGTCAGGAGTCGCGACGCTCCTCGAGGCGGCACACGTTGCCTCCGCGGAAGGGGTGCGCCTCCGCATCCTCGGTCTCAGCGGGGAACCAAGGATGCTGGCGCAGATTGCGGAAATCGATCATATCTTCCGGGCCTACGGGTCCGAACTAGAGCTCACGTGATGTTCGCCGGCATCGGGCGGGCGGCGCTCTCCTCGGCAACCGAC
The DNA here is from genome assembly GCA_036848175.1 of Vicinamibacterales bacterium. Classification (GTDB taxonomy): domain Bacteria; phylum Acidobacteriota; class Vicinamibacteria; order Vicinamibacterales; family CAVVIG01; genus QHWF01. The sequence continues at coordinate 8,709 of DAIUKO010000059.1, read as the reverse complement.
GTCGGCACGCTGACGATTCAGCTGTGGCGATCGCTGCTGCGGCTGCCGGCCGCGCTTCCGATTGTGGGAAAGCGTCGGCGGTGGCGGACGGCGGTGCAGCAGATGATGGCCATCGGCGTCAGCGCATTGCCGGTCGTCGCCCTGATGTCCTTCTGCCTTGGTTTCGTCGCGTCGCTCCAAGTCGCAGCCGAGCTCCGCCGATACGGTGCCACCCGCTATATCGCGGAATTCACCGCGATTGCGTTCACGCGCGAGCTCGGCGCGCTCATCACCGCCATTGCCGTGAGCGGACGCTCGGCGTCGGCGATCGCCGCCGAAGTCTCCACGATGGTGGTGAGCCAGGAATTGGATGCGCTGCAGGTGATGGGGCTCGATCCCGTCGAATTCACGCTGGCCCCGAAATACCTGGGAGCGCTCATCACGGTCCCGTGCCTGACGATCCTGAGCACGTTTTTCGGGATTACCGCTGGCTACTGCTTCCTTGCGGCGAGCATCGATGTGACGGCGCGGGTCTTCGTTCGCGACGCCATGGCGGCGATCATGCTCCGCGACGTCGTTCTCACGCTGGTGAAGAGCCTGGTGTTCGCCACGATCATCGTGCACGTCGGCTACATGGAAGGGCGCCGCGTGAGCGGTGGACCTGAAGCCGTCGGCCGCGGTACGACCGCCGCCGTGGTGAACGCGACGTTCCTCGTGATCGTCGCCGATCTCGCGGCTACGGCACTGTTCTACGTCATGGGATGGAGTGCTGCGCGATGACGACGAATACGGTCGACGCGGCGCGGGAAGCGATCATCTCGATTCGCGACGTGTCGGTCGCCTACGGCGGGAGACGCGTGCTCGATCGCGTCAGCCTTGACGTGTACCGCGGCGAAATCGTGGCGCTGCTCGGGGGCAGCGGATCGGGCAAGACCACACTGCTCAGACAGGTTATCGGTCTCGCACGCCCCGACAGCGGCAGCATCGTGATCGGCGGCGTCGACCTGACGTCGTGTTCCGCGGCCGAACTGGCCGTCGTCCGCCGGAAGATTGGCGTGGCGTTCCAGGAGTCGGCGCTTTTCAGCTCGCTGACCGTCGAGGAGAACGCCGCGCTGCCGGTTCAGGAGCTGACGGAGCTCGCCGATCCGATTGTTGCGCTGATGGTCTGGATGAAGCTGAAGGCCGTCGGGCTGGCCGACGCCAGGCGGCTGTATCCGCGCGAGCTGTCCGGCGGAATGAAAAAGCGAGCGGCGATCGCAAGGGCCATCGCCCTGGATCCCGACATCGTGGTGCTCGACGAGCCGTCGGCCGGCCTCGATCCCATCGTCGGCGCTGGTCTCGACGAGCTGATTCTCTTCCTGAAACGTGGTTTCGGCATGACCGTGCTGGTCGTCACGCATGCGCTCGACAGCGCGTTTCGCATTGCGGATCGCGTGGCGATGCTCTACCAGGGGTCGCTGATTGTCGTGGGCACGCCGGAGCAGTTCAAGGCGAGCACGCACCCGCGCGTGCGGCAGTTCGTCCAGGGTCAGCCCGAGCGTCTGTCGGACACATCTGAGGGGTTCGCCGCTTCGTTCCTCAAGGAGTTTCAGGCGTGACTACCGAGACAAAGGTCGGGATATTTGTCGTTACCGCGCTGGTGCTGCTGTCGGCGACCATTTACGGGGTGCGCACGACCCGGACCGTGCGTGGTCAGGTGCGGTTCAAGACATACCTTCGCGATGCCGGCGGACTCGACGCCGACACGAGCGTGCTGTTCGGCGGAATCAAGGTGGGCCAGATCACGACGGTGCGCCCCGACACCGACGATCCCACGCGGATCGAGATCGCATTTCAGGTAAAGGCCGGCACTCCGTTGAACAGCCAGTCGATGGCCAAGGTGGCAACGGTCAGTCTCATGGCAAGCCCGGCGCTTTCGATTACGACGGGTAGCAGCCAGGCGCCGCGGCTCGCTCCGGGCGACGTCGTGCCGTCCGAGGAGGGTGTCAACCCCAGCGACCTGACTCGTCGCGTGGCAACCGCTGTCGACAACGCCAACAACGTGCTGCTCGATCTCCGTCGCGAAATTCCGGAGATCGCCGCCCAGGTGCATTCCGTCCTGGACAACGTCAACACACTGACCGGCGTCGATAACCAGCAGCAGATTCGCACGGTGCTCGCCGGCATCCGGACGCTGGTGAACGACACCGACGCGGCCGTCGGGTCGGCGAAGCCGCTCATGGCCAACATCGACCAGACGGTGAGCAATGTGAACCGCACGTTCGATTCGGTACGTGGAACGGTTGACTCGGCGCGCGAGCCGCTCATCGACGATCTCAAAGCGCTCCGCGACACGCTGGAGGATGCCCGCACCGCGATTGGCAGCGTCCGAGGCGTGGTGCAAACCAACGAGGACGATTTCGCCGAAACGATGCGCGCGCTCCGGACAACGGCAGAAAACCTGCGAACGATGAGCGAGCAGCTGAAGGAGCGCCCGTGGAACCTGATTCGAACGACGCAGGCAGACGACCGGAAGGTGCCGCGATGAAACCTCTGAAACACAGCCGACCGAACGTGTCATTGGCCACCCTGATGCTGCTCGCCGTGTTCGCGGTCGGGTGCGGCAGCGTCCGGTATCCGCGGATCTACATGCTGGATCTGGACGGACGGGTCCCTGCGGCGTCGGCGCGACCGGCATCCCTGGGCGCGCTGGCCGTTGGTGACTTCGCGTGCCCCGATTACCTGTGCGACGGCCGAATCATGTATCGACCCACGAGGACCGAAGTCGGGTACTACCAGTACCACCGGTGGGCGACGCCCCCACGCCGGATGATCACCGACTCGATCGCCGACCGTATTCGCGCCCGAGGCGCTTTCATAGCCGTCGAACCGTTGCAGCACGCTGTTGGTGCCACGTACGTGCTGACTGGCCGCATCGAGCGGCTCGAGGAGGTTGACGACGGCCGTGAGGTCCAGGCCGTGGTCGAGATCTCGGCGCAGCTCGTCGACACGCGTGCGCAACAGACCGTGTGGCGACATTCCGAAATCGCGAGCGAGCCAGTGATGAAACGCGACGTCCCAGGTGTCGTGAGCAGCCTGTCAGTGGCGACGCTACGGGCAATCGATGCGCTGGTCACGTCGCTCGAGTCGGATGTGGCATCGAACACGAAATACTGATCGATCTGCAGCAGACATTCGTGGTCGATCTCTTCGCGCGGCAACGGCCGGCGTCGGCTGCCGGCATGCCTAAGCCGTCGGGCAACGCTCTCGCACTCGAACGAGGCTGATGGAAGCACCGTTCGAGGCTCGGATGACCACCGCTTCAGATCTCCTTCCCAAAAGGTGCAGCCCTCGCGCTCGACCGGGGTGATCGCAACGCTCAATCGAGGTTGTCGATCCGCGACGAGTCCCCCAAAATGCCCGCAGTAGTTGAGAGGTGCATATGTTCACCGCAGAACAACTCGCGAGTGCCCCGGGATCGCTGAGCGCCTACTTCGAAGGATCGCACGACCTGCTGCACACCATCGCTGGTGTGCTCGACATCCGCAGCGTCTTCCCCCGCGTGTCGGAGATCGCGGGGCGCATGCTCCCACACGACGCGCTCACGATGAGTTGCCAGGACGAGGACCTGAACGTCCACGTCGAGGCGACGTCGAGCGACGACTTCCGCGGCTTGATGTCGGACCTGGCCGGCATCCCCATGGCGGCCGAGCTCGTCATCGGCGATCTGAGCAAGGAGACGTTTCCGCTCGGTGAGCGGCCCTATTGGCGTGAGCGGATCGATGCGCACGGTTATCGCTCGCTGCTCCGCGTGGCGATGCAGACACGCGATCGGCTGGTGGGCGTCGCGTTCTGGTCGAAGCAGGCGAATGCGTACGACAGCCGGCACGTGCCCTTGGCCCGCGGAATTGTCGACCATCTCGCAGTCGGCGTTTCTCATGAACGTCTCGCCACGACGGTGTCCACCGACCGCTCGCGCGGCCAGACCGAGAGCCACACGCGGATGGCGTCGCCAGGACCGGGCTTCAGGACCGGCGACAAGAACATCGTCGGCGAGTCTGCCGAATGGGATGACGTGCTGAACAAGGCGGTACACGTCGCGAAGACCGACACGACGGTGCTGGTGACCGGCGAGTCCGGGACGGGCAAGGAAGTGATCGCGAGGTTCATCCACCGCGTGTCGGCGAGAGGCCAGGGGCCGTTCGTCGCCTTGAACTGCGCCGCGCTCCCCGAGCAGCTGCTCGAATCGGAGCTGTTCGGCTACGAGCGCGGCGCGTTCACGAGCGCCCAGCAGGCCAAGCCGGGTCAGATCGAGCTCGCATCCGGCGGCGTCCTGTTCCTCGACGAAGTCACCGAGATGAGCCTCGCCGCGCAGGCGAAGTTCCTGCGCGTGCTGCAGGAACGTGAGTTCCAGCGGCTGGGGGGCACGCGCGTCCTGAAGGCGAACATCCGCGTCATCGCCGCGAGCAACCGCGACCTGCGCAAAGCCGTCGAACGCGGCACGTTCCGCGAGGACTTGTTCTACCGGCTGCAGGTGTTCGACATCAATATCCCGCCGCTGCGGGAGCGCCGCGCCGACATCCTGCCGCTCAGCGAAGCGATGCTGCAGGAGATCGCCAAGACGTTCGGCCGCACGCCGGCGTCCCTGACGCAGAGCGCCCGTCACGCGCTGCTCGACCACGACTGGCCCGGCAACGTCCGCGAGCTCCGCAACGCGCTCGAGCGCGCAGTGATTCTGTCGGACGGCGCGATGATTGGTACCGAGCATCTTGCGCTCCACGGCGCATCGAAGTCGTCAGCCGACGTCCCCACGTCGTCAGCGGCCGTCCTCACCACGAATCTGCGCGCCTTTGAGCGCGACACGATCGTCCAGGTTCTCCGCGAGTGCCGCGGCAACAAGGCGCGCGCTGCCAAGCGTCTTGGGTTGACTCGCACCCAGCTCTATAGCCGGCTGCGGAAATACGGCCTGGAGGAGGAACCCATCGCCGCGGTCGCGTAACAGTGCGAGCCATCAGTACGAACGTGGTCGGATCGCTCGCGTTCGCCCTGTCTGCTGTGGCGAGCGTCCCAGCCACCGCGAGGTGCCAGCCGCCGCCCGTGCGCACGTGGGCGCGTCTGCAAGGAAAAGTGCCTGGAGCAGATCTGGCGACGAGCAGATCGATCGCCTCGGCATCTTCGGACGCGATCTGGGCAGCGCACCCGCTTCCATTCGACGCGAACTGGCAGCGACAGCGGCGTGATGGTGGTCGCAAACGGACCCCGTTTCGATGTCGCCGACACCGGACTACCGTTGCCGTACGCCGTCGGCGCGACGCTCCGGCGAAAGCTGTTGGACCAATGCGCGCAGGTCGCGCACAGAACGGCCACGATTGCT
>DAIUKO010000059.1:0-3277 GCA_036848175.1 Vicinamibacterales bacterium | reverse complement strand
GCGAAAGCTGTTGGACCAATGCGCGCAGGTCGCGCACAGAACGGCCACGATTGCTGCACATCTCAATGCCCTCCCGGAACGCGTGGCCACTCTCAGCGTTCGCGCAGCGACAGCATTGCGGCCGCGGAAACGCGGCGGTTCGAAGAGCGCGTGACGTACGAAACCGCGAGCGCCGCGATCAATGCGACGGGCAACAAGAACAAGGGCTTGTCGCCGGCCAGATAGTGCGCCACAGTCGCCGCAATCCACATGAACGTAAAGCCTGCGTAGGCCCATTCCTTCAACATCGGCAGCCCTGGCAGGAGCAGCACGATGGCGCCTGCGAGCTTCCCGACGCCGAGCAGGGCGCGCAACTGCTGGGGATATCCCACATGCCGGAAGTTCTCGACCGCCTCCGGGCTGGTGGTCAAATAAGCGAACGCGGCGAGCAGTGGCACGATGGTCACCACACCCGTGGCTCCCCAGTACGCGATCGTTCGCGACACGTTGCCTTCTCTTACTGCTGGTCCAAAGTTGGACTCAGCGACTGTGCTTGACATGACTCTCTCCATGCGAGTTAGTGGCCGTAGCGCATCACGCGCCGCGGTCTGAATGCTAGACCCTCGTCAGAAGAGGGTTCTCTTGATGAGGGCCGGAATCGTCGGCGTCGCTTGCAGCTGAATGTTCCACTTCGGACCGGCGACGCCTGGACGAATCGGGTAGTGCTGAACCTGCAGCTGGAAAAGCGTCGGCAGGCCTCCGCATTTGCACATCTTGCCCACCTGTGGCCCGATTCCAAACGTCCCTCGCTCACCTCCGCGCGCCTCCCAATCGACCGAAAGGGTCGGCTGCGTCCCTATGGTCCACCCGTTTTCGAACAAGTACGTGAAGTTGAAGGTGCCGCTCATCTGGTTGGTGTCCCGGCCGTCTCCGCCGATCTTGAACCATTGCTGCACGAAGCCATAGGTGATGAAGTGGTGACCGAGCAACACGGCTCCCGCATCAGGCCCCAGCTGCCATGTGTCCTGGCTGAGCAGATCCTTCGATGCCGTCGGAAGAATGAACGTCGGGCCTGCGCCGACCATGAGCCGGCCGCCGAAGAGCGAACGCGGCAGCGCAAATGCGAGAACGGTGTCGCCCAACCCGGCGGTCCGATCATTCTGCCCGCTCTGATCGAGATGGGGGACGGAGTTAACGATTGTCACAATGGGGCGGATAATCAGGCCCTGCCTCTCGGTGAGCCTCACATTCAACAACGGCTGGAACTGCAGATTGCTCTGCACCCGAGTGTGATCGTCGCCGCGGGGCATCTCCGTCCAATTGTTGTTCTGCAGTAGCTGCAGAGCCCAACTACTCGCGAACGGATTACTCGCCTCTTGCGCCAGTGCCGCGGCCGACTGGTCCTGACCCCCTGACGGCTGTGTGGCGTTTGTCGTTAACGCCTGCGTTTGCGCCAGCGCTGGCCTGGCCGCGCACGCGACTGCGAGAAAGACTCCCAAGATAGTTTTGAACTCTCGCCATCTCATATATCCAGTTCCTCCTGTCCTCTTGCGTTCGTGGCAAAGGTGATACCCGCGGTTGGGAACGAAATCTTTCTATAACGTGCAGTTGCGGCTTGGGCGTCGCCGCGTGTTTTCAGACGCCCGTCCGAAAACACGCGTTCGTTCCGCGTGGCGATGACGAACAAACACGCACATTCCCGAGTGTTCGCAACGAAACGCACGCCGGCATCGCCGTTGCCATCTCCCGACGCGTGACGTGCGGACCTCACAAAGAGGTTCGACTCGACAACTTTCGTGGAGACCGGTATGCGAACGCTCACAACATTTGCTCGATGTCTGCTGCCAGGTGTTTTGGTCGTCGGTTTGATTTCGCTGGGTGCGCCGTGTGCTGCCCAAGACGCAGACGCGCCTGCTCTACCTGCCGGTGGCGGGAGCCGTGGCTCGCTGGTGGCGCCCTCGGCCTGGATGGTGGTGACCGCGCCTCTGCAGAAACAGGTCGCTGTCAATCTCTATGGGTTTTACATCGGCGACTTGAAAGTACCGGTCGCGCAAGTCGACGTCCCCATCCGGGCAACGAGGTTCCTGACGATTACTCCGAGCTACATGATTTACTCGGTTCCTGAAAGCGGGCTCAATGAGCTCGCGTCGCGGCCCACACGATTTACCGACAGCTACGAGGAAAATCAATTTCGAATCGACGGGACCGTCGCGTTCTCGGTCCGCAGCTTCGAGATCTACGCGCGCAACATGTACGTCAGAAGGTTTCGTCCAACTCCGCTCGAGGATATGAACCGTTATCGCGGTCGAATTGGGGTCGCGCGTCCGTTCAAAGTTCAAGGCCGCACCGTGAAACCGTTTGCCTCGTACGAAAGTTTCTACGAGCGCACTGGCGGATGGAACAGAGATCGAATCTGGACTGGCGTCACCGTGCCGGTGCACAAGCAGGTGATGTTGCAGCCCTCCTACCTTTGGGAAAGCAGCCTCGGAAGCCGGACCATCAACTATGTGTTGCTTGGCCTGATCGTCAATACGAAATAGGAATTCTCGTCGATCGTCAACAAGCGAAAGGAGACGTTCATGTCGAAAGTGTGTAAATCGGGAGTCGCGGTACTTGCCGTGATCGTCAGCGTGGTGTTCGGCACATCAGCGCTGCTCGCGCAGATGCCGACATCGCCCTACAAGAAGGGCGCACCATTCCCGGAACCGGATGAAGAGCTCTACGGCGTTGCCGCGAACGGCAAACTCTACGTGATCGGCGGCTGGGGCGACGGCAAGGCTCGCGGCGTCAACTACGAGTACGACCCGGCGACTGACAAGTGGACGAAGAAGCAGCCCATGCCGCGGCCGGCTCACCATGCAGCGCTTGCCGCGGTGAACGGCAAGATTTACGCGTTTGGTGGCTTCGTCGCCCCGGCGAACACCGCCATCCCACTCGGTGCCGCATGGGAACCCATCGCCGACGCGTACGAGTTCAATCCGGCCACCGATTCATGGAAGCCGCTGCCGCCGCTGCCCGGCAAGCGCGGTTCTGCGATCGCCGCGGAAGTCGGCGGCAAGATCTACGTGATCGGCGGCGCCACGACGATGGAAGGGGCCAAGGAGCCGTTCTTCACGGCATTCGGGCCCGCCCGCGTGCTCGGCACCAACGACGTGTACGACCCCGCCACGAACAAGTGGGAGAGCCGCAACGCGATGTCGGTGCCGCGCAATCACGCCTTCAGCGGCGTCGTCAACGGCAAGATCTACGTCATCGGCGGCCGCACCGGCCACGGCTTCATCCTGTCGGCCACCAACAC
>DAIUKO010000058.1:0-29283 GCA_036848175.1 Vicinamibacterales bacterium | reverse complement strand
AAAGTCCTGCGCTACTGACGCATGATTCAACAGCGGTCGCGCAGCCATTCAGGTTGATTGTTCACTACTTGACACCATGGCTAAGTCCGCCTACTGAACCGGTTCTCTCTTGGTGTCAAGTCGTGCCTAATCGCCGGTTCAGGGCTGCCGATATGCAACCTTTCCGTCGAAGATCGTCGCGACGACTTTGATGTCGGCGCGCGTGGCGGGTGGATGCGCGAAGACGTCGGTCGCGAGCACGACGATGTCCGCGAGCATCCCCGGCGCGATCGTGCCTTTCTCTTTTTCGTCGAACGAGGCGTACGCCGAACCGCTCGTGTAGTCGTCGATCGCCGTCGTCAGCGGAAGCCGCTGATCGGTCCCCCCGACGCGAGGCGGCCGGTTGACGATGCCGATGATGCGGCCCATCGCATCGATCGTCGCGACCGGCCAGTCGCTGCCGAAGACGACGCGGCCGCCCGCGTCCGAAATGCTCTTCCACATGCCGCCGCGCGCCGCGCGTTCTGGACCGAGATTGCCTGCCCACGCACCAACCGCGGCCGGCGGACCGCCCGCTCGAGCCGCCGGAGGATTCTGCGGCACGAAGAAACCGCTGACCGGATGCATCGATGCAATGATGCCGATCCGTCCGAACCGCGGCACGTCGGCGGGATCGATCGTCTCGATGTGCTCGAGGCGATGCCGGCGGCCGCGGGCAACTGGTGGGTTCACGGCGGCGACGCGCTCGAGGCCGTCGAGCGTCATCCGCACCGCACCGTCGCCGAGCGCGTGTACCATGATCTGCCAGCCGCGGCGATCCATCATCTGCACGATGCGTCCGAAATCTTCGCGCGTGTAGTTCGGCGTGCCGGTCGTCGGCGCGTTCGCGTACGGCGCGAGCATGAACGCCGTGTTCGTTTCGATCACGCCGTCCATGAACATCTTCACGACGCCGGTCTTCAGCAGCGGTGTGTCGGGATGCGCTTTCCACACGGCGTCGAACCGATCGGCGTCCTTGCCGGTGAATCCGGGCGTGACGAGCAGCGAGTAGTAGACGCGCGCACCGAGCTCGCCGGCGCGCCGCGCTTCGTCGTAGACATCGAGCTCCTCGGGACTGCCGGCGGCATCGGTCACGCTGGTGACACCGAGCTTCAACGCCTGATCGATAGCCGCCTTCAACGCGCGGCGCTGCTCGACCCGCGTCGGCTTGGGGACAACGTTGTTGACGAGCGCTGCTGCGGGCGATTCCTTGAGCAGACCAGTCGGCTCGCCGGTCTTCGAATCGCGGACGATCGTCCCGTTGGGTGGATCCGGAGTCGCCTTGGTGATCCCGGCGGCGGCGAGCGCCTTCGAGTTGACCCAGATGCTGTGGCCGTCGTAGCAGCGCATCACCGCCGGACGATCTGAAATCGCCGCGTCGAGCTGCTCGCGGGTCGGCTGGTTGCCGGGAAAGGGACCGTATCCCCACCCTCGACCGCGAATCCAGCTGCGATCGGGATGCGACTTCGCGAACGCGCGAATGCGCGTTTGCACCTCGTCGAGCGTCTGCGCGCCCTGCAGATCGACGTCGTCGAGCGCGAGCCCGCCGCTCAGCATGTGCGTGTGCACGTCGTTGAAGCCCGGCAACACCGCGGCGCCGTGCGCGTCGACGACGGTCGTGCTTGGGCCGCGCAGCCTGCTGATCTCCGCAGTCGTGCCGGACGCGACGATGCGGTTGCCGCGGACGGCGACGGCTTCGTGAAACGTCGTGCTTCCGCCGGCCGGGTAGACCTTGCCGTTGAGAATCAGCAGGTCGGCCGGCGCGTTCGTCGAGCGCTGCGCGCTCGCCAGGAAGAGGGCGAGCAGGCAGAGGGCCGCATGCCGAATGTTCCTCATGATTTGCGTGACAACTCCTGCACGGCGCGATACGCCTGATCGATCGCCGCGTCGGTGTAGGCGCGACGGGCGGCGTCCGAGTTGGCAATCGCGATCCGTCCGAAGCGCTGCCTGGCGATCACCCAGGGGCGTTCCGCGTCGCTCGCATAGTTCGGATCGTTCAACGCGTCGCCCTCATCGGCATAGCCGTGCGGCCATCGGTTCACCGTGATCGCCTCGATGTCGCGCGCTGGATCGAAGCCGCCGCCCGACAGCGATCGGCCGAGGAGATCGCGCAGATTCCGTTCGAACGTCTCGAACGTCGTCTGCAGCAGATCGGCGCGGCCCGCTCGATGCTGCTCTCGTCGGTTCGCGATGCCCGGCTGGCACGGCGTCCGCAGGATGTGCAGCACCATCGGCTCCTCGGGTGTCCGCGGACACGTGTACGCACCGAGGCTGACGGGAAAATCGAGCGAGACCGACGCGAAGTACGTCGACGGCCCGTAGATGTTGTTGACGCCGAGCTTCTGAAACGATGTCCAGTTGCGAATCAGGACGTTGGTGTAGACGAGCGGCACCTTGACGCCGAAGAGCAGCGCGCGCCGCTGCGACTCCGGCAGCTCCGGCGCCAGGTGCGGAATCACGGAGTGATAGCAGGCGAGCACGCACGCGCGCGCCTTCACGCGGTGCGCCTTGCCGCCCCGCACGTAGGTGACCGCAACCTCGCCGGCGCTCGCCGGATCGCCGAGATGGCGCACTCGAACCGCCGTGCTGTTCAACCGGATCCGCACGGGTGAACCCGCCTCGTCGAGCCGCGCGTAGTTGAACCGCGCCGTGACCACATCCTCCATCGTCTCGCCGGGCGCCGCCTTCGGAATCATGCGCCGCACGAGCAGCCGAGCGATCGACGCGTTGCCGTCCGGAAAATGAAAGATGTAAGGCTCCGGAAGCCGCGCCGGCGTTCCAGCCGCGACCGTTGCCGCCGCCGCGCCGCGGCCGCGTCCGCCAAGACCCAAGCCGCGAAATCCGCCGCTGCCCATCTGCGACGTCGCCGACACCGCTTCGATGCCGACACCGTAGAGCGCGTGCGGCCGCTGCTGGAAGAAGTCGATGACCTGCTGGTCGACTTTGACGTAGTCGCGGAGAAAGTCGCGGTAACTCATGCGCCGCAGCTTCGCGCGCTTCTCTTCCGGCGACAGGCCCGGCAGGTAGTCCACAGCCGATTCCTGGAGCCGGATGAAATCCGTGCGCGCTTGGTCGGTGAACGGCGCCGCGGCCGCGAACTCGCGCCACCAGGCGGACTGCGGTCCACCGAGCGAGCCGCCGCCTTTCACGAGCTTGTCCGTGCCCCACTTCTCCTTGTCGAAGAAGACGGCCGGGCCGAGTCCAAGCGACGCGTACAGCTTCATGTCGAAGGCGGTATAGAACGTCTCGGACGCGAAGCCCAGCTCCTTCAGCAAACCGCTCGACTCAGCGCTGTAGCGTGACGGTTCCTCGATCGACTGCGTGCCGCCGTAGCCGATCAACATCCGGTCGCCGTGCCTGAACTCATTGCGCTTGGCGTGGCCGCCGAAATCGTCGTGGTTGTCGACAATCAAGATCGTCGCGGCCGGACCGGCCGACTTTCGGAAGAAGTACGCGGCGGCGAGACCGCTGATGCCGCCGCCAACGACGACGAGATCGTAGGTTTCGCGAGTGTCGGTCGCGTCCGCATCCCACGACCGTCCGTCGCGCAGGGCGTGAGCGACTTCGAACGATCCGGCGTGGCTGCCGCGCAGGCCGGTCAGCGCCGGCGGATAGTAACCAGGCGCCTGTTCAGGAGCGAACGCCGGAGCCTGTCCCCCTTCAGCAAACCACGGATACAGCGCGGTGCCGGTCAGCGCGACACCGACGCCGTTCAGGAAATCGCGGCGCGTGATCGCGCGCCCCATTCCGAGATCGCCATCGCCTGCGTCTGGCATGGCTGAACCTCCGTTACGTCGCCTTGGCGGCGATCAACTCGTTGACGGCGCGAGAGGCCTGATCCATCGCCTGATCCGTATAGGCTGCCGCGGCGGCATCGGAGTTCGCGATCGTGATCCGTCCAAACGGCTTGCGCCCGCGTTCACACGGCGACTGGCCCTCCGGCCAATCCGGATCCCACAGCGGGTTGTATTCGTAGGCGTATCCGTGCGGCCAGCGATTGACGGTAATCGCGTCGATGTCTCTGGCCGGATCGAAGCCGCCGCCGCCGAGAATCCTCGCCAGTTGATCGCGAATCTTCAACTCGAACGTCGAGAACGGCGTCGTCAACAGATCGACGTGACCGGCGCGGTGCTGATCGCGAGACGGCAGTCCGGGCTTGCACGGCGTGCGCGTCATCCGCACGAGTACCGGATCGCTGGGCGAGGCCGGCGTCGGGTTGTAGCCGCCGATCACCGTCGGCATCTCGAGTCGCGCGCCGGTGTGATACATGCCCGGCGAAGAGGCGCCGTTGATGCCGAGCTTCTTGAACGCGGCCCAGTTCTTCAACGCCACGCTCGTGTAGACGAGCGGCACCTTGACGCCGTACTTGAGCGCTTGCTTCTGCTCGTCCGGCAGGTCAGGGCAGAGAAACGGGATCATCATGTTCCAGCACGCGAGCACCACGCCTTTGGCGCGCACCGTGTAGATCTTCTTATCGCGGCCGTACGTGACCTCCACTTCACGAGCCGACGACATCGCGCCGACGTGTCGCACGCGCGCCGCCGTGCTGCCGAGACGGATGCGGATCGGCGATTCGGCGCGATCGAGCTTCGAGTAATCGGCTTTGGCGAGCACGCTGTCCTGCGCGGTCGTGCCTGGCAGCGCCCCCGGAATCAGCGCACGCACGAGCAGACGCGCGACCGATGCGTTGCCGTCTGGAAAATGAAAGTTGTAGTCCGGTTTCGGCGTCGCGTCGCCTCGGGCAGTGAAACTCATCCGCCCGTTCGCGACTGGATCGAGGTTCAGGCCTTCGAACCCGGGATAGTGATAAGCCCAGCATTCGAGCGCGCCGACGGCATCGATCCCGATGCCGTAGAGACCGTGCGTGCGGACCTGATAGAAGGGAATCACGCCTGGATCGACCTTCACCACCTTCAGCAGGAAATCCTTGTAGCTCATTCTCGACAGCCGATCCTTCTTCTCAGCCGACGAGAGGCCTGGCATGTAATCGACGTGCGCCGTCTCGAGACGTGCGACGTCCTTCTGCGCCGCCGGCGACAGCGGCGTCTGCGCGAGAAACCCTTCCCACGACGTCGCCGGCGCGCCGCCGCGTCCGCGGCCGCCGCGTCCTCCGCCCGGCGTGCCCACGACCAGGCGATCCGCGCCGAACGTCTCTTTGTCGAAGAAGTACGCGCCCTGGAGTCCCTGATAGATCGAACGGTCGGCGTCCTTGTTCGCCTGCGCCGAGAGCGCTACGGGATCGATGCCGATCGCCTGCATCAGGCCGAGCGCGTCCTTGCTGTACGGAAATGGCGACTCGATGCCGGCCGTCCCGCCGTTCGCAATCCACAGCTTCCCGCCGGGACGGAACTCGTTGCGCTTCGCGTGGCCGCCGAAGTCGTCGTGGTTGTCGAGGATGAGGATGCGCGAGCTCCGGCCGGTGCGCGCGCGATAGAAATAGGCCGCCGCAAGACCGCTGATCCCGCCGCCGACAACGACGAGATCGTACGACTCGTTGGTCTCGATCGGCTGGCCGGCCGTGTTCCAGAACCGCCCGTCGCGGAGCGCATGCGAGACGTCGAACGATCCGTCGTGACTGCCGCGCATGCCGGTGAGCGCCGGCGGATAGTACCCGGCGGCGTCTTGCGCGAACTGCGCCGCCGCCTCCGCCTCGAGGCCACCGAGCCACCCGGACGTCATCAGCCCGCCGACACCGATCGCGACGCCGTTCAAGAAATCGCGGCGCGTGATCGCGCGGTCCATGCCGAGCTCGCGCTCGCGCGACGGATGGCGTTCGTCTTCGTCGGTGATCAAGCCGTTTCTCTCTTTCTCAATTCCACAACCGATCTGGTTGAACGCTTGAACAGGAACCAGCCGAGCGCCGTTGGACCGACGACGCCGACGATCATCTTGGTTTCGAACAACGGCACGCTGACCACATCGGACGTGGGAAGAAAGGCCGCGACGAGTCCGACGATGGTCGTCGCCAGCCCGATCGTTCCCGCAATCCGCGCACCGATGTTAACGCCCGACGTTTTCGTCAGCGCGAGAAAAAGGTAGACGAACGGAATCAGCTGAATCACGACGGCTGCCTTCAAGAGCACCTGGTAGGCTTCGGCGACGCTCGATCCCGCCAGCGAAAACGCCGTGAAGGTGGCGGCGAGCACGGCACAGGTGGTCAGCGCGACGTGCGGCGAGTGCCACCGCGGATGGATCCGGCCGAGTCCGGGCGGCAGTGCGCTCGTCAACCCGGCCACGAACGGAATGCGCGACGACCCCGCGAACCACGCCGACGCGGCGCCGCCGGTCGCGATGCCCATCACGAGCGCGAGCGGCACGACGATCCAGCCAACGTTCGCCGCGTTCGCTCCGGCCGTGACGGCCTGCATCACGCCTTGAATCACGCCGAGGCGATCGACCGGGACGAGCGTCAACACGGCTCCAGTCACGAGCAGATACGACGCGATCGACACGACGCCGGCGATCGCGATGGCCGGACCGAGGTCGTGCGCCGGATTGCGAATCTCGTCGCCCATCGTCGACGCAAGTTCGATCCCGACCAGCGCGTTGCACATCACCGCGAAGCTCGTCGTCATCCCCCAGCTCACGCCGGTCATCGTCGGCGCCTGCACGCCGACGCCGCTGCTCCACGCGGCGGCCGCCGCGGCCAGCACCAGCCCGACGCTGAGGAACGCCCCGAGGCCGCCGATGTTCTGAATCCACTTGCCGACGGCGAGCCCGCGAATATTCGCGATCGCGATGAGCGCCAGCCATCCGAACGACACCGCCGCCACGAACAGCTTCTGATTGACGAGATCGGCCGCTCTCGCCTCTCCGCCGGCGAAGGCGAGGATGCCGGCCATGTAGACGAGCAGCACCGGCACATAAAAAAGGTTGTTCGTCCAATAGCACCAGCCGGACAGGAATCCGTGTGCGTCGCCGAATTCTCTGCGCGTCCACAGATAGATGCCGCCCTCGCCGGGATGACGGCGAGCGAGCGTCAGCACGGCGATCGCTTCAGGGACGAAGAACAACACGAAGGCGAGGATCCACAGGCCGAGCGACGCCCACCCGTAGACCGCGACCGGCGGCACGTTGTTGATGTTGACGACGGCGACGATCTTCAGGAGCACGAGGTCCCAGCGGCCGAGCGTCCGCGGGATCTCGATCGGGTTCTGCGGGCTCATGACGATTCGCGACATCGCTCGTCCTGAGCCTGTCGAAGGACGAGCGAGCTTGCTCGTGGTTCGACAAGCTCACCACGAGCGAGGGGGTATTCCCACGCCTGCCACGATTCCACGGCGCCCAAGTCTATCGCTCGAACACCGCACGTCCGGCGACGAAGGTCATGTCGACACTGATATGCGGCAGCGTCTCCGGCGACGCCGCCAGTGGATTTGCGGAGAGCACCGCCAGGTCGGCCCACTTGCCCGCTTCGATGCTGCCGCGGTTCTCCTCGTCACCGCTGGCGATTGCGCCGCCCATCGTGTACCCGTGCAGCGCCTCGTTGACGGTGATCGCCTGTCGCGGCGCAATCAGCTCGCCGTCGGCGTCGATGCGTGTGATGGCGGCCATCATCCCGACGAGCGGATTGTCGTCTTCGACGACCGGCGCGTCCGACGAGAGCGCGATCCGGATGCCGGCATCGAGCATCGCGCGGATCGGATAGATGCGCGGGAGCAGTGACTCCGGCAGATAGCTGCGGAAATTCCGGCCGAAGGTCCTGATGAAGATCGTCTGCGGCGCGGCGATGACGCGCAGCCTCGCCGCGCGCGCGAGCTGCGTCGCGTCGGGCAGCCCGAAGTGCTCGATGCGGTGCGCGAATCGGCGGCGACGCGGCCCGAGGGCTTCATAGACACCGAGCACTTGATCGATCGCGGCGTCGCCGATCGCGTGCGTGGCAATCCGCCAGCCAGCCGCCTGAGACTCCGCACAGAGGTCGCGAAGCTCGCCATCGGTGAAGCGCAGCACGCCGGTCGAGCTCACGTGGCGATACGGAACGCTCAGCGCCGCGGTCGCGCCGCTCAGCCCGCCGTCGGCGAGGAACTTCACCGTGTCGACCCGAAGCATGTCGGACGTGAACATCTGTGGCAGCGGCACCGGCGTCGGGACGCCATCCACGCGCCTGAGCGGCATCACGTTCACACGCGACGGCAGTCCACGCTTCGCATCAATCGCGCGATAGACCTCCAGCAGCTGCGGCAAGACGCCGCAGTCGGCCGACGAGGTGATGCCGAGCGACAACTGATGCTTCAAGGCGGCGAGGATCATCGCCTCGTAGTCGGACGCGGTCGGCGGCGGCATCACGTTGTTGATCAGCCCCATCGCCGTCTCGCGCAGCAGACCGGTTGGCCGGCCGCGTTGGTCGCGATCGATCACCCCGCCTGGCGGCGATTTCGTGTCGGCGCCGATTCCTGCGAGCGCGAGCGCCGCACTGTTGACGGCGTAGATGTGCCCGCACGTGCGCGTCAGCGCCACCGGACGGTTCGGCTCGGCACGATCCAGATCCTCGCGCGTCGGCGCGCGGCCGTCGCGCAGCGACGCCTCGTTGAAACCGCGGCCGAGCAGCCACGCGCCCTCCGGCAGCCTGTCGCCGAACTCGCGCACGCGGTTGACGAGATCGTCGATGCTGCCGACGCGGCGCAGGTCGAGCATCGTCGTGAGGAGATGGCCGATCTTCCACACGTGCGCGTGGGCGTCGTTGAAACCGGGAATCAGCGTACGGCCGCCGAGATCGATCCGGTGCGCCCTGCTGCCGGCCGCGCTCAACACCTCGTCGGTGCGCCCGACGAGCGCGATGCGGCCGTCACGCACGCCGACGGCCTGTGCCGGCGGCGCCGCGGTTTGGGTCAAGACGACGCCGTTGTAGAGAACGAGATCGAGCACGCCTCAGACTGATGCCGCGGCGTGGTGCGTGGCGACGACCTCGATGGCGCGGCCGAGGGCCTCCAGACCCTCGCGGAGCATGTCTTCGGGCATCGTCAACGGCGGCAGCAGACGCACGCAGTTGCTGTAAAGGCCGGCACGCATGACGACGACCCCGTTCGCGACCGCCTGCCGGACGATCTTCAGCGTATCCTCCGGCGTCGCCGGTTCCCTGGTCTCGCGATCGCGGACGAACTCGACGAGCATCATCGGGCCGAGACCGCGCACGTCGCCGACGATCGGGAACCTCGCCTTCCAGGCGTTCAGCACTTCGCGCATCACGTCGCCGAGCCGGCGCGCGTGCGCGAGGAAGTCCGGTTGTCGAATCATCGTGACCGCTTCGATCGCGGCCGCGCACGCGACCGGACTGCCGCCGTAGGTGCCGCCGACGCCGCCGAGATGCGCGGAGTCCATGATCTCCGCCCGCCCGGTGACGGCGCCGATCGGCATGCCGGCGCCGAGCGACTTCGCGCTCACGACCACGTCGGGAACGATCCCGTAGTGCTCGATCGCGAAGAGACGGCCGGTGCGTCCGAATCCGCACTGGACTTCGTCGGCAATCATCACGATGCCGTGCTGATCGCAGAGCTCACGCATCCGCTTCAGGAATCGCGGCGGCACGGGGATGAATCCCGCTTCGCCCTGGACCGGCTCGATGATCATCGCGGCGACCGCCGAGGGATCGACCTGCGCGACGAGCGCGTGCTCCAGCTGACGGATTCCGAAGTCGACGTATTCGTCCTCGGTCATCCCCTTCGGGGTGCGGTAAACGTGCGGGATCGGCAACCGCACGATTTCCGGCGCGAATGGACCGAATCCGCTCTTGAAGAGTCCGTACTTGCTCGTCAGGCTCAGCGTCAGCAGCGTGCGGCCGTGGTAGCCGCCCTCGAAACAGATGATCGACGGCCGTCCCGTGAACTTGCGCGACAGATGGATCGCGTACTCGACGCTTTCGGCGCCGCTGTTCGCGAAGATCGTTTTCTTCGGGAAGGCGCCGGGTGTGATCGCGTTCAGCATTTCGGCGAGACGCACGTACGGCTCGTAGGTCGCCACGAGGGCGCACACGTGGATGAACTTCTGCGTCTGTTCCGCGATCGCCTCCACAACCGGCGGCGGCGTGTGTCCGACGGCGAGCATGCCGATTCCGCCGGCGAAGTCGATCAGCGTGTTGCCGTCGACGTCGAAGATGAGCTCGCCGTGCGCACGCTCGACCACGACATCGGTCGCGCGCGCCAGTCCGGCCGGCGTCGCCGCCTGCCGTCGTGCGAGGAGATCGCGCGCCTGCGGTCCTGGTATCTCGGTGTTCAGCCGGATGTATGACATCGCCTGTTTCCGCGAGGCCCCCGGCACCTCCTTGTCGGCGCCGAGGACGATGAGGACGCTGTAGTTGTCGCTGACGGGATCGTTCAGATAGTTCGCGACCAGCGCGCGCGGCTCGAACCCGATGCTCAACTGCATCGACAACGTCGGATCGGTCATACGGCCGGCAACGACGCCTTCGTAGTATTCCTCGGCGGTCATGCGATCCTTGACGTCGCCGTACCCGCGAATCATCCCCGCCGTGACCTGCCCTTTCAGCCCGAGGCGCCACACCGTTTCCTGCCGCGCCGCGTACAACGCCGTGGCGATGCCGCGCCGGCGGTAGGCGGGATCGACGCCGACGTCGGCGCCGTAGAGCCACGCGCCGTGCGGTTGATGCGACGTCAACCATCCTTGTCCGATGATCCCGGCGAACGTGTGGTCGATGTGATCGAAGTCGAAGTCGAGGCGCAGCGTCGTCGTGGCGCCGACGACGCGATGGCCGTCGAGCACGACGAACTGACCGTCGGGAAACAGCTCGACGTGCCTGCGGTAATGCGCCGCCTTGAAGCGCTCCGCATCGGCGAGCGTCGGAAAGCAGACGCGCTGCAGCTCCTCGAGCGCGGACGCGTGCTCCGGCCTCGTGTTGATCACGACGAGACCGTCTGGAAGCCGCCGGTAATAGCGCATCGGTCGGCACATTCTATATGAGCAATGTAATGTTGTCGGAATCGACGGCAGTCAATATCATCCTCTCGATGAAACGCAGCCGCCGGCCGCCGGCTGGCCGTCGTAGGGCGAGCGCAGGACGCCGCACGGCGGGCGCGCGCGTCGGTCTGCTCACCGTTGGTGAGACGTCGCGGATTCTCGGTGTGAGCCCGTCGACGCTGCGGTTGTGGGAAAACGTCGGCCTGATCTCGCCGGTCCGCAGCAACGGACGCTATCGCCTCTACAGCCCGGAGCTGCTCCAGGTCCTCAAGCGCATCAAGTATCTGCGCGACGTCAAGCTGCTGAACCTGCCCGGCATCCGCCAGGTGCTGGGCAAGACAGCCCAGTCAACGAACGGACGGCGGCCCACCGAGCTCGGACACAAGCTTCGCCGCCTGCGCAAGAAGCGCGGCCTCGGCGTGGTCGAAGCGGCGAAGCGCGCGAAGATCTCCGCGGGGTTCTTGAGCGCGATCGAGCTGTCGCGCGCGAACCCGTCGGTCGCGACGCTGCAGCGTCTGACCGCGACCTACGGAACGACGGTGCTCGATTTCTACGACGTGCCGAAACAATCGAATCATCTCGTCCGGCCGCGCGATCGCCGCGCCATTCAAACGCAATCGGGCGTCCGCATCGAGCTGCTGTCGGCCGGCGCGCGTCAGCTCGAGAGTCAGATCTTCCGCGTCCAGCCCGGCGCCGGCAGCGACGGCGCCTATTCGCATCAAGGTGAAGAGTTCATCTACATGATGTCGGGCACTCTCGAGATCTGGCTGGACGAGCTCGAATGCCACACGCTCCAGGAAGGCGACAGCTTCTGGTTCGAGAGCACGGTGGGACATCGCTGGTACAACCCGTCCAGCGAAGAGACCGTGCTGCTCTGGATCAACACACCGCCGACGTTCTAACGAGGAAGAAGTCGATGCGCACATGCCTGCTCGCGTTCGTCGTCATGACGGTGGTCGGCTATGCGCAAGAGCGGGCGTCGGATGGGTCGACGCGTGCCGATTGGCCTCACTACGGCGGCACCGTCCGATCCTGGCGGTACAGCGCGCTCGATCAAATCAACACCACGAACGTCAAGAACCTCGGACCCGCCTGGATCTTCCAGACCGGCGAGTACGCAAACGGACTGCTGTCGACGCCGATCGTCGTCGATGGCGTGATGTATCTGTCGACGCCGCGCAGCCAGGTCTTCGCGCTCGATGCGGCGACCGGACGCGTGCTCTGGAATTACCGACACACCTTGCGGCCGAACTACGGGCTTGCCGGCGGCATGACGTCGTTCCTGCAGAACCGCGGTGTGGCGGTGGCCGACGGGAAGGTCTTCGTCGGCACGACCGACAGCCAGTTGATTGCGATCGATCAGAAAACGGGCCGCGAAGTGTGGAAGGTCGTCGTCGACGACTCGCGGCAGTGCGGCTGCACGATCCCGTCCGCGCCGCTCGTCGTGAAAGACAAAGTGATTGTCGGCCAGAGCGGCGGCGACCTGGCGCACCGAGGTCATTTGACGGCGTTCTCGACGAAGACGGGACGCTTCGCGTGGCGGTTCTACGTGATTCCCGGCCCGGGCGAGCCGGGCAACGAGACGTGGAAGGGTGAGAGCTGGAAGTACGGCGGCGGCGCGCCATGGATGACCGGCTCGTACGATCCGGAGTTGAATCTCGTCTACTGGGGAACCGGCAACGCCGCATCCGATCTCTACGACGGCAATCGGCGCGTCGGCGACAACAACAGCCCGCTCGGCGTCAATCTCTACACCGGAAGCGTCGTCGCGCTCGACGCGGACACGGGCAAGCTGCGCTGGCATCATCAGGAAGTTCCCGGCGACGTGTGGGACTTCGACTCCGCGTATGAAACGCTCCTGATCGACCGCGAAGTCAGAGGACGGATGCGGAAGCTCCTATTGCACATGAACAAGAGCGGTCTGACCTTCGTCCTCGATCGCGAAACCGGTGAGTACATCAGCGCGTTCTCGGTCGCCGAGAATCAGACGTGGATTGATGGAATTGGCGACCGCGGCGAGCTGGTCGGACGAAAAGATCCAGTCGTGGGCAGGACGATCAACGTCTGTCCGAGTCCGTTCGGCGCGAAGAGCTGGAACCAGATGGCGTACTCGCCCCGCACGGGCCTGATCTACACGCCGACGCTCGAGATCTGCGCCGACCTCACCGCGCGAGCTCAGGAGCCGCAGGAGGGACGCACCTATATCGGCGGTGCCTGGGAATTCAAGCTTCCACCCAACCGCGACACCTACAGTCATCTCGACGCCGTCGATCCGCTGACCGGCAAACGCGTCTGGAGCATGCCCTATCGATACCTGTTGATGGCGTCGGTGCTGGCGACCGCCGGCGATCTCGTGTTCACCGGCGATCCAGAGGGCAACTTCTTTGCGCTCGACGCGAAGACTGGCAGCAAGCTGTGGAGTTTCCAGACCGGCGCCGGCCATCGCGGATCCGCGATCGCGTATGCCGTCAACGGCCGGCAGTTCGTCACCACGCCGACTGGCTGGGGCTCGATCGCCGCCTCGACCTCGTCCCTCTTTCCTGGTGCTCGAGAAACGTGGCGCGGCGGCTCGGCGGTCGTCGCGTTCGCGCTGCCGGAGGGATCGAAATGAGGCGCGCGGCGCTCGCACTGATCGGCGCCTTCGCCGGCACGCTGTGTCTGGCGGCGCAGGGCGCTCAGGAGATCATCAGACGCGGCGAGGATGTCTACACGACGAACTGCGCGACCGCGTATTGCCACGGGCCGAGAGGCGCGATTGGGGGAGCCCCGCGTCTCGCAGCGCGCGGATTCGAGGTGGACTTCATCAACGCCACAATCCGCGGCGGCGTTCCGGGAACGGCGATGACCGCGTTCGCGGGCAAACTGCAACCGAGCGAACTGTCAGCGGTCGTCGCCTACGTCGCGAACCTGAATGGCGTCGCCGCTCCGGCAGGCCGCGGCGGCGGACCCGGTGCCGGCGCCGCCGTTCCGCCATCAGCGCCTTCGTTGCCTCCCGAGGCGACGCGCGGCCGCGATCTCTTCTTCGAGGCGGTCCGCGGCGTGGACCGCTGCTCCACGTGTCATGAGGTCGACGGACTCGGCATCCCGGTCGCCGGCGCGATCGCCACGATTCCCGCCGATGCGCGCGCGCTGCGTGCGCTCGCCACGCCTCACGTGACGGCGGCCACGGTGCAGGACGAAGCCATGCCGGCGCTGGTGGTCAGCAACGGCAGCCGCAGCGTCATCTTCTACGATCTCACGACGCGACCACCGGTGCTGCGGACGGTCGAACCATCCGCCGTGAAACTGACCGACGGCAGCACGTGGCGGCACTCATCAGCGCTCGGCTCGTACAACGATGCCGCGCTCGACTCCATTCTCGTCTTCCTGCGCGCCGTCATTCGTCCGTAGATTCGGCGGCGTCTACCATGCCAATTTCAGCCCGACGCGCGCGATGCGAGGCGGCGTGATCGCCGCCGGGAACAGCCACGCGCTGCCCGACGTCGTCGTCAGCGTCTGCGGTTCGTTGGCGTTGAAGATGTTGTAGACGTCGAAGAAACCGGTGAGCTTGGTTCGGTTCACGCGAATCGCCTTCTCCGCGCGGACGTCGAACAGCGTGATGTTCGGCGAACGCTCGGCGCCCACCGGCTCGGCGCGAATCGTGACCGCGGAGCTGTAGTTCAACGCGGTCGTGAACGTGCGCGCAAACGCCGTTCCAGACTGGTGGCGGAAGATCGGCGTCACCCGCACGTCGAACGGCAGCGCCAGCGTCGCATTGATCTTCGCCTGCCACGTCGAGAACTGATTCACGCCGTCGACGGTGTTGATCAAGGAGTTCGGCGTGGCGTTGGCGACGATCGCGCCTTCGTTATTCCACGTGCGCGCAAAGCTGGCGAGCAGCGACCAGCTCGACGTCTGCCGACGCGTCGCGGTGATCTCCCACGTGTAGTAGTCGCGGTCGGCGCCGCTTCCCAGATTCAATGTCCTGTTGACGACCGGCAACGACAGGAACTCCGGCGCCAGGTTGTAGGCGGTGAGCGTTCCGCCGTCGTCCGCCGTATTCAGCCGGCCGTCGGGGCCGACGTCGCGGATCGTGACCGGCACGGTGTACGCGCTCACCGGCCGGTTGATGTTCGTCGATCCGGTGAGTTGGCGGCGGCCGTTCCACACGAACCCGGTGCGGACGCCGAGGTTCGGCGCGGCTTCGTGCTCGACGAACACCATCGCCTGATGCGCGAACGTGTTCTGAATGTCAGGGTCGTAAATCGTCGACGCCGTGCCGCCCGACACGGACGTCGGGTTGCCCTGCTGCTCGCCTGGATCCCAGAGGCCGTTGACGTTCACGTCGCGCCACGTGTACACCTGCCGCCACATCGCGGGGTTCGGGTTGACGTTGTTCGCAAAATCGGCCGCGGGATAAAGCCAGTACCTACCGTAGTTCACCTTGACGACGGTCTTGCCCTTGCCGGTCACGTCGTAGCTGGCGCCGAGACGCGGACCGATGTTCCTCCAGACGAGCACGGAATCGACCGCCGCGAAATTCTGCCCGGCCGGTCCGGTCTGCTCCGGGAGAAATGGCTGATAGCGATCGAGGCGAATCCCGAGATTCAACGTCAGCCGGCGATTGATCTGCCAGGAATCGTTCGCGTACCCAGTCGCCGCCCACAAGCCGGTCTTCGACACGACCGGCGATTGATACAGGTACACCTGACTCGGCGCGCCGTTGTTGAAGACCGAGACGCAGTTGCACGCCGCGCCGAATCCCCGGAACGGCTGGTCGAGCGTGTCGAGCATGAACTCGCCGCCGAACTTGAAGTTGTGCGTGCCGGCCCAATCGTTCTTGAAGTAGCTGAGCGCCCCGTTGACCTGTGGTCGGAAGCGCTCGAGGTCGAGGCCGTAGACGCCGCCCGAGACGAAATTCGTGCTGATGTCTTCCACGCGCGGACCACTGCTCTTGAAGTTGCGGTACCAGAACGATTTCATCGCGCCGCCGCGCACCGCCAGAAACAGCTGGTTCGACAGCGTGCCGTTGTATTCGACCTTCGAGATGTCGTTCGGGTAACCCGAGCTCCAGACGGTGTCGGCGTGCATGATCGCGGTCGTGTCGCGTCCGGTCGGCAGCGCAATCGCGCCGAGATAGTCGGGCTGCACTTTGCCGGCGTGCTGGTAGTAGCCGATCAGCTTGTGATTCTGCGCGAGGTTGACCGTGCCCTTGGCGCTGTAGACGGGTCCGTAGGTGTGCTGGATGTCGTCGACCAGTGTCGGAAAACGGAGATCGGAGACGTTGCTGCGATAGCCGAAGTACCACCACACTTTGTCTTTCTGCAGAAATCCGCCGATGTCCGCGGTGAAGTCGCGGAAGAGCGACAGGCGATTCAGATCCCTGGCGTCGAGATACTGACTGCCCTTCACCCCCATCTCGAGCTGTGCGTCGTCGATGTTGCGCGCCTCCATCGACTCGTTCTCGAAGTCGAAGTACACGTTGCCGTGATAGGTGTTGCTCCCCGACTTGCTGACGAAGTTGCTGAACGTGCCCGGCGTCCCGACCTCGGCGGTGTTGCCGACGGCCGTCACCGAGATCTCCTCGAACGACGAGAAGTCGGTGTAGTACATCTGACCGGCGCCCTCGTTGACGAGAATGCCCTCGACCTCGTTGCGCTCGCCGCCGCCCATGCCGTACGCCTGAAACCCCTGCTGCGTCCACGCCCCGCTGCCGCCGACGTCCATGCGCGACATCGCGATGCCGGGCGTCTGCGCGACCACGGCCCACGCGTCCCTCGATCCGGGCAGCGCCGCGAGCCGTTCGCTGTCGAAGTGGTTCGCGACCTTCGTCGCCTGCACGTCGACCACCGGCGACGCGCCGCTGACGGTGACGTTCTCCGCGAGCGTTCCCGGATTCATCTCGACGTTCACCGTGGCCGTGAATCCGACGCTGACATGAATGCCTTCACGTGCGATCGTCCCGAATCCGCCGAGCTCGAACGTCAGCTTGTAGTCGCCGATGGCCACCGTCGAAAACCGGAACGCGCCGTTCTGATCGCTGACTGCGGTGCGAGTCCCCATGAGCGCGGGACCCGAGAGCGACACGGTGACGCCGGGCAACACCGCCTGGGTGCTGTCGGTGACGACGCCGTTGATCGCGCCGGTCGTCGACGTGACGGTCTGCGCGAACGTCGCGCCGCCGAGCGCGAGCACGGACAATGTGAGAGCGACGATGCGGGCCACACAGCTCATGACACGCTCCTGGAAAGAATAGACGCGTCGCGGCGGCCTGGAAAGGACCGCCTTACTTCCGGATGAATTTGATCGCGGCGAGCGCGCTCTCGCTCGGCAGGCTCTTCTCGCCCGCCGGGAATCCGTTGGTCTTGATCACATAGGCAATGACGTCGAGGATTTCTTTTTCGCTCAAGCTGCCTGGTGCGTCCTCCGGCATCGTCGTTTTGATGCGGCTGAAGAACTCGTTCACCGGTTTGCTGTCCCATGACGCGAGAAACGCGTCCCCCCACAACTCGGGGCCCATCGTTCCGCCGTCGTGGCAGCTCGCGCACTTGGTGTCGTAGGTCGCCCGGCCCCGGCCCGCCTGCTCGTCGCTGTACACGCCGTCGCGCACGGTCAACGGCTCACTCGACTGAAACACGACAGCGCAGCCGATCAGGAAACGGAGAACCTTCATGGGAGCGCGAGTGCAATCCATTCGGCGGGCTCGTCTTTTCCGCCGATCGGCACGACGATGAACT
Organism: Vicinamibacterales bacterium; assembly: GCA_036848175.1. Taxonomy (GTDB): domain Bacteria; phylum Acidobacteriota; class Vicinamibacteria; order Vicinamibacterales; family CAVVIG01; genus QHWF01. The sequence continues at coordinate 11,638 of DAIUKO010000058.1, read as the reverse complement.
GTTTGCCCTTGGCGAGATACGTCATCGGACCGCTCGTGGTGCCGGCGGGAAGCTCCGTCTCCCACACCACCTTGCCCGTCGCCTTGTCGTAGGCGCGAAACGTCTTGCCCCACATCGACGGATGAAGGCCGCCGAACGTGTTGCTGCCGTCGCCGATGAACAGCAGCGTCTTCGTCACCAGCGCCGTCGGACGGCTCGCGGTGCCGAGCGGCGGGAGATTCAGGTCCTTGAGCAGCGGATGATTCCGCGGACCGTCGCCGTTGACCGCGGTCCAGAGATGCTCGCCGCGATTGAGATCGATCGCGACGATGCGGCCGTACGGCGGCTTGATGAGCGGCAAACCGTCGATGTACGGCGCGTCCCGGTTCGGACTCCAGTACTCCATCTCGGCGTCGGCATCGGTGGCCTTCGCGATGCGGTAGACGCGCGGAATCTCGTGCGAGAAGGCGAAGTAGACCCCGGTTTCGGGATCGAACGCGCCGGTGTTCCAGTTGCCGGCGCCCCACGATCCCGGCACCATCAGCGTGCCCTGCTTGCCGCCAGGCGCGTCGCTCACCAGCGACGGCGGCGTGTAGATCGGCCCGATGACGAACTGCTTGGCGAGCTCGTGCGACTTGGCTTTGAGCTCGGGCGTGAAGTCGATGAAATCATCTTCGCTGAGGCCGGCGCGCGCGAACGGCGCCGGCTTGGTTGGAAACGGCTGCGTCTTCGCGGTGTGCTCGCCAGGCACGTCCGATTGCGGCACCGGCCGTTCCTCAATCGGCCACACCGGCTTCCCGGTCGCACGATCGAAGACGTAGAGGAAGCCGGTCTTGCTCGGCTGCATCACGGCTTTGATCCGTTTGCCGTCGACCGTGATCTCGCCGAGCGTCGCCGGACCGACGGTGTCGTACTCCCACAGATCGTGATGGACCATCTGAAAATGCCAGATGCGCCTGCCCGTCTTCGCGTCGAGTGCGACGAGACTGTTGGAGAAGAGGTTGTCGCCGGGACGGAAGCCGCCGTAGTACGCAGCGGTCGGCGCGGTGAGCGGGACGTAGACGTAGCCGAGCTCCTCATCCGCCGAAATGCAGCACCACGACCCGAGATCGCCGGAGTACTTCCCGGAATCGTTGCCCCACGTGTCGGCGCCGAACTCGGTGCCGCGTGGGACGACGTGAAACGTCCAGAGCAGCTTGCCGCTGCGTGCATCGAACCCGCGCACATCCTCCGGTGGGCTGTTCTTCCACTTCTGCCCGCCGTCGCCGGCGCCATCGAGATTGCCGGCAATGACGACGACATTGCCGACGACGATCGGGCCCGAGCTCCAGCCGAAGCTGTGAGCGCCGGCAGGCAGCAGATTCACGCGACCGCCGGTGCCGAACGCGGTGACACTGCGGCCGCGGAGATCGAGCGCATACAGATAGCCGTTGCGAACCGTGAAGAGCCGGTGATCGTTGCCGCCCTTCCAGAAGTCCACGCCTCGAGTACTCGAGGCGCTGCTCTCGTTCGCCATCTCCGGGCCCGGATCCTGCCGCCACAGCAGCTCGCCGGTCGCGCCGTCGAACGCTTCGATCAAACCGACCGCGTCCGGTGCATACAGCACGCCTCCGATCATCGTCGGCGTCGCGCGCAGATAGTTGTTCGTGCGCAGTTTCGGAAACCGGTCCTTCAAGGTCGGGTCGAGCGCCGGACGCCGCCAGACGATACGCAGGTTCTTCACGTTGTCGCGATTGATCTGCGCCAGCGGCGAATACCGCTTGTACGAGGAGTCGCCGCCCGACGAGCGCCATTCGCCGTTGCGCGTCTCGTCCTGCGCGCGAATCGGTACGTTGGCGCGAACTCCGAGCGTGAGAGCGAGGCCGATGGCAAGCAGTCGATGTGCGTGTCTCATAAGCAGACTAACCGGGCGGGATTTGGGGTTCGGGATTTGGGATTTGATTTCCCGCCCCAGGAATCCCGAATCACCACGATCGAATCCCAAATCCCAAATCCCGAATCCCGACTCGCGCGCTCAGGGAAGCGCGAGCGCGACGTACTCCGCCGGCTCGCTCCGCGAACCGATCGGGATCACGATGTACTGCTTCCCTTTCAGCGTGTACGTCATCGGGCCGCCCGTCGTCCCCGACGGCAGTTCCGTTTCCCAGAGGACGCCTCCGGTCGCTTTGTCGTAGGCACGGAATTTCTTCCCCCATCCCCAATCGGTCTGCGGCGTGCCGCTGACCGCATTGCTGCCTTCACCGAGGAACAGCAGCGTCCTGGTCAGCAGCGGCGCCGGACGATTCGGCACGCCGAGCGGCGGCAGGTTGAGATCTTTCAGCAGGGGGTGATAGCGCGGACCGTCGCCGTTGGCGACCATCCACACCTGCGTGCCCTTGTCGAGATCGAGCGCGGTGATGCGGCCGTACGGACCTTTGATGATCGGCAGCCCTTCGATGTCCGGGAACGTGCCGACGCTCGCGTACTCCATCGTCGCTTCCGGGTTGGTCATCTTCTTGATGGCGCGGTTCGACGGCCCAGGCAGCGATGCGGAGGTCGCGTAGTAGATGTGCGTCTCCGGATCGAACGCGCCGGTATTCCAGTTCGCCGCGCCCCATGATCCGGGCTGCATCAGCGTGCCGCGGTTGGTGCCCGGTTCCTCTGTCGTGATCGACGGCGGCGTGAACATCGGACCGGTGACGAAATCCTTCGCAATCGCGCGCGCGCGTTCCTTGAGCTCGGGTGTGTAGTCGATCAGATCGGCATCGGTGACGCCCTGACGATCGAAAGCGGGCGGCTTGGTCGGAAACGGCTGCGTCGGCGACGTCTTCTCGCCGGCGACATTCGATTGAGGAACGGGGCGTTCTTCGATCGGCCACACCGGTTTGCCGTTCGTGCGATCGAGCACGAACAGGAATCCGTTCTTGTTCGGCTGCATCACGGCCTTGATGCGGCGGCCGTCGACGGTGATGTCGCCGAGCATCGCCGGGCCGACGTTCTCCCATTCCCAGAGGTTGTGATGGACCGTCTGGAAATGCCAGACGCGTTTGCCGCTCTTCGCGTCGAGCGCGACGAGCGAATCGGCGAAGAGATTGTCGCCGGGTCTCCACACGCCCCACGCCGAGGCCGTCGGCGCGGTCAGCGGAATGTAGACGTAGCCGAGCTCTTCGTCGGCGGTCATCGGATTCCATGCGCCGAGATCGCCGGCGATCTTCCACGACTCGTTGCCCCACGTGTCGTTGCCGAATTCGCCGGGACGCGGCACGACGTGGAAGGTCCAGAGCAGCTTGCCGCTCTGCGCGTCGAAGCCGCGCACGTCTTCAGGCGCGGCTTCCTTCTTGAACGTGCCGGTATCGCCGGCGCCGGCAGTGTTCCCGGTGACGACGACGACATTGCCGACGACGAGAGGACCGGTGCTGTCGTTGAAGCGCCCGGCGAGCGGCTGGTTTTCGGTGAAGTGCAGGCTGGCGCGGCCCTGGTCGCCAAAGCTCGCCACCGGCTTGCCGGTGGCGGCGTTGAGCGCATACAGATACTCGCCGCGAATGGCGAAGATGCGCTTGTCGTCGCCGCCGGAACCGTTGCTGCTGCCGCTGCCCGGCCAGTAGTCCACGCCGCGCGTCGACTGTCCGTTCGCCTCCTCGCGCGTCCGCGCGAAGAGCTCCTGCTCCCACACCGTCTTGCCGCTCTCGCCGTCGAAGGCGACGACCAGCCCGTGCGCGTTCTGCGCGTAGAGCACGCCGTCGATGACGATCGGCGTCGAGCGCAGGTAGTTGTTCACGCGCACGTCGGGAAACGCCTGCGTCAACTGATCGCTCACCGCCGGACGCCGCCAGACGATGCGCAGGTTCTTGACGTTGTCGCGGGTGATCTGATCGAGCGGCGAGTAGCGCGTGAAGGCTTTGTTGCCGCCGAAGTAGCGCCACTCGTTCGGCGGCGTCCGCTCCTGAGAGCGGATCGCAGCGGCCGTTGCCAACGCCAGGCTCAACGAGACGATGCCCGTCGTCGTTCGTGGGAAACGTCGCACGATTCCTCCTCGGTGTGAGTCGCGACGGGACTATACCCGAAAAGGCGTCGTCAGTTGGCAACCTTACATTTGTGTGTGAGGTGAACAGTTGTCGCCGATTGTCGAGCGCGGCAGCGTTTAGGGGACGAAGAGGAGCTTGAAGGTCTCGTACGAACCGGCCGCGAGACGGTTGACCATGACCGTGCCGCCGCCGCCGCCTTCGGCCGCGACGTACCAGCGGGCATCGCCGCTCACGCGCAGGCTGACGCTGTCGCCCGATCGAATGCCGCCGCCACCCTGCTTTTCGATGACGAACGTTTCCCACGCGCCGACGCTTTCCGCGGTGGCGCGCAACGGACCGCCGCCGCCGCCCATCGCGGTGAGATAGTGCCTGCCGTCGCCGGTCGCGATCGTGACCCGGTCGCCGTCGGCGAGCGGACCGCCCGCCAGCACCGTGACGTTGAACGTTTCCCACGACCCGACCGTGAGCGACGTCGCGCGCACGTCCCCGCCGCCGCCGCCGTCAGCTCTGAGGTAGTTCTGCTCGTTCGCCGACTGGAAGCTGACGCGGCCGGGCAGGAGCGCGTTCATGAACGCCCACTCCGGCTCGGGATACGCTCGAAACACGTCCTCGAGAAACGTCTGCGCGCCGCGCAGGTCGTCGGCGAGCGGACTGTGAAAGCACCACGCGGCCGCACCGGAGAGTTTGGCGTGCGCGGCTGCCTTCAGAAAATATTCCGCCTTGTCGTGGTTCACATACCAGGAGAAGGTGAAGTCGCGCGTCGGCATCGGCTCCTGGAGGTAGACCGGCCGCCCGCCCGTCTTGAGCGCGCGGAGCATCGGCGCGATCGTCTCGAGCTCGAACCAGTTGGACTCGCGCGGATCGTGGTAGGTCGTGACGTCGAGTCCGACGTCGGTGGTGAAGTTCGCCGTGAACTCCGCGGTGTGCTGCGAGCTGACTGACGAGGTCACGATCCGCGCCGGGTGAACGGCTTTGATCCCGGCGAGGATGCCGGCGATGTCCGATCTCGAGAGCGGACGATCGGAGGGGCCGTAGATGTCGCTCTCGTTCTCGATATCGAACAGGATGTTGTCGTAGCCGCGCAGGGCGGCAGCCGTCGCGATGATGCCGTCTCTGAAGTGCGGCGCATCGAGTCCCCGAATGTGCTCGCCGGTGAACGAGACGTCGACGACGAGGTGCTCGTCGCGGGCGCGGTCGAGCACGAACAGCAGCCGCGTCAACGCGTCCGGACGCAGGGTTCCGTCGCCGTTCATCAGCTGTGGGCCGGTGAACAGCAGCGGCCAGATCCGGATTCCGTCGAAGCCTTTGCTGCGAATCAGACGCAGATCGGCCGTCACATTCCCGGCGCCCATCGCGCCGAAATAGGAGATGAAGGTCAGGAACCTCGGTTGGCCGTCGACGGCGAACCGGTCGCCTTGAATCGACAGCGTCTGCGCCTGTGTCGGTGCGGACACGCTGACACACAGCAGCACGCACGCCAGTCGTCGCATCATCTGCGTGACGCCCGGTTTCCAGTCGGCCATTGACACGTGTGTTCGAATTCTAACGCCAAACTCGGCAGGCGGACGCTGCGCGCGGATCCTGCAGAGCTCATCGGGCAACCGGAGGGGCTCGTGGGCAATTCTGTAAGGCGTCTCGTGACGTGCATGATCGTCTTCGTCGTCTCGTTCGCTCTGTCGCTCGGCGGACAAACACGATCGCCAGGGACAAATCTCTGGATTGGCGTCGCCGACAACGCTCTACCCCTCCTTCCCGTCTAAGGCGGGGAACGGGAGGACGCATGCGTACGACCTTGGCAACGATATCGATGGCAGTGGCCGGCCTGTTGACCCTGCTGACCGTGGCGCCGGCCGCCGCGCAGGACTTCCGCTGGAACGGCCGGCTGACGTCGGGTCAGTCCATCGAAATCCGCGGCATCAACGGCGACATTCGCGCGACCGCCTCCGGGTCCGGCGACGTGGAGGTGACCGCGACCAAGACCGCGCGTCGCGGCAACCCCGACGACGTCCGTATCGAGGTCGTGCCGCACGCCGGCGGCGTCACGATTTGCGCGGTCTATCCAAGCTCCCGTGGACGCGAACCGAATACGTGTGAGCCGGGCGGCGGCAAGTCGAACACTCAGAACAACGACACAACGGTGAACTTCGACGTGCGCGTGCCCTACGGCGTCAACTTCGTCGGCCGGACGGTGAACGGCGAAATCAGCGGCGAGTCGCTGCAGGGCGACGGCGACGCATCGACCGTCAACGGATCGATCAAGCTGACGACGACCGGTGTCGCCAGAGCTCACACGGTCAACGGCTCGCTCAACGTGACGATGGGTCGTGCGGACTGGCAGAACGAGGCGAGCTTCAAGACCGTCAACGGCGAGATCAACCTGACACTGCCGAGCGTGTTCGACGCGGAGCTCCGCGCCGAGACGCTCAACGGCAGCATCACCTCAGACTTTCCGATCACCGTCACCGGTCAGGTGAGCCGGCGCCGACTCTCCGGCACGATCGGTGCCGGCGGCCGCTCGCTGAACCTGGCAACGGTCAACGGCAGCATCAAGTTGATGAGGGCGCAGTAAAACGAAAAGGGCGGACACGCGGGTCCGCCCCTACCGACGAAGAGTGTAGACGGCTGAACGATCCCCGTAGGGCCGACCCATGTGTCGGCCCCATCGAAACCCAACCGTTATAGCGCGGCTGACGAACGCGAGAGGTTGTCGAGCGCGCGCGCCATGCTGGTGTACGCCGCTTCGAGCGTCTTGCGCGACGTCGCGACATTCATGCGCAGGTGATTCTCGCCGCCCTTGCCGTAGGTGTCGCCGGCATTGAGCGCCACCTTCGCATTCTTCGCGAACCACTTCACGACCATCGTCTCCGGCGACGGCGGATTCCCGCCGCGGCCCGTTCTCGCGTCGGAGGCCGCCATCTCCTTCGCGCCGATCCGGTCGGCGACGCGCGTCACATCGAGCCACGTGAGATAGGTGCCCTGCGGCTTCGCGCCCACCTTGATCATCGGGATGTTCGCGTTGAAGAACTTCTGCGTATAGTCGTGGTTGGCGTCGATGTATTCGACGCACTGATTCAACCAGTCCTCGCCGCCCCCGTACGCCGCCTTGCTCGCGATCATGCCGAGCGTCGAGAGATCGGCGCGGTTGTTGACCTTCACTTTGTTGATGTAGTCCATGTTGTCGGAGAAGAACCACGCGCACTTCATCGCCGCCAGACCGAACGACTTGCTCGCGGCCTTGAAGGTGATGCTGTTGTTCACGACCGCCTTGTTCGGCAGCGTCGCGAACGGCGTGTATTTGACGCCCTTGCTGACGAAGTCGCAGTGGATTTCGTCGGCGAGGACGACGACGCGGCGGCGGAGGCAGATCTCGCCGAGGCGCATCAGATCATCCGGCGACCAGACGTTGCCGGTCGGGTTCTGCGGGTTGCAGAGGATGAACGCGTTGGTGTCGTTGCTGATCCGGCGCTCGAAGTCGTCGAAGTCGATCTGGTAGCGCCCATCGGCGTACTTCATCAGGCTCTCTTCCGGCTTCGTGCCGGTGAAGCGCAGATCGCCGTAGAAGCCGTTGTAGGTCGGCGTGAGCAGCAGCACTTTGCTGCCGACGGGACAGAACGTCTTGATCGCGGCAATCAGACCCGGGTGCACGCCGGTCGTGATGACCACCGACTCGGGATTGACGTCGATCGCGTTGCGCCGCTTGTTCCACGCGACGATGCCCTCGACGAACGACTTCGGCTGATCGAGGTAGCCCCAGTTCTCGTGCTGGATCCGCTCCTGGAGCGCTTTGGTGATCGCCGGCGCGCAACGAAAGTCCATGTCGGCGATGCCCATGCCCGCGACGATGGTGCCCATCTCGTTCTGACGCAGCGCCTGGTCCCACTTCACCGAATCGGTGCCGAGGCGGCTGTACGGCGTGTCGAAGTCGAACTTGCCGTTCGTGTCCGCCGCCGCGGTCTCGACACTCGCGCCGGCGAGCTTCGTCGCGCCTGGCCCTACCGCACCCACGAGTGCCGTCATCCCCGCGCTTCTCAGGAACGATCTGCGATTCAGCCCGGCGTGCTGTGCCATGTGTGTGTGCTCCTCGGCCGCTGATCCTACACCCGCGCACGGCGAACGTGGAATCTTTTGGAGGTATCATGCGCGCGCATTCACTCTCATGAACGGGGGCCGAATCATGCGCTCCACGTGGCTCGAGCATGCGTCCGGCGGCGTGGTGGTGTTCGCCATCGCGCTGGCTCAGTCGGTCGGCACGCAGGCGCCAAACCGCGAAAAACCGGGCACCGACTGGCCGATGTACCGCCACGACCTGACCGGCGGTGGATACTCGCCGCTGTCGCAGATCGACGAGAAGAACGTCGCGACGTTGATCAAGGTGTGGAGCTACGGGCTCCAAAGCGACGCGCCGCCAGCCGCACAACCGGCGGGGCGAGGCGGCGCCGCCGGGCCGAACTCCGAGGCGTCGCCAATCGTGCTCAACGGCGTCATGTATCTGCCGGCGGCGAACCGCATCGTCGCGCTCAATCCGGAGGATGGCAAAGAGATCTGGCACTACGCGGTGAGCGGCGGCGCGCCATCGCGCCGCGGCGTCGCGTACTGGCCCGGCGAACCGAGCCATCCGCCGCGAATCATCTTCACCGCCGGACGCCGGCTGATGGCCCTCGACGCGAGAAGCGGCGCGATCGTGTCGACGTTCGGCACCAACGGTGAAGTGGACATGGTCGTGCCGTACAACTCGGTGCCGCTCGTCTACAAGAACGTCGTCGTCGTCGGCGCCAACACGCCGCCCGGCGCCATCGGCGGCATCGGCAACCCGCGTGCGTACGATGCTCGGACGGGCGCGAAGCTGTGGGAATTCAGTTCGGTCGCGCAGCCCGGAACAGTCGGTCACGACACGTGGGACGGCGACAGCTGGAAGGATCGCCTCGGCGCGAACGCGTGGCCGTTCTACTTCACGCTCGACGAGCAGCGCGGTCTCGTGTATCTGCCGCTCGCATCGCCGATCCCCGGTCCGTACGGCGGCGATCGCAAAGGCGCCAATCTCTTCGGCAACTCGGTGGTTGCCGCGGAGATTCAGACCGGCAAGTACCGCTGGCATTTCCAGACGATTCACCACGATCTTTGGGATCACGATCCGCCGGCGCCGCCGGTCCTTTTCGACGTCACGCGCAACGGCCGCACGACTCCAGCCCTCGCGCTGACGACGAAGTCTGGCTACATGTACATCCTGAATCGCGAAACCGGCGAGCCGATCTTCGGCGTCCAGGAGCGGCCGGTGGCGAAGAGCGAAGTCCCCGGCGAGTTTTCGTTTCCAACCCAACCGATTCCGGTCAAGCCGCCGCCGATCGCTCGTGTCGAGTACAAGGCTCAGGATCTCGTCACCGAAGCGGAGACGGACGCGGAGCACGTGGCGGCGTGCAAGGAGATCGTCGAGAAGAACGGGCTGTACAACTCGGGCCCGTTCACGCCGTGGGCGTTCCGTGCGGAAGGCGCGCCGGCAAAGACCGCGCTGACGTTTCCAGGCGGGCTCGGTGGCGCCAACTGGGGCGGCATCGCGCACGCGCCGCGGCTCGGATATCTGTTCGTCGTGACGCAGGACGTCGGCGCGCTCGGCTGGATGGAGAACCGGAGCGGATCGCTGGCGACCTACGACAAGGCCGCGCCGGAACGCCCGGCTGGACGCGGCATCTTCGACGTCCGGATCGGCGGCGTCAGCTGGCCGTGTCAGAAACCACCGTGGGGCCGCTTGACGGCCATCAACGCGTCGACTGGAAACTTCGCGTGGCAGATTCCGCTCGGCATCACCGAGCAGCTGCCTGCGGCGAAGCAGAAGACCGGACGGCCCGGAGTCGCCGGTGCGATCGTCACCGCGAGCGGCCTGCTCTTCGTGGCGTCGACCGACGACAATCGCTTCCGCGCGATTGACGCGAAGAGCGGCAAGGAGCTGTGGGTGACCAAACTCGATCGGAGGGGCAACTCCAATCCAATCACGTATCAGGCCAGGAACGGGAAGCAGTACGTAGCGGTCGTCGCCACCGACACGCTGATGGTCTACGCACTGCCATGAGCGCGCGATCGTGCTCGATGGCGCTCGTGCTGTTGGCGTTGTTGCCGCTGGCCGCGCCGCCGCTCGCCGCGCAGCCGACACCGACGGCGGTGGCGCAGCCCTTCGGGGGTGCCAAGATCGTCAAATTCGGCAAACTCGTGGACGGCACCGGACGTGTCATCACGAACGCCGTCGTCCGGGTGGAGAACGATCGGATCCAGAGCGTGACTGCCGGCGACGCGCCGGTTCCTGCCGGCGCCGAAGTCATCGACCTGTCTCGATTCACCGGCATCCCTGGACTCATCGACGCCCACACGCACATCACCTACTACTGGGCCGGCGATCCAGGAACGACGCCGCGCAACCAGCCGCCACGTCCGGTCGCGATGACCGTCTTTCTTGCCCAGGAGAACGGCCTGAAAGCCCTCGAAGCCGGCGTGACGACGGTACGCGATCTCAACGCCGCCGATGGCGCCGATTTCGCGATGCGCGATCTGATCAACATGGGCAAGATGATCGGCCCGCGCATCTTCGCCTCCGGCACCGGCCTGCGCGTGATGCGGACGAGCCCGTCGCCGACGATGGTGGTGAACGGCGTCGACGAAGTGGTGCGCGCGACGAGGCAGACGATCGCGTCGGGCGCGGACTGGGTGAAGATCTTCGGATCGACCGGCGGCTTCGACGACGTGACGCAGTTTCAGACGTTCACGATGGAGGAAATCAAGGCCGCCGTCGATGCGGCGCACATGCTGGGGAAGAAAGTGGCCGTGCACTCGTACGGACCGGGCGGCGCCGCCGCAGCGATCCGGGCGGGCGCCGACTCACTCGAACACGCGACCGACATGGACGATGCGACGATCGCCGAGATGGTCCGCCGCCGGATCTATTACGTGCCGACGATCGATCACAATCAGTACTACGTCGAGAACGGCGAGGTGTATCACTTCCCCGGCGACTATCGCGGCCGCTTGAGCGCGTTCATCGCGAGGAACATCGAAACCGCCCGGCGCGCGTTCAAAGCCGGCGCGATCATGGTGATGGGATCGGACGCGGTCTATACCGGCTGGGGATCGAACACACGCGAGCTCGAGACATTCGTCGCGCTCGGCATGACGCCAGAGCAGGCGCTGCAGACGGCGACGAAAAACGCCGCGGCGATGCTCGGCATGGAGCAGAGCCTCGGCGCCGTCGCACCCGGCTACTACGCCGACATCGTGGCCGTCGACGGCGATCCGCTCGCGACCATCACGGCCGTCACCAAACACGTCCGCTGGGTCATGAAAGGCGGGCAGGTCGTCGTCGATCGGAGGAAGCCATAGCGGACACACGGAACCCGGGGACCGCCGCGGTTCTCAGCGCCGTCCTTCCCGGCATCGGGCAGTTCTACAACGGCGACTTCCTGCGTGGGATCTTCTGGCTGATCATCACGCCCGGCATGTGGATCGGCACCGGCGGACTGCTCGGGTGGGTGTGCCACGTCATCGCGGCGATGACCGCCTACCACCGCGCCAAGAAAAAGAACGCGTCCGAAACTGGATAGCCTGACCGCGGTCTGACCCGGGTCTGACCGTGGTCTGACCGTGGTCTGACCGTGGTCTGACCGTGGTCTGAC
>DAIUKO010000057.1:0-29320 GCA_036848175.1 Vicinamibacterales bacterium | reverse complement strand
ACCGGGATGTGCGTCCACTTGCTCACGACCTCGGCGATGTCCTCCTCGTCGACTTCCTCCTTCAGCATCTTGTGATCCTTCTGCAGCTCCGCGAGGCGGCTCTCTTCCTCGCGAATCTTCCGCTCCAGCTCGGGGACGCGGCCGTACTGCAGCTCCGAGGCTTTCTGGTAGTCGCCTTTGCGCTGCGCCTGCTCGATCTCGATGCGCAGCGCTTCCTGCTCTTCCTTCAGCGTGCGGATCTTCTGGATCGCTTCCTTCTCCTGCTGCCAATGTGAGGCGAGGCGGGCGCGCTCTTCCTTCAGATCGGCCATCTCTTTCTCGAGCTTCTCGAGGCGCTCGCGCGAGGCCTTGTCCTTCTCCTTGCGCAGCGCCTCGCGCTCGATTTCGAGCTGCATGATGCGCCGCTCCAGTTCGTCGAGGGCGACTGGCATCGAGTCGATTTCCATCCGCAGCTTCGACGCTGCTTCGTCGATGAGATCGATCGCCTTGTCGGGGAGGAACCGGTCCGTGATGTAGCGGTGGGACAGCACCGCCGCGGCCACGAGCGCGGCGTCCTTGATGCGAACGCCGTGATGAATCTCGTAACGCTCGCGCAGGCCGCGCAGGATGCTGATCGTGTCCTCGACGGTCGGCTCGTCGACCATCACCGGCTGGAATCGCCGTTCGAGCGCCGCATCCTTCTCGATGTACTTCCGGTACTCGTCGAGCGTCGTCGCGCCGACCGTGTGCAGTTCGCCCCGCGCCAGCATCGGTTTCAGCATGTTGGACGCGTCCATCGATCCTTCCGATGCGCCGGCGCCGACGACCGTGTGGAGCTCGTCGATGAAGAGGATGATCTGCCCCTGCGCGTCGGTGATCTCCTTGAGCACCGCCTTGAGGCGCTCCTCGAACTCGCCGCGATACTTCGCGCCGGCGATGAGCGCCCCCATGTCCAGCGCCACCATCCGCTTGTTCTTGAGCCCCTCCGGCACGTCGCCGCGGATGATGCGGCCGGCGAGACCCTCGACGATGGCGGTCTTGCCGACGCCCGGTTCGCCGATGAGCACCGGGTTGTTCTTGGTCCGGCGGGACAGCACCTGGATGACGCGGCGGATTTCCTCGTCGCGGCCGATGACCGGGTCCAGTTTGCCCTTGCGCGCCAGTTCGGTGAGATCGCGGCCGTATCGCTCGAGCGCCTGATAGGTGCCTTCCGGATTCTCGTTCGTCACGCGCTGCGATCCGCGGACGCTGGTCAGCGCCTGCAGGATGGTGTTGCGTGTGACGTTGTTCTGTTTGAGGAGCTGCGCCGCCGGGGAGCGGCCGCCTTCGTCGGCGATCGAGATGAACAGATGCTCCGTGCTGACGTAGTCGTCCTTCATCCGCGACGCTTCGTCCTCGGCGGTCGACGTCACCTTGTTCAACCTCGGCGAGAGGGTCGGCTCGGCGCCGCCGTACGCCGACGGCAGCTTCGCGACCAGGTCGCGCGCCGCGCGGGCAACCTGCGCGGGATCGACATTCATCTTTCGCAGCAGCTCGGGGATGATGCCTTCGCGCTGCTCGACGAGCGCCAGCAGCAGATGCTCCGGCTCGAGCTGGGGGTTGTTGTGCTGGCGCGCGACTTCGATCGCTGCAGCGACCGCTTCGCGCGCTTTCTCGGTGTACTTGTTGATGTTCATAGTCACGCCGCGCTGTGTTTCGTGGTTTTCTCGAGCTTCTGCAGCTCCTCGAAATGTTTCCGCTGATCGGCGGTCAATTCACGCGGCAGCTGAACGTCGACGGTCGCGTAGAGGTCGCCGTGTTCCTCGGGCTTGCCGGTGACCGGCATGCCGTGCCCCTTCAACCGGAAGGTCTGACCCATCTGCGTCGTGGGCGGAATCTTGAGGCGCAGCGTCTTTCCCGCGAGCGTCGGCACTTCCGCCTCGCCGCCCAGCACCGCCGTCGTCAACGGAATCGGTACCTTCGTGTAGAGATCGCGCCCCCTGCGCTCGAATCGCGCGTGCGGCGTCTGACGGATGCGCAGGTACAAGTCGCCCGACTGTCCGCCGTTCGCGCCCTGCTCGCCTTCACCCGGCACGCGGACGCGCGATCCTTCGCCGACCCCCGCCGGAATCCTGACGTCGACGGTGCGCGCATGGCCGTCGTGCTTGATCGAGAAGCGCAGGACCTTGCCGCTGTAGGTGTCTTCGAGCGGCAGCTCGATTTCCTGCTCGATGTCGCGTCCCTTGCGCGATCCACGAGCGGTCCGCGAGCGCGCGCCGCGGCGTCCGGTCTCGTCCTGACCGCCCATCGATCCGCCGAAGAAGGTCTGGAAGAAGTCGGAGAACGGATTCGAGTCGCCGAACATTTCGCGCATCTCGTCTTCCGTCATGGTGCGGAAGCCGCCGCCCTGCGGCCCGCCACGGGCGCTCCACGCGCCGCCGAACTGGCTGGGATCGAAGCCGCCCTGAAAGCCGGGCCCGCCGGCGCCGGCCTGCTCGTAGGCGCGCCAGTTCGCGCCGAGCTCGTCATATTTCTTCCGTTTTTCGGGATCGCCGAGGACCTCATAGGCCTCGTTGATTTCCTTGAACTTGCCCTCGGCTGCCTTGTCACCCGGATTGACGTCGGGATGGTGCTTGCGCGCCAGCTTGCGGAACGCCTGCTTGATTTCCTTTGCCGTCGCCGTCTTCGCGACGCCGAGCGTCGAGTAGTAGTCTCTAAAGTCCATCGCCATTCAGACCAAGCATCCGATTCAGTTCGTCGAGCTCCTGGCCGACGCGGCGGCGCGTATCGCGCGCGGACAGCGAATCATCGCGTATCAACGGCCGCAGACGCTGCACGACCTCAGCGATCGACAGCAGCCGTTGGACTCCTGCCAGGTTGATTCCCGCATCGTCGACGAGGTGCTTGATGAGCCTCAGCCGTTCGAGCTCTTCGCGGGAATACAGCCGCATCGCGCCGATGGTGCGCGTCGGCTGAACCAGTCCGAGGCGCTCGTATTTCCGCAGCGTCTGCGGATGCATGCCGAGCATACGCGCCGCGACGCTGATGAAGTAAAGATCTTGATCGAGTGCCATGCCTCGGCGTTCGCTCTCAAGAGTTGCGCCGCTTCAAGTCTAGGTCTTGATACGGGGCGAGTCAAAGTTTGGACAGGGTGAGGTTTTGCCTGCGTCATACTGAGAATGGTGATCGAATCGGCTGATCTCCTCACGATCGCTCTCCTCGTCGCCCTCGAAGGTTTGCTCAGCGCCGACAACGCGATGGTCCTGGCGGTCCTCGTCCTCGGTCTTCCGAAGCGCGAGCAGCGTAAGGCCTTGCGCTACGGGATTCTCGGCGCCTTCGGGTTTCGGGCAATCGCGACGCTGCTCGCGGCGTATCTCATTCGGCTCGGCTGGGTGAAGCTGGTCGGCGCCGGCTACCTGCTGTATCTGGTCTACAAGCATTTTTCGGGAGGCGGAAGCGCCGAAGATCGGCGCTCGCCGGCAGTAGCCCAGCCGTGGATGGGGCTGACGGCGTTCTGGGGCACGGTCGTCAAGGTCGAGCTGACCGACATCGTGTTCGCAGTCGATTCGATCCTCGTCGCGGTGGCGATGTCGCCAAAGCTGTGGGTGATCCTGACCGGCGGCGTCCTTGGCATCATCATGATGCGGCTGGTCATCGGTCAACTGCTGTCGCTCGTCGAGCGCTATCCGCCGCTCGTCGACGGCGCGTTCATCATCATCGGGTGGGTGGGCCTGAAGTTGCTAATCGAATACGCTCACACGGAGGGGTATATCGGTTTCGAGGTGCCGAAATTCCTGTCGCTCGGCTTCATCGTCATCATCTTCGTCATTTCATTCGTCTACGCACGGCAGCAGGAGAAGCGGCGCGTCCAAACCGCCTCAGAGCGAGCGGCCACCGACCTGCTGATGGAAGAAGAAGGAGACAACCTCTGAAGCTGCTGCGGCCGCGCGGGTGGACGGAATGGATCGCGATCTCCTTGATCGCGATGCTCGTCGTCGGCGGCGCGATGTCGGCATGGTGGCTGTCGCGCTACGCGGTCGCCGTGCACCGCCTCGCCCGCGGCGTCGGCGATACCGTCTTCTACGCCGCCGACGGCCAGCCGTGGTTCCGGCTCGACGAACAACGTCATGACGTCGCGCTGGCGGAAATCTCCACCGATCTCCAGAACGCCGTGATCGCCGTTGAAGATCGACGGTTCTACTACCACCCCGGCGTCGATCCGATCGGCATCGGGCGCGCGCTCTACCGCGATGTCAGGTACGGCGGACGGATGGAAGGGGGCAGTACGCTGACGCAGCAGCTCGCCCGCACGCTGTATCTCTCGAACGTGCGCACGTGGGGCCGGAAGACGAAGGAAGCGGCGATCGCGGTGATGCTCGAGGCGCAGCTCACGAAGAAGCAAATCCTCGAGCTGTATCTCAATCGCATCTACCTCAGTGCCGGCGTCTACGGCGTCGGGACGATGTCCGAGCATCTCTATCGCAAGCCGGCGAGCGCCGTCACGCTGCCTGAGGCGACGTTGATTGCGGGATTGATTCGCGCGCCGTCGGCGCTGTCGCCGTGGTCGAACTACGAAGGCGCGCTCGAGCGCAGTCATCTCGTGCTCGCGCAGATGCGCGATCAGAAGCTGATCACGAAAGAGCAGGAGGACGCGGCGCTTCGCGTCCGCCCGCGGATTCAACCGTACCGGCAGCCGAGCGACGCGCGCGCCGGCTGGGCCAAGGAATATCTGCGGCAGCAGTTTCGCGCCGAATTCGGCGGCGACAATCCTCCGGAGTGGCAGGTCCACACCACGTTTCGGCCGACGATTCAGGACGCGGCCGAGCGGGCGGTGGCGGCGGGCCTCGCCCGCTTGAATCGTCCCGGACTCGAAGCGGCGCTCGTCGCGATCGATCCGGGCAACGGCGACATTCTCGCCATGGTCGGCGGCGCCAATTACGCGCGCAGCACGTTCAATCGGGCGGTGAGGAGCAAGCGGCAGCCGGGATCCGCGTTCAAGCCGTTCGTCTTTGCGGCGGCGCTGGAGCGCGGCTACTCGCCGGTCTCGGTCCTGTCGAATCTCACGCACGTGTCGGCGCCGGAGAATCCCGAGTGGAGTCCCACCAACGCGCACGGCGACGAGGTCGATCAGATGACGCTCCGAGCGGCGCTCATCGAATCGAACAACGCGGCCGCCGCCGATCTTCAGCAGGAAGTCGGCACGCGGACGGTGATTCGCCTTGCCGGCAACGCGGGCCTCAGCGATCTGCCCGATGTCGCGTCGCTGGCGCTCGGGACCGGCCTGGTCTCGCCGCTCGATCTCACCGCGGCGTACGCGATCTTTCCGTCCGGTGGAGAATTCTCGCAGCCGCGCGGGATGGTCAGCGTCTTCGACGCCTCCGGCAGCCAGGTGTTCGATCGCCCGATCGCGCGCGAGCGCATCATCAGTGAGGCGGTCGCGTATCAAATGACCAGCATGCTCCGCGACGTCATCGAGCGCGGCACCGGCGCCTCGGCGCGCACGCTCGGCGTCCGCGGCGCCGTCGGCGGCAAGACGGGCACGACCGACGAATACCGCGACGCGTGGTTCGTCGGGTTCTCGCGGGCGGTCGTCGTCGGCGTCTGGGTCGGGTTCGATCAGCCGGCGACGATCGGCCGCGACGCCTACGGCGCGCGCGTCGCGCTGCCGATCTGGGCCGATTTCATGAAGCGGACCGCGCGTGATCTGCCGCCGGCGGAGTTTCGAGCGCCGGACGGCATCACCACCGAAGAACTGTGCAGCGTGTCGTACCTGCGGCCGGTCGAGGGGTGTCCGACGTACACTGAATACTTCAAGAACGGCGACAAGGTGCCGTCGGCCCTCTGTCCAATCCATCGCGGCACGCTCAAGCAGCGGGCGGCGCGTGTCATCGAAGGATTCTTCCGCGGGCTCGGGAGCAAGATCGCCGGCATCTTCAAACGATAAATGTCCGATCCCGTCCGCATTCTCGTGGTTGACGACGCGTTGGAGCATGCGCAGATGGTCGTGGAGTTCCTGCGCATGAGCGACACGCTGCGCGACGCGACATTGAAGACCGCGGGTTCCTACGAAGAGGCGCTGCGCGCCCTGAGCGCCGAGCGGTTCGATGTCGCATTCTTCGACTATTGGCTCGGCGAACGCGATGGGTTGTCGCTGCTGCGTGATGCGCACGCACAGGGTATCCAGACGCAGGTGATCATCCTCACCGGTCGAGGCGCCGAGGAAGTCGCCGTCGAGGCGATGAAATCGGGCGCGGCCGATTATCTCAGCAAGACGAACATCTCGGTCGAATCGCTCGAGCGCACCGTGCGGCACGCACTCGCGCTCGGCACGCAGGAGCGGCAGCGGCGTCTGGCCGAATCGGCGCTGCGCGCCAGCGAAGAACGATTTCGGGCGCTCGTTGAAAACAGCTCCGACGCGCTCGTCGTCGTCGACATCGAAGGCCGGATCACGTACATCTCCGGGTCTTCGCCACGCCATCTCGGTTGGCAGCCGCACGAGATGGTCGGGCGGTCCATCTTCGACTTCCTCCACCCCGACGATCGCGAGCTGGCGGGCGCCACGCAAGCCGAAGCACTGCAACGGCCCGGCGAAAACCTGTCCGCCGAAATGCGCTTCAAGCATGCGGACGGGTCGTGGCGGATCATGGAGGGCGTCGCGGTCAATCGACTCAACGATCCGTCGGTCGGCGGCATCATCCTCAACGCGCGCGACATCACCGAGCGGCGCAGACTCGAGGAGCAGCTGCGTCAGGCGCAGAAGATGGAAGCCGTGGGGCAGCTCGCGGGCGGCGTCGCGCACGACTTCAACAACCTGCTCACGGCCATCCTCGGCTACTGCAATCTGATGCTCGACGACCTGTCCCAGGACGATCCGAAGCGTCCGGATCTCGAGGAAATCAAGTCGGCGGGCGAGCGGGCGGCGGCGCTGACCCGGCAGTTGCTCGCCTTCAGCCGCCGCCAGATGCTCCAGCCGCAAATCGTCGATCTGAATGCGCTCGTCCGGCAGATGGAGAAGCTGCTGCGGCGGTTGATCAGCGAAGACGTCGAGCTGGTGACGGAGCTCGGACCCGCGCTGCCGTCGGTGAGAGTGGATCCTGCCTCGCTCGAACAAGTCATCGTCAACCTCGCCGTCAACTCGCGCGACGCGATGCCCGAAGGTGGACGGCTGACGATCGAGACGTCACTGGTCGATCTCGATACGCGCTACATCGGCACGCACCCGGCCGTCGTACCTGGACGCTACGTCATGCTGGCGGTGTCGGACACCGGCGTCGGGATGGACGCCGCGACCTGCGCGCGTGTCTTCGAACCGTTCTTCACGACCAAGGAGCACGGCCGCGGCAGTGGACTCGGGCTTGCGACCGTCTACGGAATCGTCCAGCAAAGCGGCGGATCGATTTGGGTCTACAGCGAACCGGGCCAGGGCACGACGTTCAAGGTGTATCTGCCCACGAGCGAGTCGAGCGTGCTGACGCGCGCATCGGATCGCGACACTGAGGGCGCGACCAGGGGATGGGAAACCGTGCTCCTCGTCGAGGATGAAGATGCGGTGCGCGCGCTCGCGCGCGAGGTCCTGCGGCGTCACGGCTACGTCGTGCTCGAAGCGCGGCACGGCCTCGACGCGCTGCGCGTCGCCGAACGCCATCCCGACCCCATTCACCTGATGGTCACCGACGTCGTGATGCCGCACATAAGCGGCCGGGAACTTGCCGATCGGCTCGCGGACGTTCGGCCGGCGATGAAGGTGTTGTTCATGTCCGGGTACACCGATCATTCGGCGATGCATCGCCATCTGACACCAGGAGCGGCTTTTTTGCAGAAACCGTTCACGCCGGAAACGTTCGCGCGCATGGTTCGCCGCATGCTGGACGAGAAACCGGATGGGGTGACCACGACGCGCTGATTCGGCGCGGCACTGATCCTGCAATAGTCGAGGCCGACGCGATGCGCGCCTCGGCTGTGCCCCCTCAGCTTTCACTGATCAGTCGACGCCCAGGCGCACGGCGCCTGCCCATCGGTGCGGAGTTTCTCGGGCCTCGTACGCACTTTCGCGTCTGGGCGCCGGCCGCCGGACACGTCGAGGTGGTGATTCAGTCCGGTGAGGCGATTGCGCTCGACGCGGAAGGCGGCGGCTATTTCAGCTGTCTGATTGAAGCGGCACCAGGCACGCGCTATCAGTTTCGTCTCGACACCCGCGATCACCTGCTGCCCGATCCTGCCTCGCGGTTCCAGCCGCACGGCCCTCATGGACCATCGGAGGTCGTCGATCCGCGCACCTTTACGTGGAGCGACGGCAACTGGCCGGGTGCCCGACGCGAAGGCCAGGTGATCTACGAGCTGCACGTCGGGACGTTCACCCGCGAGGGCACATGGGCGGCCGCGGCGCGCGAGCTGAAGGAGCTCGCGCGCATCGGCGTCACGATGATCGAGATGATGCCGGTGGCGGAGTTCGAGGGACGTTTCGGCTGGGGGTACGACGGCGTGGATCTGTTCGCGCCGTCGCATCTCTACGGGCGGCCCGACGATCTGCGGCGACTGGTCGATGCGGCGCACGCCGCCGGCATCGCCGTCATCCTCGACGTCGTCTACAACCACCTGGGACCGGTCGGCAATTACCTGCGGCACTTCGCGCCGGCGTACTTCACCGACAAGTACGAGAACGAATGGGGCGACGCGATCAACTTCGACGGTCCTGATGCGGCGCCGGTGCGCGAGTTCTTCGAAACCAACGCGCGCTACTGGATCGAGGAGTTTCATCTCGACGGCCTCCGCCTCGACGCCACCCAGCAGATCTTCGACGAATCACCGGACAACATTCTGTCGGTCATCGGGCGCGCGGCGCGCGAGGCGGCGGGCACGCGATCGATCGTGCTCGTCGCGGAGAACGAGCCGCAGCAGACGCGGCTGGTCCGGCCGAGGGAGGAGGACGGATACGGGCTCGACGCACTGTGGAACGACGATTTCCATCACAGTGCGATGGTCGCGCTCACTGGACACGGTGAGGCGTATTACACCGACACGCGCGGCGAGCCGCAGGAGTTCATCTCGGCTGCGAAGTACGGGTACCTCTTCCAGGGTCAGCACTATCACTGGCAGCGGCAGCCGCGCGGCACGCCGGCGTGGGGACTGCCCGCCTCGGCCTTCGTCGCGTTTCTGCAGAATCACGACCAGATCGCGAACTCTGCGCACGGCCGCCGCGTGCACCAGCTGACCAGCCCCGGACGCTGGCGCGCGATGACCGCGCTGCTCCTGCTCCTGCCGGCGACGCCGATGCTGTTCCAGGGACAGGAATTTTCAGCGTCTGCGCCGTTTCTGTATTTCGCGGACTTCG
Organism: Vicinamibacterales bacterium; assembly: GCA_036848175.1. Lineage (GTDB taxonomy): Bacteria > Acidobacteriota > Vicinamibacteria > Vicinamibacterales > CAVVIG01 > QHWF01. The sequence goes on along the minus strand of DAIUKO010000057.1, from coordinate 20,031 downwards.
AGCCGGAGCTCGCCGCGGCGGTGCGGAAGGGGCGCGGCGAGTTTCTGACGCAGTTCATGAGCATCGCCGATTTCGAGCGGCGTGCGACCCTCGACGATCCGGGCGATCCGGCGACGTTCGAGCGCTGCAAGCTCGATTTCCGCGAGCGGCAGACGCACGCGCCCGCGTATGCGCTTCACACCGACTTGCTGCGTCTGCGGCGCGACACGCGTGCGTTGGGCGACCCACGGTCCGCCACCGTGGACGGCGCCGTGCTGTCATCGTCGGCCTTCGCGCTGCGGTTCTGCACGCGCGATCACGGCGACGATCATCTGCTCGTGGTGAACCTCGGCGTCGACCTGCGGCGCAGCTCGTTTGCCGAGCCGCTGCTTGCGCCGCCGGCTGGAACCGATTGGATCCTGCTCTGGTCGAGCGAGGATCCGGCGTACGGCGGCGGCGGTACACCCGATATTTTTCCCGATGAATGCTGGCGAGTACCCGGCGAGAGCGCCATCGTGCTCAGTCCCGGTCCGCGCCGATGCCATCGCCCCTGGCCCAGATCTCGTCGCACTGCGTGAGGCATCATGCGCATCCACGAACCGATCCGTCGCGTTCCCTGGCCGATCGTCGATCCCAACGATCCTGAAGCGCTCGTCACGCGCGAATGGCTGGTGACCAACGGACTCGGCGGCTATGCCTCGGGCACCGTCAGCGGCGTCATCACGCGCCGTTATCACGGCCTGTTGATCTCGGCGCTGCCCGGACCGTTCGGCCGCATGGTGATGCTGAGTCATATCGCCGAGCAGGTACGTTTTCCCGACGGCCGCAAGATCGAAGTCGGCGGACGCGAGCGATCGGGCGACGCGCCGGATGCGCACGGCACCGGCTACCTCACCGAGTTCCGGCTCGAGATGGGACTGCCGGTGTGGCGCTACGACGTCGAAGGCCTGGTCCTCGAGAAGCGCGTGTTCCTGTCGCACAAGCAGAACACCGTGCATGTGATCTACGAGCTCGTCTCCGGAGCCGATCAAATCGAACTGGCGCTGCGGCCGTCGGTGAATTTCCGCGCGCAGGAGCTGCCGGTGAGCGAGCCGCTTGGCGCGCCTTACGAATTCCGCGCCGTTGGCGATCAACACGAGATCGAGTTGAAGGGCAGCGGCCTGCCGCCGCTGCGGATGATGCTCTGCGGTCCGGATGCGACGTTCGCGCTGAAGGGCAAGCGGATTGACAACGTCATCTACCCGATCGAGGAGAGCCGCGGCTACCAGGCGCGCGGGGATCTGTGGAGTCCGGGCTACTTCCGCATGACGCTCGCCGCGCGGCGGCGCGCCGCGCTCGTCGCGTCGACCGACACGTTCGAAACGATGACGGTGCTTCAGCCCGAGCAGGCGTTCGAGGCCGAGCGTCGCCGCCGGCAGCGACTCCTGGCGCAGGCCGTGCCCGAGGCGCGCGAGGGCGTGCCCGCGGAGCTCGTGCTCGCAGCGGATCAGTTCATCATCACGCCCGCCGGCCGCACCGACGAGGTCGCGCGCGCGCATGCGTTCGGCGACGAAGTCCGCACGGTCATCGCGGGTTATCACTGGTTCACCGACTGGGGTCGCGACACCATGATCAGCCTCGAGGGGCTGACGCTCACCACCGGCCGTCAGGTGGAAGCCGGCTACATCCTGCGCACGTTCGCGCACTACGTGCGCGACGGTCTGATTCCGAACATGTTTCCCGAGGGCAGAAAGGAAGGGCTGTATCACACCGCCGACGCGTCGATGTGGTTCTTCGAGGCGATGCACCGCTACCTGGAATGCTCCGGCGATCAGCTGACCCTGGCATTGCTCTACCCGACCTTGAAATCGATCGTCGACTGGCACGTGCGAGGGACGCGGTTCGGCATCCGCGTCGACGAGCGCGACGGACTGCTGACGCAGGGGGCCGAGGGTTATCAACTCACGTGGATGGACGCGAAGGTCGACGACTGGGTCGTCACGCCGCGACGCGGCAAGCCGGTCGAGATCAACGCGCTGTGGTACAACGCGCTCAAGCTGATGGAGGGCTGGGCGGCCGATCAGGGCGATCAACCGTCGACCTATGCGCAGCGCGCGGATGAGGTGCGCCGGTCCTTCAACGATCGTTTCTGGTACGCGGCCGGCAACCATCTGTACGACGTCATCGATACGCCGGACGGAACGGCTGATGCGAAATGCCGGCCGAACCAGGTGCTCGCCATCGCCTTGCCCCACGCGGTGCTGCAGCGGGACCGCTGGGAATCGGTGATGCGCGTCGTGAGCGATCGCCTTCTGACGCCGGTTGGCCTGCGATCGCTGGCGCCCGGCGACGCAGAATACAAGTCCCGCTACTTCGGCGATTTGCGCGCACGCGACGCGGCCTACCACCAGGGCACCGTGTGGGGATGGCTCGTCGGTCCGTTCGTCGATGCGTGGCTGAAGGTCTATCCGGACGATCTCGACGGCGCGCGTCACGCGCTCGACGGTTTCGTTCCACACCTCGACGACGCGTGCATCGGATCGATCAGCGAAGTGTTCGACGCGGAAGCGCCGTTCACGCCACGCGGTTGTATTGCTCAGGCATGGAGCGTTGCCGAAGTCCTGCGTGCGTGGGTGAAGCTCGCACGTCGCGGCGCGGAACGACACGATTCAACCGCGAATCATCGCGATCGAGAGCACGTCGTCGCCTAGTCCGGCTTTAGCGCACCTCTGCGTTTAGCCGAACTTTATACGGTGGCACCTGCTTTGCGACTGTATGGCTCAGGAGGTCACATGGCGAAGGACAGCATCCTGGGCGATATCAATCCGGTTCCGAACCGTCGCCCCGCGCCGCCGCACGGCGAGACGGGTCACGATAGGATCGAAAACAACGAAGCGATGGAAGGCGGATCGCGTCATGATGAGTCGAGCCACTCTGGCTCGCGTGACGTGACCGAGGGCGTCACCGGTGGACTTGGAACGGAGACGGGCGGCACGCGCAACTATCGCCAGGGCTCCGGCGCCACCGGCGGCGACATCGGCAATCGGCCTGAATAGGCTGAAGAGGAGTACGCGATGAAGCGTGTCTATGTCGGCGTTCTTGTCGTCCTGTTGATGGTGATCGCGTTCGCGGCCGGCGGCTATGCGGCGGCCAAGAGTTACCAGTTTACCGGGGTGGTCAAGGCCGCCGACAGCGGCACGCTCACCGTCGAGAAGAGCGCGAAAGAAACGTGGCAGTTCGAAGTGTCGGGCGACACGAAGAACAGCAAGCCCAAAGTCGGCGACAGAGTCACCGTCTACTACAAGATGGTCGCGACCGAGATCGAGGCCAAGCCCGCAACCGCGACGGCGGCGCCAAAGAAAAAGTAACGGCCGCGCGCGCGGCGCAGTCGATCAAAGTTTCCCTTTGAGCTGTCGAAGGGCGCGGCGCTGTCGTTTATCGGGCGTTCTCCGCGGCGTCATCGCGGCGCGATAGAGCCGTTCCAGCCTTCGCGCCTCGATTTCTTCGGCAGTCAGCGGCGGCGTGAGGTCCTGATAGAGCCCACGTGCTTCAGCCTTCGGGACGTGGCGATCGGCCAGCGCCACGACTTTGATCCGCTGCTTGCGGCCGAACGGTCTGCCGATCTCGATCTCGTCCCCGACGCGCACGTGGCGGTTCGGTTTGGCCGGCTGGCCGTTCACGTCGATCTTTCCGCCCTTGCTGGCTTTCTGCGCCTCCGATCGCGTGCGGAACAGGCACGCGACGTCGAGCCAGATGTCGAGCCTCACCCCATCGTCGCGATCGTCGGCCATCGATCGGCATTAGACCACGGGTGTGGGCCTCGGTTCAGGTGCGTGAATCCGATGCGGGCCGGAGAAATTCAGCACCACGCGGCGGTTCATCTTCCACGCCTGATACACCCCGACGCCGATGAGGACGAGGCCGATCACGTTCTTCACGCCGAGCAGAAACGGCGCCACGCAGACAATCACCGAAACGACGGCGACCATCGCGGCGAAGCGTGCGACCGATCCGTGGGCGCCTGCGGCCGGCGTCGCGGCCGTTGGCGCAGTCTGCAGCGTTGAATTGCGACTCTCGTTGAACATCGCCTCGACCACTGTCGGCGTGTACATCGACACGATCGCGAAATAGGTGAGCGCGACCGCGAGCGCCTGATAGGCCCAGCCGCCGCGCCCGTTCGAGCCCCACCGCACCGCGAGACCGACCGAATAGCCAATGAAGATCGTCGCCAGCGACAGCTGGTAGCCGGTGATCTTCGTCATCGCGAAATACAGCATGGCGCCGACGAGCGCCGCGGCCGACCCGGCGAGGGTCGCGCGCGTTGCGCGGCTGAATCTCGAGCCGCTGTTCCACACGCTCTCGACGTTCCGGCGGCAGCGATCGCAAAAGAGCTGGCCGTCCATCTCATGGTAGACGTGGGCAATCGCCTGCTCGCACGTGCTGCACTTGAGCGGCTCGCCGCCGGCGTATTCCGCGTGGTCGAATCGAAGCGCGTCGTTCACAGTTTTTCCCCTGGTGGCGCTGGCTCGCGTCGGCGAATGGCGCGGGTGTATGAGGAAAATGCAAGCGGTGCGCCGACGTCAGAGGTTGTCAGATACCAATGAGATCGTGCGTGTCATCTGAAACGCTGTTGCGGAATGCGACCCGGAGCGGACGGATCCGTAAGGAGGGACGGTCCGGATCAAACCGGACGCCGCTGCCATCGCCTTCAACGGTGGGTCCGGCTTCACCGGACCAACACGCGTTATTTCGGCGGCGCGACGGGGACGTAGCTGGGCCAGGCGTACGCGAAGAGCAGCGCGACGATCCCCATCGTGGCCATGAGCAGCACGCTGTGCTTGATCGTGAAGCGGAACAGGCGGCTCTCGTCGTCCCTCGTCATGCCCGTTGCCGCGACCGCGACGGCGATGCTCTGAATCGAGATCATCTTGCCCATCACGCCGGCGGCGGAATTCACCGACGCCGTCAACACCGGATTGAGACCCAGCGCGGTGGCGGTGACGACTTGCAGATTGCCGAACAGCGCGTTCGCCGACGTGTCGCTGCCGGTGAGGAAGACGCCGAGCCAGCCGACGACGGCGCTGAAAAACGGGAACGCGCCGCCGGTGGCGGCGAGCGCGAGTCCAAGCGTGGATGTCATACCCGAATAGTTCATCAGGTACGCAAGGCCGAGCATCGACGCGATGGTGAGCATCGCGTACGACAGCTGCTTGAACGTGGCGACATAGATGCCCGCCAGCTGCTTCGGGCCGACGCGCAGCAGCGCGGCGGCGGCGAGCGTGGCGAGGAAGCACGCCGTGCCCGACGCGGTGAGCCAGTTGAACGTGAAGACCGCGGCGTACGGCGCCTCTTTCGGCGTCACTGGCGGAATGCGCGTGATCGCGTTGTGCAGGCCGGGCACGAACAATCCGTTCATGACGTTCGCGCTCTTGTAAGACGAAGCGGGCAGCATCGCGTGCGTCCGTGCGTCGATCGCGTTCTTCACCGCCGGCGCACCGACGGCGAGGACGAAGATGACGAGCAGGAGGTACGGCGACCACGCCAGGAAGATCTGTGCCGGCGTGTACTTGCTCGCTGCGGCGACGATCGGCGCGTCGTTTTCGAGACGCATGATCCGCTTCGGCCGCCAGAGCTTCAGCACGGCAACCATGACGACAATGCACGTCAGCGAGCTCATGATGTCGGTCAGGTCGGGACCGATGTAGTTGGAGACGAAGAACTGCATTGCAGCGAACGACACGCCGCACGCGATGATCGCCGGCAGCACTTCGATCGCTCGCGCGAGTCCGGCCATGACGACGACGAGATAGGCCGGAATGAGGACGGAGATCATCGCGCAGAGGCGTCCGACCATCGCGCTCAGCGTCAGCACCGGCAGCCCGGTGACGTTGGCGAGCGTGATGACGGGGATGCCGATCGATCCGAAGGCGACCGGCGCCGTGTTGGCGAGCAGACAGATGCCCGCGGCGTAGAACGGATCGAACCCGAGCCCGGCCAGCATCGCGCCGGACACCGCAACCGGCGCGCCGAAACCGGCGGCGCCTTCGATGAACGCGCCGAACGAAAAGGCGATGAACAGCGCCTGCAGCCGGCGATCGTCGGTCAGCGTGCCGACGGAGTCCTTGATGATCTCGAACTTTCCGGTATCCACGGCGAGCCGGTACAGCATGATCGACGAGAACACGATCCACGCGATCGGAAACAAGCCGTACGCGGCGCCATAGATGGTCGAGATCAGCGCCAGCCGCAGCGGCATTCCGTACACGGTGAGCGCCACGACGAGCGCCGAGGCGAGCGCGGCGAGCGCCGACATCCACGCCGGCTTGCGCAACACGCCGAGCATCAGGAACAGGACGGCGATCGGGATGGCGGCGACGAGCGCCGACACACCCAGACTGCCAGCGACGGGTTCATAGTTGTGCTGCCACATTTGTGCGGCGCAGTATATTTCAGATCGATGCGCTGGCGATGGGTGGTGTTTGCCGTGGCGATCGGGGCGGTGGCCATCGTCGAGCGGCTGCGGCCGCTTCGGTCCCCGAAGGATCCGGCGCGAACGCGGGTCGGCCGCAACCTCACCATCGGGCTGCTGGCCGCGGCGACGACTTCAGCGAGCCAAGTGCCGATCGTCGCGCCGGTCCAGCGGCTTGCGGCCAGACGCCGGCTCGGACTGCTGCGGCTTCTCCCGCTTCCGCGCGCGCTTCGCGTGATCCTCGGATTCCTGCTGCTCGATTACACGTTGTACGTCTGGCATTGGCTGAATCACCGGACGCCGGCGCTCTGGCGCTTTCACGCGGTCCACCACATCGACCTCGATCTGGACAGCACGACGGGTATCCGTTTCCACTTCGGCGAGCTCGCGCTGGCCGCCGGGTTCCGGGCTGCGCAGATCCTGCTGCTTGGTGTCGATGCCGGAACTCTTCGTGTCTGGCAGGAGTGTCTGTTGCTGTCGGTGATCTTTCACCACAGCAATGTCGAACTGCCGCTCGACGTGGAGCGACTGCTGCAGACGGTGATCGTGACGCCGCGAATGCACGGCATCCATCACTCGACGCAGGTCGAGGAAACCAACACGAACTTCTCGAGCCTGTTGTCGTGCTGGGATCGACTGCACCGCAGCCTGCGGTTGGAGGTTCCTCAACGGGCGATCACGATTGGCGTCGCCGGTTTTCTCGATCCCGCGGAGGTCACGCTGGAACGATCGCTCGCGCTCCCGTTTCGCGGCGATCCTCGATTGCTGCCCCCGCGAAGATGAGGACCTTCATCCCTGCAACATAGTCTGAGCGTCGATGAAGAACTCGAGCGCCGACATGTCCGGTGCAAAGAAGAACTCGTGAGCCGGCGCGGCCGCGAGCGCATGCTCGACGGCGTCGAGCGTCGATCGGACCCCGCGCGGATCGTAAAACGGCAGAAACGCGCACGACATCAGTCGTGCGACCGCGTGCGCGCCCTGAGTCGGCACGATCGAATGGGCTGCCGCGTGGTTGAGAAAGAAGATGCCGGCGAGCTCACCGCACGCCGGCGACGCGAGAATGGCGTCGCCGTGAAATGGCGTGCCCCAGACGGTCACAGCGGCGCCGTCGGTTCGCATCACCACGCGCTCGTCGCTCAGGACGGTGAAGTCGCGGCGCTCGGCCCACAGCCGTCCGAGTGTCGATTTGCCCGCTCCCGATTGGCCGGCGAAGACATACGCGCGGCCGGCCCGATCGCGCACGCCGCACCCGTGAATCTCGACGCCGCGCTGCCGCGATAGCAGGTGAACGACCGTCACTTCGTCGAGCGGATAGTCGAGGAGAAATGCCGAGCGGCTGCGATCGTCCTCGAAATGCTTCGCGTTCATCCGGACGACGCCGGTGGAGAACGCCGGATCGAAATGAGCCTCGAGGTACGGCTCGTCGTTGCCTGACAGATCCAACGTCGATCGGCACACGACCACCAGCGAACCATCGCTCATCTGCACGAGATGCCAGGCGCCGCCGGAGTCGAACAGGGAGATGCCATCGGGCTCCTCGATCGACGCACACCAGCTGGCGTCGATATCGAGGTCGGGCGGACGCGGTGGGATCAGGAACTCGTGGAGCAGACCCGGCGGCGGGGAGACGAGCCGCCGGTCGTCAGCGGACAGCGAGATGACGAGGCCGCCAATCGAGACGTGTGTCTCGAACCGGCGCGCCGCCATCGTCAGGATGTCAGGGAACTGCATTTGCTGGGGGAGTTGCAGCGAGCCTGGATCGAGCCGCTCTTGCTCGGCGTCTTGCAGCCGCCCAGCACCGCTTCCTCGGGGCGCAGCGGTACTTCCTGAATCTGCGGCTTGATGTACGGCTTCCTCGTCTCGTCAGTCGTCGTGCTTTCGTCCCGCATCTCGTCCATCGTTGAACTCTCCTGTCTGGAAGACGCTCATCTCGGGCCGCACGAGCCGCAGCCTATTGCCGGCGGCGCGGCGTTGACGATGTTGAGGAAGACCTTGCCGCCACGCTCGACCGCGGTCTCGTGACGAACGAAGCGGTGGCTGTTCTCGCGAAGACGCATCGCCGACTCGGCGAGCTCGGCGTAACCCGAACCGCCTTCGCAGTACTCGCACTCGCCGTGGGGTCGAACCGGGATGCCGAGTGTCATCGCGCGAAGATGCGAGACGCGGCACAGATAGTCGACCGGTGTTTCGGGGTCGCCGTTCTCCAGCTCGGCGACCGCCGGACACATGCCGCACATCGACTTCATCTCGCAGCCCGTGCACTTGGTGGGACGCGTCACCTTTCTCAGGCGTTGATCGAGCAGGAATCCATTCCAGCCTTTCGCGAACCCACCGCGCACGTCGTACTTATGCGTCTCGGACAGGACGCAGATGCTCAAGCGTCCGTAGGCGTCGATCGAAAACGAGTTCACGCCGCCGCCGCACTGATAGATCTCGTCGGCCGGCGGCATCGTCGCCGCCGACAACTCGCCGGCGTACTTGACCCATTCGTCCCGGCGGCGCGGGTGCTCGAGGTCGAGCGCCACCGATTCCTCCGGGGAGAGGCGCACGTGCAACGGACTCTGCGAGCAATCGAGCCGCGGGTTGATTTCGGTGTCGAACTTGAACTCGACGCCCAGATCGTCTTCGGCGAAGCGGCGCATGGCGTCCAGTTCGTGTCGCGTGATCGACACGGCGACGGTCTTCAGGCTCAGGGGCAACCCGCGCTCCAGAAGGAGTCGGATGCCGCGCATGCAGCGGGCGTGCGATCCCGGGATGCCGGTGAGACGCTCGTAGGTCTCTTTCGTGTAGCCGTACAGCGTGATCTCGATCGCAAACGGACGCCACTCGCTCAACCGATCGGCAACCGCTTCGGTAATCAGCGTGCCGTTGGTGAACAACGTGATGAGAAATCCCTTGCGCTTGGCGTAGGTATAGATGTCGAAGAAGTCGCGCCGCGCGAAGATCTCGCCGCCGGTGTAGAGGAGCCAGAGGCAGCCGGCGTCGGACAACTCGTCGAGCACGCGATGATGCTCGGCGGTCGTCATCTCGCGCCCGCGGGCGTCCGCGTCCGTCATCGGCAGATTGTTGTAGCAATGGAGGCAGGTGAGCGGACAGCGGCGGGTCAACTCGATCGAGCCGCTCAACGGCAGGCGTGCGTTGCCGACGCGATGTTGAAACGCCGCGCTGAACGCGCCGTAGTTGAGCTTGTCCATCAGGCTCGGCCGGCTTCCGGGACGAATTCGATCAGGCCGCGTTCGCTCAACACGGTCAGGAACTCGGTCACGTCATCGGTCGCGCGCTCGGCGGTGACGTCGAACTCGCGTGACAACGCGTCGGCGATTTTGTCGACCGGCATGGGCGCTTCCAGCAGATCCCAGATGCGCGAGCCGACGTCGTTCATGACGTAGATCGAGTCGAGGTTGGCGACGTGGCCGGCGACTGGCAGGACGATCGTCTCGCCGGCGATGCGGCGCGTCACGAACGATCGGCCCTCGTCGGCGCGCCTGGCTATGCGAGAAGGCGCCTGCATAACATCCAGTACCGGCGTATGGTAGCAGATGTCCGTTGAGTGCCCGCCAGCGTTGCGTGCAACGCGACCGCGCGGCCGTCGCGCTCCACCGCCTCGACGCGGCCGACGATCTGTGCGGCCGCGATTGGCCCGTCGCACCTGACGTTTGAATCGCCGCGAAGCTGGAAACGGATCTCGTGGCCGCGTGCCGCGATGCGGATCACCCGGTGAGCGAGGACACGATCGCGGTCACGGTAGAGCAGGATGTCGCCGCGGACGACGTCATCGGGTGCGACCGGCGCGACGGTGATCAGGTCACCATTCAGAATCGTCGGATACATGCTGTCGCCGCACGCACGGAACCGGATCGACAACCCGGTGCCGACGACGTGCTCCACGAGTTCGGCGAACTGTGTCATTCAGCCAGCTACTGCGGCACGCCGACCGGTGCCGCGTCGGTCAGAGCTGTGCCGGACGTAAACGTGAACGACCCGTTGCCTGCGGACACGCACTGAATCCAGATGCCAGTCGCCGCATCGTAGAGCGCCACGTCGTCGCGGCCGTCACCATTCAGATCGCCGACCGCAACCGTCCAACCGGTCGTCCATGCCGCGGTCGTCACGCTGAAACGGCCATTCGCGGTGTTCAGCGCGGTCATCACCTGACCGGTGGTCGGATCGTAGCCGAAGACATCGTCGCGACCGTCGCCGTCCAGATCCGCGACGTGCAGCTCGAGCGCCGCTGGCCACGAGCCGCTCTTCGTCGAGAAGCGGCCCGATCCATCGGCGAACGCCGCCTGCCAGGCGCCGGTCGACGGGTTGTAGAAGAGCAGATCGCTCGTCGTGTTTCCGTCGAGCCGAGCGACCGACACGCGCCAGCCGCGACCCCAGTCGCCGGTCGACGCGGTGAACTGCCCATCGCGCCGATTCAGCGCCAGCACGCCGGCGCCGGTGACAGAGTCATATCCGAAGACATCCGCGTAGCCGTCCGCGTTGAAGTCGCCGGCGCGGACGCGCAGGCCGGCGAGCCACGATCCGGTTCTTGTCGTGAATCCGCCGCGGCCGTCGCTGTAAGCGATCGTCCAGGCACCGTTGGCGGCGTTGTAGAGCAGAACGTCGTCGCGGCGATCGTTGTTGAAGTCGGCGACGACGAGCTGCATGCGTCCGGCCGCGGCGAACGTGCCGCGCGTGAACGCGAAGCTGCCATCGCCGCTGGCGAGCGCCTGGACCCATTCAGCCGTCTCGCTCTTGTAGAAGGCGAAGTCCGCGGTGCCGTCGCCGTTCAGATCGGCGGCGACCACCTGCCAGCCGCGATCCCACACGCCGGCACGGAACGTCATGCGGCCATTCGCGCCGTTCAGCGCGGCGGCATAACTACCAGTCTCGCCGGCATACAACCACAGATCGGCGCGGCGATCGCCATTCGAGTCGGCCAGGCGGATGGTGTCCGCCATCCGATCGGCGGCGGCGTTTGTCGCGTTCGACGACTGACCGGACTGCGATGTCGTGCCGGTGGACGAGGTCGAGGCGGTGCGCGCCGGCGTCACCACCGACGGCGATTTCGTCATCGTCGCTGGCATCGGCGCGCCGAGCAGATGCTGCGCCGGATCGCCGAAGAAGATCCACGAACGGCGCAGGTCCGGCACGCTCACGGCGCGCTTGGCGGCGGCAACCGCTTCGCCGAGCGTCGCGTAAGTACCGCTGAAGATCAGCCGGAACAGTTCACGGTCGACGAGCGCCTGCGTCGCAGACGACGTGACGCTCGACGATGCCCAGACCGCCGATGCGCCGCCGTTCGGCGAGCGAAGCAGCGACTCGGCGAGGCTCTCCTCGTCCCACACCTGATTGAACATGCCGTTCAGACAGTTCATCGCGACCACGAAGGGCAGACGAGGCCGGTTGGTGAAGTTCGCCGCGACGTCGGCTCCCGTGAGGAGTTGTCCGTTGCTGCCCCAGATGCCGACCGAGCCGTGGCCGGTGTAGTTGACGACGAGCTGTCCTTCGTTGACGCGCGCCGCCAGCGTGTCGTGCGCGAGCACGTCGCCGAGCCATCCGCGATAGACGCGCGACGCGGTGTAGCTCGCCGGCAGCGACGAGGCGAGGACCTCACTCTGCTCGGCGAACGCGCCGTTCTCGTCATCGTCGGCGACGAGGAGGACGCTCTTCGTCCACGCCTGCACCGGCGTCCGGTCGTACTCGACGATCTTGGAGACGACCGCCTCCGCCTGCTCAGGCGTGCGGACCGACAGGCGGCCGATCGCCACATCAGGCAGGCCGTCGTTGTTGAAGTCGACGAACCAGTCGTCGGACGCCGACTCCAGCGTCACGCTGCTCATCGGCACCTGCTTGGTGGGGACGAAGTCAGCGGCGCCCATCTCCGCGTAGTCGCGCGGATCCACGGTCGCGTCGCCGACCAGGACCACGAACTTCGGCGTCTCGCGCCAGTGCGCCTTCGCCCACTGGAGGAAGTCGCGCAGCGCCTGCGGCGTCTTCTCGCCGAAGCTGAACTCGTCGTAGATGTCCTCGACGTCGACGAGCGCCGCGTGATGTCCCTGCTGCTCGCGAGCCGCGACGAGCGGCCGCACTTGCTCGACGAAGTCGCCGTGTGAGATGGCGAGATAGTCGTGCGCATGCGTCGCGGCATGCCAGTTGGACGGCTGGTTGGCGATGACGAAGGCCGGCGTGGCCATCGTCGCATCCGTGAAGGCGAGCAGCGTGCGCGATCCGTATCCGGTCGAGCGGACGGTGATCGACGAGTAGCCGTTGCCTTCGCTCTTCACGGCGCCGCGCAGCTCGAACGAGTTGGCGCCGTCGGTCACGTCGACGACGCGGATCGCCGGGCTCGCGAAGCCGCCGATCGTGATCGGACCGGGCTGGTCGACGGAAAAGCGAAGCATGTCGTTGTCGGCGCGGTACGTGTGCCAGTAGCCGAGCGAGAGGACGTCGAGCAAGCTGAGGTCCACGTCGCCGCCGAGCGCGACCAGCGTGATCGTGTTGTCGCCGTCGACGAGCGCTGACACCGGCACCGAAAGCGTCTGCTGACTGTTCTCCTGGCCTTCGAAGTCGACTTCGCCGACCTCGACGCCGTTGACGAGCACGCTGACGTAATGGCCGTTGCTGCCGTCGGCGGCATTGGTCACACCCTGGAGCGTGACGGTGAGCTGCGCCGGAGCCGCCGCATCGTGATCGACGTGATCCACCGTCATCACGACGTCGAGCGGATCGGCCGAGACCATCGGGCCGAACCAGTTCTCCGCGTCGCCGTTCTTGAGCGCCGCGAAGTAGATGCTGCGATCCTTGCGCTGCAGCGTGGACCAGAAGCTCGCGCGGCTGTTCTGCACGGCCGCGCCCGCGGGCGCGCCGACGGTGTCGAACCGCAGGCCGCGCGCGTTGCCGGCCGCCAGCCAGTAGACGTTCGTGTCCGCGTAGGGCGAATCAACGCCCACGCCGTAAAACTCGATCGCGTCGAAGCGTCCATCCGCCTCGCCGCCGACGCGCATCGACTGCTCCGTGCCGTCGGAGAACAGGTGCAGCATGCGCGGATCGACGGAAGGATTGAGACCGGCCGCGACGAGATCCGCACGGGTGATGCGATACCAGCCGGCGGTCTTGACGCCGATCTTGATCGAGGCCTGTGCGGCGAGCGCCACCTGCGTCTCGGCCGCACCCTGCGGCTTCGGCGCCGACGGATTGCGCCCGCGGCGGAAGTCGCGGCTGAAGTCGTCGTTGTGCTTGACCATCACGCGGCGGTGTTTCGTCCGGCGGCCAAGATCTTTCAGGTCGGCCGACACCGTCACGGTCTCGGGCGACTGCAGCGTGCCTGCGACCGGCGTCACCGGCCCGTGCAGCGTGGTCTTGCCGTTGAAGTCGATGTCCTCGAGCCAGTAGACGGCCGTCGCGGGCGCGTCGAGATCCCAGCGCGCGTAGCTCAATTCCGCCGTGACCGCGGTGCCGCGTCCGGAGGTCAGGCCGGATCCGGCGATCAGACCGGCATTCACCTTCGAGCGGACGCCGTCGACTTCGCGATACAGATTGAATCCGAGGTTGTCGATCTCGTAGCCGGTGCGCCACTGCAGCAGCACGCCGCGGTCGTACTTCGCCGCGGTGAACGAGGTCAGCTTCACCTCGGTGACGTCGAGCGGTCCCATCGCGATGTAGAGAATTTCAGTCGCGACCGCATCGTTGGTCGTCCACGACAGCGTGAACCCGTCCACGTCGAAGCTGGCCAGGTCGGCCTCGGCGTCGAGAGCGGGTGTGCTGTTGTTCACCTTCATGAAGACCTTGTCGGTCTTGTCGATGCCGGCGACGTTCGCGATGCCCGCTCCGTTCTGCGCCTGAAACGCCGAGGCGCCCTCGGTGACGCCGTCCGACGCGCCGATGCCGAACCGCGTGTGGGCCTGCGCGCTCGCTTGCGTGACGTCCTGAACGCTCGTGAACATTGCCAGCGCCGGCTTGAAGTTGACGCCGGTGATCGCCTGCGAGGCGGTGGCCGCCGCGGTGCTCTTGTTGAAGGCGCCGACTTTGGCGTTCAAACCGGCCAGGGCGAGCGAGATGACCTGCGCGTTGTTCGCGCTGGTCGAGTTCGTGAAGTTGACCGTGAAACCGTCGCTGTCCATCGACACGAAGGACGCGCGCTTCTGCACGGCGGGCGTCTGATCGATCATCATCAGCGTCGAATCGGTGACCTGCGCGCGCTGCGTGTCGCTCGTGCCGAGGCCGCTGCGGGAATAGAACGTATTGGCCCACTGATCGCCGTTGAAGTCCATCACGCCCCAGCCGAAGCTCGATCGCGCCGCGTTGCCGCTCGCCGCTGTCTGCTGATAACCCGCATGCGCGCTGAAGACGACGGTGGGCTCGAAGCCGACGCCGGTCACGGCCACGTTGCCGGTGGTCGTGCCAGTCGTCCAGTTGAGGACCTTCGCCGACAAATCGGTGCCGCCGACGGCGACGTAATGAATGACGTACGCGAAGTTGTCGGCGGTCGTCCAGTTGAGAACGATGTTCGTATCGTCCCACGATGTGACGTCGGCTTCCGCGAGGACGACCGGCGTGCCCGAGACGTCCCACTTCACGATGGTGAGCGCCTTGTCCGCGATGCGCGTCGCGGCGGCCGTGGTGGTGCCGGCGTTGCGCGAGTCGGCCGAGATCGATCGGCTCGTCGTGCCGTCGGTGACGCCCCAGCCGAAGTAGGCGGGCATCGCCGGCCGGAGTGCGAGCGTTTCCGTGCAGCCCCTGTCCGCGTCCTGCGCGGCCGTTGCCGTGAAGGTGCCGGTCGCCGCGGCGTTGGTCGGCGTCTTGTACGTCATTTCGAGCGTGACGCCGTTTGTGCCGATGGCGTCGCTCGCTCGGTCGACGATTTCGGTCATCGTGGCCGGCGGCGTCCACGACGCGCTGCTCGAGTACGAGAACATCGCCATGACGAGGCCCTTGTTCGTGGTCGTCGTCACGGTCGGTGCGGTGTGATTGAGCGAACTGGTCGTCGCCGCGCCTGCATCGATGTCAACCGGGTTCGTCGTGTCGACGCCGGAGAAGCTGGCGATGCCAATCGCCGCGCCATACGACACGCTGAACGACCACGTATAGCTCGCCGGCTCGGCGGGTCCCGCGACCTTGTAGTAGACCGCCATCGAGTTCGTGTTGGCGGTTGTGTTGTCCGTCCGGCGGATCAGCGTCCAGCCGGCCGGCGCGGTGAACACGGTCGCGGCCTGATTGTTCGTGCTCGACCCGCCGGGATTCGACCGTTGTGCGACGGACGCGATCATCACGTCGCCCTGAATTGTTCCTGCCGGCTTGTTGACGGCCACCGACGTGACGGCCGCGACCGCGCCATTCGACGCGGCGGATCGATACGCAATCGCCGACGCCGAGCTGAACGTATTGTTCGTTCGTCCTTCCGTCCAGAGCAGCAGCGCCTTCGGAACCTGGCCCAGACCGTGCGCGATCGTCTGCGCCGACGGGGCGCTCGCGGTCGACGCCGTGAAGCTGCCGACTTTGAATGGCGAGCCGCCGTCGAACTGCACGACGAACCACGCGGCGTCCGCCGCCGCAGCGGTGTTGTCGCGGGTCAGCGTGACCGTGTCCTGCGCTGTGATCGACGCCGTGAACGAGGCGACGCCAACGATGTCGTCGGAGGCGTAAGGGGATCGGCCGCCGTTCTGGCCGCCGCCGTTCTGCGTGGAGAGGAACGCCACCGCGCGGTTCAGATTGACGAGCGGATTGCCCATCAGTCCTGTCGCCTGCGACACGCCGGCCGCGAACGTCGCGTTGCCGCTCCAGACATACGAATTGTCCTTCAGCTCGACGACCTGATAAACGACTTCGGTGACGTCGGCGGTGGTCATGATGGAGCGATCGATGATGAGTGTCGTTGAGTTGGTGAGCCGTGCGCGAACGAGCCGCGTGCCGATGTCGGGTCCGGTTCCGTCGGTGGTGCGCGCGCCGATGAGTACGAAGGTCTTGTTCACGTTGACGGCGGTCGGCAGCGTCACGCTCGTGGTGACCGTCGGACCGATCAACGACGTGGTGCCCTTCTGGACGTTGATGTCGGCGGCGTTCGTGAATTCGACGACCTGCCACGCGATGATGTGCCCCGCGTTGAGCGTGTTGGTGCGGAATTGCAGGTTTGTCGTCGTCGTGAGCTCGCCCAGAACCGTGTCGTCGGCGCTCCAGGTCTGATCCGAGTTGACGGCGGTCTTCGACCAGAGCACGAAGGCGCGCGTGAGCGCACCGACCGCGGTGATTGCCACGTTCGTCGTCGCCGCCGATTGCGTCGTCTCGCCGCGCTGCACCTTCACGCCGGAGCCGAAGGTGACGACGTACCATTGAATATTGATGGCGGCGGGCGACGCTTCGTCGGTGACACGCTCGAACTGAATCGTCGTCGCGCTCTGCAGGCGTCCGCGAACTTCCGAGGCGACCGGACGGTTGCTGTTGCTGCGCGCCTGGAAGATCAGCACCGACTTCGTCGTATCGACTGACGAGATGCCGATGGTCTGGATGCCGTTGGCTGTGTTGACGGCGGTGCCAGACTGAACCAGCTGCGCGACGGCGGCCTGCGCGGTGTTGAACGAGCCGCCGAATCCAAGGGCAACGACCGCGAGCATCAACCGCACGGCGGCGCGGCGAATACGATTCTGGTCGAGAGAACTCGAACGGACATTGAGTGACATCACGGCCAGCAAATCGCAAGGCCGATGCCGAGGTAGGAAAACGTGATCGGCAGCCGATCGGCCTGATTTCGTTGGCCTTTCGCCGGAAGAGGTGAGCGGTTCGGACTGTTGAACCAGGTCGAGTCGTGTGCCGTATCGGAACAGCCGTCAGAATCTTGTCGAGCGTCGGCGGCGCTTCGCGCCCTGGGTTCGCTCGCTACGCTCGCTCTTGGGCTGGCGCGCGTCGGAGGCTGACGTGGATCGAGCCGCACTGTGCGCGTTGTTGCGCGGCGAAACGCTCGCACTCACCGATGAGCGCCTGGCCGCGCTGCACGCGTTCGCGACCGACCATCGCGTGCATGTGTTGCTCGCCGAAGCGGTGAGCCGAATGCCAGGGAGTGGTCGGTCGCCCGCGCGTGAAGCGCTGCACGCGGCGGCGCGGCGCGAGGCGATCGTGGAATGGTTCCGCGCCGAAGATCTGCGGCGCGTGCTCGCGATGCTCGCCGATGCGCGGATTCCCTCGATCCTGATCAAAGGTGTGGCGCTCGCCTACACCTGCTATCAGGAGCCTTCGCATCGGCCTCATGTCGACGTCGATCTCGTGATCCGCCAGGAAGACGCCGGCGCCGTACGGCGCATCATGGAGCGCGCCGGCTACGTGGCGCTGAACCGTGTCGAAGGCGAACGGGTCAATCACCAGTTTCAGCTCTCGACGCATCTTCAGCACGGCATCGACTGCGAGTACGACTTCCACTGGCGCGTTGCCAACCCTGAAGTGTTCGCGCACCTGCTGACGTTCGACGATCTGAACGCGTCCGCGCGCCCCCTGCCCGCGTTGAGTGAGTACGCGCGCGTGCCGACCGATCTGCAATCGCTGTTTCTCGCGTGCATTCACCGCGTCGCGCATCACTACGGCGACGATGCGCTCGTGTGGCTCTACGACATTCATCTACTGGCGTCACGGCTGCGCGAGGCTGATTGGAGCGCATTCGTTGAACTCGCGGAGCGAACGAAAACACGCACGATCTGCGCGCACGGACTTCGCGCCGCCGCAGACGCCTTCCGAACGCCGCTGCCGTCGGCCGTTCTCGAGCGACTCGCGACGGCGGAACTCGAGCCATCAGCGGCGTTTCTCGCCCCGTCGCTGCGGACGATCGACGTCGAGTTGTCGACGCTGAAATCGCTTCCGACCTGGCGCGCCCGCGTGGAGCTCGTGTGGCAGCATCTTTTCCCCAGGCCGTCGTTCATCATGAACGCCTACGGCGTCAGGCGGCGCGCGTGGCTGCCGGTGCTCTACGCACACCGCGCCGCGCGCGGGGCGCTGAGATGGCTGCGCCCGCTCGCGCCTCGCTCGTAGGTCCCTGAACGTGTCGACCGCCGTGCTAGGATTCCCGCGAGTGGGGGTCTCATGGACTTCCGTTGCATTTATCTACTGCTTTCGGGAGGAATGATCGATGAGTCGCGAACTTGTGACGCTGTTCAGTGATTTCGATCACGGCAGGATCTCGCGGCGGCAGCTGCTGACCGCGCTCGGCTTTGTCGTCGCGGTCCGGCCCGCCTCAGTGTTCGCGCAAGGGCAGTGCGGCGGCGCGCGTGCGGGCACGCCGGAGTGCGATCCGACACCAGCGAAGCTGCCGTTCGAGCCAACCGGATGGAAGACCGTGCTGCTCGATCATCTCTCCTGTCAGGCCGTCGACTATCCGAAGGAAGCGGCGTACTACGCCGCGCTCATGAACTGGAAGATCCGCAGCGACGACGGCAAGCAGGCGGTGCTCGACATCGGCGACTGGGGTGGTCTAATTCTGCGCGGTGGCTATCAACCGCCGCCGGCGCCCCCGACACCGCCCCCTGACGCGAACGCCGGCGGCGGCCGCGGTGGTCGCGGCGGTCCGCGTCCGCCGCGAAACGCCGCGTTCGACGGGTTCTGCTGGGGCATCGAGCCGTGGGACGCGAAGAAAGTCGAGGCGGAGTTGCGCACGCGCGGGCTCACGCCGGTCGCCGACAACCACGGCAAGGACTTCGAGAGCTTTCACGTGAAGGATCCGGGCGGCTTCGATCTGCAGATCAGCAATGGCAATCGCAGGAACCGTCGTCAGGGAGCGGCGAACGGCAAAACATCAGCGCCGGCGCCGTTCGAGCCGACCAAGTGGAAGACAGTCTGGCTGGATCACATCTCGTTCGAGGTCTCGAACTACAAGGAGACCGCGGCGTTCTACAGCGCGCTCCTCGGCTGGAAGCTCGGAACCGACGAGGGCAGTCAGAATACGTGTCAGATTGGCGACGTCGGCGGCATCATCATTCGCCGCGGAGGCGGCGGCCGCGGCGCCGCGCCCACGACGACGCCGGCGGCGCGGCGCGCCAACATCGGGCACATCTCGTTCGGCATCACGCCGTTCGATCCCGATGAGGTGAAGGCCGAGCTGGAGAAGCGCGGGCTGAGCGCGCGGGAAGACACCGGCGGCCGCGGCGAGATCCACACAGCCGCGTATAAGAGCTACCACACGACGACGCCGAACGGGTTCGATTTGCAGATCAGCGCCACGACGCGCGCGAACCGCGATACCGCGTAGACACAAAGGACACAAAGGACACAAAGGGCACAAAGGGCGGGACAGTGACGTTCGTCCTCGTCGGGGGCGGCGTCGTCTTGTGGCGAACGACGACCGCGTTCCAGCGAACAGGTTTTCTTCAACCAGGGATCCCGGAGATCTCCGATAACAACACGACCGCGCCAGCCGTGGCCGGCGGAATCGAGTTCCGGACCACAGTCAGCGAACGCACAGCGCTTGTCGTGCGCGTGCTTGGCAGATTCGGTCGCGAAGGAAAGCCGATCGACTCGAACCCGTTCGTCGGAACGTTCGGACCATTTGTACTGAGTCCGCGATCGGCCTTCGTTTGCGACTGTGATTCAGAATACAGCTCACTTCGGTCTGTTGCCGAAAGCGCATAGCCCCATCACGTCATACT